>CAXQOB010000025.1:0-19360 GCA_964225475.1 Candidatus Nitrosopumilus sp. | reverse complement strand
AGGCTCCGTATTGAAGTGGTGTTATTTCCGCTCCTATTCCACTGCGAATGGATTCATAATGGGAACGCAGTTTATCGCGTAATTCGGGGCTCGCATCGGCTTCAATCGCTCGGTAGCAATTTTCTGCAACAGCCAATCCAAGTTTGGATACCATGTGCCAATAAATGGAACCCAGGCCTTCGTAGCCAAAGAAGGTTCCTGATCGTCCAGTGAATTGATGGTGTTGGAATAATTCGATAAAGGACTCAATTAACTGATTTGATTCCTGCTGTACGTCTATGTGGTAGGTTTCTGGCAAATCACACAGTCTTTGCCGAAGGTCATTGGCATTGCGTATTGATCCATTGAAGTGAAATCCGCCGAGGTGATCGCGCTTGATAATGGACTGTTCATTATCCTTCAGTAACCGTTGTAACAATTGGCTTGACTCAACGACTTTCGGACTGAGGTTGTTTTTTGAAAGGAAGCGGGCAAGTTGTTTGTCGGGATAGAGCAGGTAACTGTTTTGGTTTTCTCGATAGAGTTTGCTCTGACGGAGGGCGTCTAGAAGTTCAACGGTTGACCCTGAATCGAGGATTCCCGCGCTTAGAATGGCAACTTGGCCTTCAAGCATTTCATCAAGACGATCGAGATGGATTCCGTTCTCCTGCCATCGTAGAAGATTGTAAGAGTGGAACAAAGCATCCGGTCGCCGGTTTGTCAGAATCGTGTTTTTTAGGTGTGCTTTCGCAATCGAAAAGAACGCTTTGCATCGTTCCACCGAGAGAAGCCCATCCAGTCCGCTGGTGCCGAATTGATAGAGTTGACTGCGGAAGGTGCTGCCTGCTTGACCAAGTTCCGTGACGATCGTGGCTCTTTTCTGAGGTGATCGCTGCTCAAAAGCGCCGCCGCCTTGGGTTAGCGGATTGGATTCTTCCGATTCATCCCCTGAGTGCCGAGACAGGATTTCAAACACCGCTTCGAAAAAGTCGAGCACCTCAACGGACACATCAAAGTCTTGATCATCTGCTGAGGACGACCATCTATTAATCCAAGATTCGATGAATGAGCACCATCGATAGAGATAGCACGTGGTTACCATCGAGAGACCATTGCCAACCAATGCATTGTTTGCATCGTTCCACTCGGGTCGCTGCGTGTTAAGCCAGATGCCTCCGTCCGGCACAAAGTTTGACATTTTTGCAAGCGTGAGTGTGAGGAGCTTTTCAAGCATCGTCACTCGCTGAATTTCTTCCGATTGATTCTGAAGAAGTTTACCATCGGCACCAATATCATTGATCCGTGCTTCAATGGTCGCTGCAAGATCCTCGTCAAACTGAATGGTATCTCGAGGATCCTGTTTGATTTCTTCAAAACTTTTTATCCGATACGGAACATTGGCATGAACATAGGATTTGTGGTTCAAGCAATGATTCAATTGATCTGGATTCGTCTTCTGATTTGCCTCCAGCAATTTGAGAAGGTAGATGATTTGATGATCCCCCCAGTAGCCAATGTTGGCCCAAGGGTCTTCCGGGGTGGGAGCTTCCCAATCAAACCCATCCTTGGTGACTCGGTAAGGGTTGTATCCATCCGCAGTGGTTGCGTTTAGGAATCGATTAATCATCGCATTGCTGAATTCAGGAAAGGAAACTGCGAGCGCTTCCCAATTCTGAAAAAGATCACGCCAATTACCCTGATAGTGCAAATTAGGATCACCCGATTCCGTTTTTAGCTGAATGGCAAAGCGGTTCCATGGACGGGTTGGATCTCCGTGTCGCCGACTGAATGCGAGTGGAAGGTACTCTTGGGTGAGGCGTGTGAGGTCAGCGTCATTGGTTGCTGAGGTGATCCTCTGAAGTTCTGAGCAGAGAACTTTGTCCGGCAGGTTTTCGATGAGTTCTTGATGTTTTTGGTAAACCTCTCGGTTGAAATGCTTCAGATGACTTCGGAAGTCAGTTTTGGGTACCTGATAACCATCAAGGGGGATTCCACCTCGCATCGCATTAAAAATCGTATTGGATATGTGGCGATCTAATCTTCGTAGGTTAGAGCCACATTGGAAGCCATCCACGGATCCGATGATGCCTTTGAGATGAGATTCACCGGCAAGAATATCTCGCTCAATTTGAACCGCAACATCGTTTGAGTTTTGAATCCAATCGTTCAAGCCAATCACATCGGAGTGATCCTTATCTACATCTGCAATGATGTGCCAGGATTGGCTGGTTTTTGGAGCAAGGGTTATTTTTTTGCATGCGAGAAATGCACCTTGCTTTCCTCGGATATCGGTCTCGTCTTTGAATGCTTGATGTTGATCATTCGAGGCTGTATTCTTCTTGAGCTGTTGAGTTGATAGAAGGATGCAGTCAGGGTCCAAGCCTGTCTGCCAAGCGATCGTTGCTTTTAGGCCCTCACTTGGTTCAGCGCGATCGGTAGGGATTGAGCTTAGGTAAAATATCCCCAAATCAGAATCTGCTACTCTCTCACTTTTTTTGTAAGCGTTTCCCAAATTGCTGAAACGCATGGTGAACTCACTTTCCAAGCCATGAGGTAAGAGGTTCTGGAGTCCATCAATCAGTTCTAGTTGGACATTGTGAGCGTTCTCGTTAATTAGTTCGCAGCTTCGAATGAATCCAAATTGTTCACTGTATGCCCAGCGATATCGAAAAATGAGGCCGAGTTCATCATGGACTTCCTCGAGGATCAATTTGTTGCCCAGCGGTGTCTTGTACAGATTCTGTTGTAGCTTCGTTTCAGCAGAGGCTGTGAGGAACGGTTCCCATCGCTGGTGTTTCGAACTGTCTCCTTTGGTGGATTCAACCGTGATGCAGGTGTAGGGACCGGTTGTATGACGTGCTGCCGATAATTGATCATCAGCAGCGTAGGGGAATAACGCATGATCGGGGTCACGCCTTCCAGCAGTAAGCGCGCCAAGGCTGGAGATGAACATCCAGTGATCACTCGAACCAACGAGCGACATAAAGAATTCTGGCATCTGATGGGTGTTGGTGATTTGGTAATAACGTTCGCCGTTCACCTGCACCGATTGTCCGCTTACAGACTGAGACTGATTGGTCATTTTTTGTTGTTGATAGATAACGAGAAACAGCGCGTTTCATAAGGGTGAATAAAAAAGTGATGGTGCGATTGTTTCGTCAACACCGCCTTTGATAACCGAACTTTTTCGGGGGCTACAGACGATTCACGAAACAGGCGACCGAGTCGATTAGCCAATTCAGCTCTGTTCAGCGGTTCGCCGTTCTGCGAGCGCCTTTCGGATTTCATTAGCCTTTTCTTCTGTGATGTCGTATCTCCACATCACAGCGATTGCTCCCAGAACACCGATGATCGGAAGAAATGAGTAGAAGAACCTCAATCCAGTGAGCGATGCCTCGGTTGCTGCATCCGGGTCAAAGTCAACCAGCCATAGAATGACGCCACCCAAAAGGCCCGCGAATGCGTGACCAAACTTGACCATCCACCAATAAACAGCACCAATAATCCCCTCTCTCCGTTCACCAGAATTGTATTCATCGATATCACACACATCCGCGGTCATGGACATCATGAGTGTGAACAGTCCGCCAATACCAAATGAATGGAAGGGAAGTGCGTATAGAAAAGCGGAGGGGGTTCCGGGGATAAAGAGGAACCAAAATAACACGTAGCCAATGATTGAGATGCCTTGTGTAATGATAAAGGTCTTTTTCTTTCCAATCGTTTTGGAGACTTTTGCAACGACTGGAATGACCAGAAAAGTTGTGAACAACGCACCGACACAACCATGCATCGCGGGCCATTTACCCGCAGCCCCCGCGTCGCCATCGAAAAGATGATAGACAATGATGAAAAAGGTAAAGCTAGCGATGATGTTGAAGGAATTGAAGACAAGAAAGGTAGCGAAAGCGAGTTGACGGAATTGACGAATCGAAAATGCTTGCACCGTCGCCCGCAGGATTTCGATCAAGCTATTACTGATTGCTTTGAGATTGATTGGTTTGAAATCATCTCGATCTAATGTTGATTCACTACGAATGAACAACGCGGGAGTCATTGCCATCAGTGCACAGGGAATCGCAACCCAAATGGATAGTGTTCTCACTCCTGCATCCGCATCAGGAAACCAGCTGGGGTCGTAAAGAATCACCCAAAACCACGGTGCAATCACCCAAGCCAATTGCCCGATAAACTGTGCGACCGCCATGATGCTTGTCCGCTCATGGAAATCATCACTCATTTCATACCCCATCGCGACATAGGGGACGCTGAAGATCGTCAATCCCAGATAGAACAGCAGGGAGAATCCCATGAAGTAAATAAAGTTGAAGGTAAGGGTGTTCTCACGGTATAGCTGCCACATCGCAATGTATGAGATGCCAAGAATGATTCCACCGATAAACACGTACGGTCGCCGACGTCCCCATTTGGAACGAGTGTTATCCGAGATGTAGCCCATGATGGGGTCAGTAATTGCATCAAAGGCACGCGGTGCGAAGAAAATCAAGCCCCACGCCAAAGGTGGGAAGCCTAACGTTTGCACGAGAACCACCAGAAAAACACCTAACGCGGCGGGGAACATCTGGTTAGCGAGCATCCCCACTCCAAAAGCCACTTTTTGACTGAGGGGGACCTTCCGGTGGGTTGTTGAGTTCATCGTTACTGCCGCGTGTTAAGGAATCGAGCGGGTTGTGCTCAGAGCAGAGAAGTTTCACTACTTGTTGGTGACTAAGATCCAGACGGTCCCAGCCGTTGGGGGTGCAGTTGAAACCTTGCTTCCCGCCCGACACATCACAAAAACTCGCCCAGATCGCGATAACTCGCCGTCTTGGTAGGCACTGGTGGGAGATGGCTTCTTCCGCCTAATCATGAAACCGGTTTCATAATAAGTGGTTTTGGTGAAGAATGCAACGGATTCGTTATTGAAACCGGTTTCCTGCGTGGTATTCTTCCCTCCATGAAGAAAGTCACGATTCAAGATATCGCACGCGTTTCCGGGGTCTCCAAAAGCACCGTTTCTCGCGTTCTCAACGGCACCGTTGCGGTCAACGCAGAAAAAAAACGAGCGGTTTTAGAGGCTACCGATCGACTTGGCTTCAAGCCGAACATTGTCGCGCAGAGCCTCGCGTCGGGGCGGTCCAGTACGATTGGGGTGCTGACCCAAATGATGGGAAGTCCGTTTTATGATTCGATTTCTCAAGGCCTTATCACCGGACTCACCGCTACTGGTTATTCGCCGATTTTTGCGGATGGCCGTTGGAGAAGGTCGGAACAGAAAGAAGCACTGCAAGCGCTTGTTGGACGTCGAGTTGATGGTGTAGTGGTCATTGGAGGTACCCTTTCGAGTCCACAGATCTCGAAGATTGTCGGTGATCTGCCGGTACTACTCGTTGCCAGAAAATGTGAAGAGGATGAATTGCACTCTCTTGCAGTGGACAACGAAGGCGGTGCCTACGATGCAACATCTCATTTGATTCAGAGGGGGCATCGGCGCATCGCGCTCATCCGTGGCTTAGCTGACCACGCCGATGCAATCGCCCGCTTTGAGGGATATCAGCGGGCGTTTGATGAGGCGGGTTTGGAGTTTGAGCCGGAGCTCATTGTCGACGGCGATTTTTCTGCAGAGTCGGGAGTCAAGGCAATTGAATCCTTATTGGCCAGATCCGTTTCTTTTTCAGCTGTTTTTGCTTCCAATGACCTGACTGCCTATGGCGCACGGTTAGCGCTATCCCGAGCCTCAATACGCGTTCCGGATGACGTCGCCTTGATTGGATTTGATGATCAAATGGAATCCCGTTTTGTCACTCCACCTTTATCAACGGTTCGCCAGCCCGCAGTGGAGATGGGACAGCAAGCAGCGGAGGCGATGGTGCAATTATTGCAAGGTGAAGAATTTGAATCCGTCTTGTTGAAACCTGAATTAATGATTCGGGAATCGAGTGATCATTCATTGATCGACTAGAAGGCGATAAAAGATCTACACCCTTTGTCGCTGTTCGCGGCGATCCTGCTGTAGTGAGGAGTGTCCCTTATCGCTTTGCCAGTATGGCATCACGTTTGATGAATTCAAACACCTCTGCCTTTTCGATGAATTCTCTACCGCTCTGTTGAATCTTGCGTAAATCAGCCGCTGCTAAGATGGCAGGAGCGGAGGGATCGGGCAGTCAAGTAG
Organism: Candidatus Nitrosopumilus sp.; assembly: GCA_964225475.1. Classification (GTDB taxonomy): domain Bacteria; phylum Planctomycetota; class Planctomycetia; order Pirellulales; family Pirellulaceae; genus Rubripirellula. Next base: position 13,209 of record CAXQOB010000025.1, on the reverse strand, counting down.
GTCCGCGACACCACGAAGCAACTCTGCCTCTTGCCAGGTGATGATCCCGTCTGCCTCAACCGCCAGAGCACAAGCATCGATGAGGCGTCGGCGATCTTTGGCCGAGGCTGAAGATAGATTCTCCAAAGCCTGTGCAAGCCCTCTCAGGCTACTTTGGTTTCCTTTGACGGGAACAAGAGAGAGTTCCTGCAGGCTGTTTGCTCCCGCCTGAAATGCCTGAATCGCCTGTTCGGAATCATTTCCTGCCTCGGAAATCGCGGAGAGCAGCGTCTCGCAATCAGGCTGGAGTTTCTTTAAAGCAGTATGGCTTTCACGTTTCGGTTTTATCTTTTCAAACTGCGGTTTAAGGTGTCTCGAGATAACCTGAATCATGATCCATTCAAATAAGTCAATCTTTTCATCCGCTTTGATCAGCGTGTTGAAGCATTTGATGAATTCACGGTACTGTTTGCTTGAGATGGAGCGAAGTGATGAGATGGCAAGGTCGGTTACTGGCAGCCGCTTGGTGACATCGAGGTCATCGACATGATTCTGTAATCGCCGCACAAGTCGGTGGAAATCATCGCCGGTCTGAGCTTTGATCGCCTGCAATTGCTTCTTTTGCACCTCTTGGTCAGAGTCCAGCAGAAAGCAAAAGATTACTGCCCTAGCACTGTAAGGGTCATGCACAGCATCAAGCAGAGTTGGTGGTAATTGTTCGATCAATTGTGAGGCGTATTGTTGATGTTCCAGCGTGGGTTCGCCGACAACGTTCAGTCCAGCGTGGATCGCGTTAATCGGTGTCGTTGTTGTGGAACGCAAGTTGCCTGAGGTTTCCTCTGATACGATCTCGGCAGTTTGTGATCCTTGAGCGCTGCCCGCAAAGCCAGACGTAACCTGACTGGTTCTTGACGTATTCGAGGACGTGGTGCTTGAACTGGAGTCAAACTTGCCATTCCAGCTCGGATCAATTGCTTTGATTCGCTCCGTTAGTGGTGGGTGTGTCGCCCACAGTCCCCCAATCCCTGCCCATACCGCTTGTGTGAAAAATAGATGACTGGCTTCGGAGGCGTTTGCGCTCTCGAGACGCGACCCATCGCTATGCCCCCCAATTCGTTTCAATGCATCGGCGATACCTGAAGGGTCTCGAGTGAATTGAACCGCTGAGGCATCCGCAAGGAACTCCCTTTGCCGCGAGACTGCAGCTTTGATGAGATTCCCGAAGAAAACCCCGATGAATCCAACAATGATTGCGACCACTGAAAGGGCTAAGATTACCAGTATGATCTGGCCGCCCCCTTCTTTTTTACTCCTTCGGGATCGAGATCCTCCGCCAAAATAAAAGAGGTTTCGGAGTACCATATGGCCGGTCATGCCGATCAGAAGGATGCCATGCAGGATACCAATCAGCTTGATGCTGATTCGCATGTCACCATTGAGGATATGGCTGAACTCGTGCGCGATGACTCCTTGTAGCTCTTTTCGGTTCAACTTTTGGATGCAGCCTTGTGTTACACCGAGCACTGCATCGGATGGAGAGTAGCCAGCGGCGAACGCATTGATCCCGTCTTCCTTCATGACGAAGACAGGTGGCACTGGTACACCGGAAGCGATTGCCATCTCCTCGACAATATTCATCAACTTTCGCTCCTCGGGGAGCTGTGTCATCGAGGAGATTCGGCGTCCACCAAGACTCTCCGCAACGAGTGTGCCCCCACCGCGGCGAAGTTGAAAAACTTTGTAGAGCGATCCAAGAACGATAAGTGCCAGCGCACCACCGCCGGTGAGAGCAGCCAACGTGATATTGTCAGAACTGCTGTTAAACCCACTCCCTGTCGTCATTTGCACTCTGCGACCTCGCGGGAGGTTTTCTGCCAACAGCCAGGTCGTTACCGAGATCGAGGAAACGATGAGAGTGACTGCAAGAACAAATAGCGCGATTAGTCGGGTTGAGTTCTTTTTCGCATCAGCTTGACGCTGATAAAAGGTAGTTGCCATCTAATTGTTAGTTGAACGAAACTTTCGGGGCTTCAGCAATTGCTTCGCTATCAAAGTCGAGTAGTTCAGCATTGTTAACGTGTCCAAACATTCCTGCCACAGCGACGGGTGGGAAGGTTTGTTTGTACGTGTTGTATTCAGTGACTGAATCATTGTAAGCCTGTCGCGCAAAGGAAACTTTGTTTTCCGTCGTCGTGATCTCTTCAGTCAGTTGTGCCATGTTTTGATTGGCTTTCAGATCGGGGTAAGCCTCTGACAGTGCGAACAGTCGACCGAGTGCTCCAGTCAGGCCTTGTTCGGCTCCAGAGAGGGCTTGGATTGCCGCCGCGTTGCTTGGGTCAGCTGCCGCTTGCTTCAAGCCGCTCATTGCTTGATTTCTTGCCTGGATGACGGCTTCGAGCGTCTCTCGCTCATGAGCCATGTATCCCTTCACGGTTTCAACCAGATTTGGGATCAGGTCGTAGCGTCGTTTTAGCTGTACCTCGATTTGAGCGAAGGCGTTTTCGTAGCGGTTTTTCAGCCGAACCAAGGTGTTGTAGATGCCAACGATGAAGAAGACAAATATGGCCGCAAGGAACAGCAGGACGATCAGTGCAATCAACATTTTGGAACCTAATCCTATATGCTACGAGAAGAGTGATGCGCAAACATGTTCGATTGAGTATAACGAATTTCCCCCGTTCCTGCTTGAGCAATATTTTTACGGGCTTTTCGATCGTCGGCAAAATACGCGTGGTCGGTGTTTAAAAGAAAGGGGTTCTGTATTCCCAATACTGACCGAAGTCGTCTGTTGAGCCTTTTGCTCGTCTTGTGGTTGATTGGTTGAATACCATAGGTACGTGACTTCGCTCACCTCCTCACTTGTTTTCAAAACCTGGCTGGTTCCATGGCAAAGATCTTGGTTCTTTATCATTCAAACACATCGAATACCCAACGCATGGCTGAGCTGATTGCGGAGGGTGCGTCCCAGTTAAGGAATGCGGAAGTGAGATTGAAGAGCATCGAGCAGGCAGATCATCAGGATCTGGACTGGTGCGAGGGGCTCGCTCTCGGGTCGCCAACGAATTACGGGTGTGTGAGTTGGCAGATGAAACAGTGGTGGGATGAGCAGCCGATTGAAAATTGGGGACAAAGAGACGGGAAAATTGGTTGCGTGTTCTCCTCTGCGGGAGCTTGGGGTGGGGGGCAGGAGTGGACCTGTCTTTCACTTTTATCCATCCTGATTAATTATGGTTTTTTGGTTTTTGGATTGACGGACTATTCTGACGTAAGGTTCTCTGCGCACTATGGCGCGATCGGAGCTGGACCGCCCGATGAGGAGCGAGTTCAGGAAGCTTGCAGGCGGCTGGGCTTGCGGCTTTCTGAGTGGACGGCGTCAATGATTCACGGAGAATCGGAATCTCACCCCCTAAACCAGAGCTATGAACGGTTTAAGGGACTCGAGAAGTGATCTATTTTGTATCATGTAACCAGACGGTCTCTCTGCTTCGAGTTATCCATATCCTGAATCGTATTGACCGTTTTCCCGAATTTATTTGATCTACATGGTTGGCTTGCAAAGTGTGCCAATTTCATTGAAACGAAAAGGACTCATATGTCATCTCAATTAAATCGCCGACGCTTTCTCAAGCGGAGTTCAGTAGCAGCAGGTGTTGGCTTCTTTGGAAGTACAGGTAGCGCGACCAGTGCGCAAGATTCTCCGAACGAGCGTCCCGTCTTTGCAACCATTGGATTGAGAAATCAGGGCTGGACGATCACCAGTAAATCCACCAGGTTTGCTGACTTTGCTGCGTTCGCTGATGTGGATGCAAACGTTCTTGGTGCGAATCTTGGGAAGATCAAGGACCGAACAGGTAAGCAGATTGACGGTTACAGTGATTACCGAAAAATCCTTGAGCGTGACGACATTGATGCGGTCATGATTGCCACTCCAGATCACTGGCATACAAAGGTATCAGTGGAGGCGATGTTGGCAGGTAAAGACGTTTACTGCGAAAAGCCACTAACGCTCACGATTGATGAAGGTAAGTTGATTGAAAAGGTGGTCAAGAAGACGGGGCGGATTTGTCAAGTTGGGACGATGCAGCGAAGCGAAAACCAAAGTCGGTTTCTGCAGGCCATTGCGTTGATTCGCGCAGGTCGCATTGGTGATGTTGTTAAAGTCACATGTGGTATTGGAGGTGCCTCGGCGTCACCGGTGATCCCCGCTATCGATGTTCCCAAAGGTCTCGATTGGGATCGCTGGTTGGGGCCGGCGCCCAAAGTGCCTTACCGTGCACTGCCAGAAATGCGGACGGGTTACGGTGGCGGTGTGCCACTTTACACCAACTGCCATTACGCTTGGCGCAATTGGTATGAGTATTCCGGTGGGCAAATGAACGATTGGGGAGCTCATCATGTTGATATAGCGACTTGGGCTTTGGGAGCGACTGATACGGGACCCAACAAGATTACCCCGGTGAGTTACTCGCTTCCCGTTAAGTATGAAAACGGTAACCCCACGGTAACCGATCAATATAATTCGCCGACGAAATTTGAGATCCTCGCCAACATGCCAGGCGACATTCCTCTCACCATTACAAGCGAGGGTGATAACGGCATTCTGTTCGAGGGCACCAAGGGGCGATTCTTCGTGAATCGTGGAAAAATCGTGGGCAAGCCTGTCGAGGATCTCGCGTCCAACCCACTACCGGATGGTGCGATTGAGGAGGTCTATGGTGGACCAGTTGCAGCAAATCACACGGCGAACTTCATTGCTGGAATGAAGGCGAGAACTCAGCCGATTTCGGATGTTTGGTCACACAACCGAATGCTGGAGACATGCCACTTGGCTAACATTGCCATAAGGCTCGGACGTGAACTGAAGTGGGATCCTGCCAAACGTGAAATCATCGGTGACGCCGAAGCTAATCAGTTCCTTGGTCGGGAAAGTCGCAAAGGTTACGAGATCGAGATGTAGTTAGCGTTTGATTCACGGTCGAACTCTCCGTGTTGGAGAATCAACACGGAGAGTTTTGTCGCTGCTAGGTCTTTGTGAGAATCACGATCAGCTTATTCCTCTATTTCGCGGCCGTCGGTATTTGTGTCATTGGTTTTGCGTTTTCTATGAGCAAGCGTTTGGAGGCGGAGATGTTATCAGGATTCGGGATCGGGCTTCTTGTTGCTTTGGTAGTGATCCTGATCGGATTGCTCTGTTTGTGGTTGATTGCAGAATTCAAATGTTCAATCCGCTGGCGAATACTCTGTGCTTTGCCATTTGTCGTGGTCACCTTATTGATGGCTTGCATCTTGTCCGTCGCGATCACGCAATTGGATGATCAGTCTTATTACTCGGCGTCCGTGCAAACATTACTTGATGAAACCATCGAATCCCTTGAGTCCGGGGATCCAACTTTGCTTCCAAGGTTGAAAGAGTTCTCGGACAGCCAGTCCCTCACATACGAGTCTCGTGCCGATTTGCTCGAAAACCTTCGCCAGCTTCGGGAGGATGGAAAACGTGAGAGAAAAGCGATGCCACTCCCGGATCCTGCTTGATGGGAAAGTAGGGGATCGAGAGCGTGAAAAGGTGAGTTTGTAAGTCCACTGCCGTAGGAAGGTTAAAATGAATCGTGGAATGATTATTCCGTGCCTGATACGCAAACCAGCGTTCTTATGTGCTTCGGTACTGTTATTGATCGTTTCAACGCTGGGTTGTGATTTCATCGCAACGAGCCATTTTCACACCAACTCACCAACCGTTGAGCACGTCCAGAAATGCCGCGAATTAATGTACATTCGGCCCGGTGTGAAGCTGCAGCCGTTGGGCTATTCTCATCAGCAGGGGTTGGACGACAGCATTCGTTTTAAGTTTTCGGTGGCTGACTTAAATCCAGCGGAGATCTTTGAAGCCGAGTTCGTTGATGCAGACAAACTTGCCCCTGATTTTAATCGTTCTCTTTCCAACGTCGGCGTCGATCTTTCATGGTGGAATCTTTCTGAGAAAGACGTCTGGGGTGCGAGTTTCTCGGTGCCTGCTCGCGGAATGCAGGGCACCAGGGGGTTGGAGATTGCCTATCAACCGGATGCGGATGGTTCCACTGTTTTTTATGTCCTCTGGTTCGAGACATAATTGCAGCTCACGCCTCTGCTTCTCTTCGTGATAAATCCGAGAGCCAAGAAGTTAATGGCTCATCGAATGGCAGCTGTTTGGTTGAAGTTTCTGCAGCGAGACTGACGGTTTATGTACATGAATTGTCGGGTGCTCAATTCCGAGGACGCCGTGATTCAAGCCAAGGTTGATCTGGCACCCGTTTGTTCGGGTTAGACCACCACTGCGGTTCCGGAAACCAGCGAAGCGAACTGTGGCGTGGGTACATTTCCCAATCATTAGCCCTTTCCGGTGATGTGACTCTCAGGTCACCGGTATCAGTGAGGTACGCGTTGAGTTGGTTTTCAAGGCTTTTTCGCAGCGACTGATGGTTCGGTTTCTGTGCAAGATTATTGAGGCATCCCGGATCCTGACGGATATCGTACAACTCTTCCGCTGGTCGGATCGCAACGGCTGCGTCGAATAGCGGTTTCGCTTCAGGTGCGTTCTGGTTTGCGATCATCCACTGCAGGGTTGGTCCATTGTCAATGTCGTGATATCCCCCATCTTTGGGGCCGATTGTCCCGGCAACGAGGTCCTTTGACTCATTGAATTTTGCACCAGCATATTTTTCCGGTGTTCCTGCCGGCCAACGTTCCGGCGCAAAGTTTTTTATATAGAGATGAGTGTCAGTGCGTATGCATCGAGATGGATAACCAAGGGAGTGAAAACGCGAAGAGGAGTGCCGTTCTCTTCCACTGTAGACGGCGTTTCGCCGGGAAGGCCAGTTGTCGTTTGCTTGTCGTAATGACATGTCTAAGCTGTTTCCAGAAAGCTCTTTTTCTTGAGCCGGTGATACTTCAGCAACATCGAAGATAGTTCGAGTGACATCGATGAGGCTGACCAATTGTCGGTGCTGTTGTCCGGCGGGCCACTCCGCTGGCCAACACATTGCCAAAGGCATATGAATCCCGTATTCATATAGATTGGCTTTTGCTCTGGGAAACGGCATGCCGTTATCACTTGTCACAATCACGACCGTATTGTCCATTTCTCCGATGGATTCCAGGTGGTCGAGCATCCTTTTCAGATGAGAATCAAACCACTGCACCTCAAAGATGAAATCAGCAACGTCCGACCGGACTTCTTTCGAGTCGGGAAGAAAACTCGGCAAGTGAACTTTTGATGGGTCAATGCCTTCCTCCGCTCCAATGCCCGGCTGATAGCTTCGGTGTGGCTCGTGGCCACCAAACCAGAAACAGAATGGCTGATCCTTTTTACATTCCTCAAGAAATAATTCAAAGTTCGTGGCGTAATCAGTAGATGAGATTCCGGAGGGAGATTTCATTTTCGCTTTTGCGTAGGCTCGACCAGCTGGATTGTGTGGCCAATCGGTCGCGCGACCCGGGCCCCAGCCCTTGCCGGTCATTCCAACGTGGTAACCCGCCATCTCCAGCTGTTCTGTAAACACCGGTAAATCTCGGGGGAAGTCGCTGGCATGGGTTCCCGCAGCACCGTTTTGCCAAATCTCCCTGCCCGTCAGAAAGGCGGCTCGCATCGGGCTGCAGCCTGGTGCGGGTGTGAATGCCGAATGAAACAGAATCCCTTGTCTAGCAACTTGATCAAAAGCAGGGGTCTTCACACCTGCCGTGCCGTACGCCGAAGCATAGGGGAAGGATTGATCGTCAGAGATTGCAATGAGAATATTCGGGCGCTCTGCGTTTAGGTCAGACATTCCGAATAAAGAGATGCATATCAGTCCTACGACGAGGTATCGCTTTTCAGGGTATTGTTTCATTGATGCTTCTTTTTTTGCTTTTCCAATGAGTATTTATTTCGAAACGCCCTTCGAGGAGTATACCGCGCGAAGTCGATCGATACTTGTCATGGAAGATTGAAAAGCACTGCATGCAAAAGACACTGGTGCATGAACCTATCTCCGCTGAGGGTCAGGTTTGAGTAATCTCTCTTGATTGATCTTTCTTCAGGCCTATCCGTATCAGTCACTTGACCGCTATTCGATTGATGCATCAGTCCTTCTCGTTGTTTTGCGAACCAATCGATGAGCATCGAATTTTGAAGCATGGACTTGGCAGGTTTGCATAAAAAAACCCCGCCTGCTGATTCCATGCGGGCGGGGTTAATTGGAAGTATAGAAAAAAGTGTGTGGTTGGACTCAAAGCCTCTGCGGTCCAGGTACCCCACGGGAAGCGAGGACGAAACTACTGCCTTTGTCTAATACTTCCACACTCTGCTCGGTTACGGGTCGGAGGATCGTGAGTGATCTGAAACCGACCTTCATTCGAAAACTCTTGCTACGGTAGCATGACCATCATTTCATCCATGCAGTAGCGAAGCGTCCATGCCTTGCGAGATGCAAACCTTTGATGCTTTGCTTTGGTAATGGCGGCGTGCATGCGTGCTCTCAAGTGGGGGTCCGATGTTCTTTCCATCACGGAAACGAGTGTGTTTTCATACAGGGAGGCACAAGCGGAATGATGACCGGAATTATACATTGGTACGCCGCGAGCGATCGCACCGTCCAGCATTTGCCGGCAGCTTGCTTGCTTTTTCCCGGGAAGAAGAACCTCGTCAATAACGTGGATGACGCCGTTGGCAGCATCAAGGTCAGTCACGAGTAAGTTGGATGAGTTGACGCTTGCTCCTCCGGATCCAGCCTGAATTTCCACCGAACTGCCCTGTACCGTCTTTGCAGCACCTGCCTTCAAAGCATCTGCAGCGTAGATTCGACCCGGCACCACGTGGTAAGTCAGGATGTCGACCAGCATCGACTTGTTCTCTGGCTTCAGCAGCGTCTCCAAAGTGCCCTCGGGCAGCTTTGCGAAAGCCTCGTCGGTTGGCGCGAATACGGTGAACGGACCTTCGCCGCTGAGAGTCTCAGCGAGATCACCTGCGGTCACTGCAGCAACCAGTGTTTTGAAGGTACCTGCTTTCGCGGCGACTTCTGGGATGGTTGCTGACTCGGGTAGGATCACACTGTCGATGATGTGGATGATACCGTTGTCGCATTCGATGTCGGCAGCAACCAACTTGGCTCCGTCGAGCATGATCTGACCGCCATTCAATTCGCAGTCTACTTTCTGGCCGTTAATGGTGACCCCGCCGCCGCCAGCAAGTGCATCCTTCGCGAGCACTTCGCCTGCGATCACATGGTATGTGAGGATACTCGTCAACTTGTCTCGGTTCTCAGGTTTGATCAGGTCAGCAACCGTGCCCTCGGGTAGCTTCGCAAATGCTTCGTCACTCGGAGCGAACACGGTAAAAGGTCCGTCACCCTTGAGTGTTTCCACGAGCTCCGCGGCTTGTACCGCTGCAACAAGCGTCTTGAATTGACCGGCAGACACAGCAGTATCAACGATGTCAGCCCCTTGAATCGAGTTACTCCATGGCACACTAATTGCGAGTGCAAGTCCGAATGCTTTCCAGATTTTCATCTCTTCTGCTCCGCCATCTTTTGTAGAGGTGTTGTTTTGGCTAATTTGCGATTTGGACCGGCGAGGTCGGCTCGCGGGTGATTATTAGACGGCGGCAAGCCTGAATGCTTAATTCTCACAAATGTACGTGAATTTACGCACATTTCGGCGGCTGCGTCGGGTGTTGGTCCTTGCAAGAGCGGGTCGGTCAGGGGCTACGCCTAGGATGGACTCGCTCCCATCTTCGGGAAGAATGTGACTAAATCACACTCCCATTCTCAGTTGTGCGATTCAACACAAAAAACAGTTTGTTACTCGCGCAGCTTCGAGTCGTCTATGAGAAGGGAAAGGTACCTGGCATCCACAGTCTTGACTCGCGAGAGAGGGTGATTCCAAGCTCTATCTGGCTTTGTCGATTGATAAACGTCGCTTGTAGATTCGTTTACCCTGTGCGATGTAAAGCGAGCTATTGTCCGAGCCGCCGATGATGCAGGTGGTCAGTGGTTGGTCGAGATCGACTTTTGGCAGAACTCCGCAGGGTCGTCCTGTGGGGTCAAATACTTGGATGCCAACGTCACTGGTGACGTAGTACCGACCTTTGTGGTCCACGGCCATCCCATCCCCTCGGGCTGCAGAGACATATTGCGGCTTTTCATTGAACTTGAATTGGCCGTCTGGATTGATTCTGAGTCGCATGGGCATCGATGGCATCTTCGCATCAAGTATTCCCTCGGGATTCACTCGGAAAGTCCAGGTGTGAGTGCCTCCATAATCTGAGACCGCGAGTGTTCCCCCATCATTTGATAGTGCGATCCCATTTGGTTTGGTGATACCTCGATCAACAACCGATTTCTCGCCAGTCTTGGGATTAACCTTGATCACTTCCGACGTTGCCGTTTGGGTGAAGAGGATGTACCCATCATGTGTGACAGCAAGATCATTCGGTTTGACACCCTCGGTGAGCGTTTGTAAGACCCCGTCTCGAGGATCAATTGAAATGATACGACCCTTTGATCCTTGGCAAGCATACAAAAGAGTCTGATCTGGATTGAACTCGAGACCGCTTACAGATTCGCGGCATACCACGCTCCGCTCGCCAGTCTTTGTGTTGATTCGAATCACAGCCGGTTGGCGCATGTCACAGTAGTACAGGTTTCCGTGTTGATCAGAGCAGAGAGCATCGGCGAATCCCAAACCGTCTGCAACTAATTCCCAATCTTCATCAGGAATAAGCAGATCAAGTAAGGTTAGGTCTCCTCGAAGGTCATCTCCGGTATCAATGGATCGCTCGTACTGCTCGTCACGCCAAAGCCATTTCATTGCATCGGGAAAATTGAAGCTGCCGAAGTCAGCATTGTGTGCGTAACCTTCTGCCCATTCAAAATGAAGGTCATATCCCATGTAATCGAGTGAGGATGCCATTCTCTCATTAGCAATCGGCCAACTGCCGAATGCATTATCAATGTCACCGCTCGTATCTGCCATGTAGATTCGGATCGGCTTGGGTTCGGTCTTGCGAACTAACGCGGGGTAGATATTTCCACCGCGAAGGTGAGTAAAACTCCCCACGCTGGTGAAAACTTTTTGGAATACATCGGGTCGTTCCCATGCCGCGGTGAATGCGCATATCCCACCTGAGCTTGATCCCCCGATCGCTCGCATCGAGGGGTCACGACTGATGTTGTACTGGGATTCAACCTCGGGCAGTATTTCTTCTGTGAGGAATCTAGCGTAACGATTACCGAGTGAATCATATTCAAATCCACGATTAGAGAACTTACCATTTGTTTGAGGCTTGTTCGTGCTTCGTCCCGGATTGATGAAGACCGCCAGAGTCGTAGGCATTTCACCGCGATGGATCAGGTTGTCAAAGACGATGGGGATTCGCCATCTCGATTCTGATTTCATTCGTTCCCCGTCTTGAAACACCATGATCGCCGCCGATTCGGACTCTCGATATTGTTCGGGGACATAAATCCACCATTCTCTTGACGTGCCCGGATACACCTTTGAATCTAACTTGCCCATTGATCGTATTTCGCCTGTAGGCACGCCCTGCCGTCGAATAGCGTCAGGATGAGGTTTCCAGGTCGGGTTCGTTTGCGGATTTGGCAGTTGAGTCGACTCAGCGTTTTCGTTCCAAAGCCAGCGCAGTGCTTGCGGAAAGACCTCTCCTGCCCATTTTCCACTGTGGCCACCCTCGGTCATCTCCAAGCGGTAGGTGTATCCAGCAAATTGCAATGCGGCTGCCATGTCTCGGTTACCCAGAGGCCAGTTACCGTGGAGGTTACTCAGATCGTCGACACCCTCCTGTAGGTACACCTTGATCGCTTTGGGCTCTCGATGACTTTGTCTAATTAGTCCCGGGGACTCCCAGCCGCCGCGAATGTTGGTGAAGCTACCAATATGGCTCATTACCTTTCCAAACTGATCTGGCCGTTCCCATGCCACGGTAAAAGCGCAGATTCCGCTGGATGAAATCCCACACACTGCTCTGCGATTCGGGTCATTCGAGATATTGAGTCCCTTCAGGGCCTGAGGTAAGAATTCATCGATCAGGAAAGTCGCATATCGCGAACCTAACGAGTCATACTCAAAGGACCGGTTGCTTCGAGCTTTGGCTCCATCCATCGTTACTTGGATTGTGCCGGGATTAACGAAGACAGCAACGGTGACGGGAATGTCTTTTCGGGCGATCAGCTCATCAAGTACAAGAGGCGCTCGAAAAGCCCCCTTGGGGTTCGCGTACCCGGAACCGTCCATGAAGACCATCAGGTTCGCTGGTTCCTCTGGGTCGTATTGATGGGGGACATAGATCTTGTATTCCCGAGATGTGCCAGGAAAGTGCTCTGCCGATTCAAATACCCCTTTTTTAATCGTCCCGCCCGGCGTTGCCTTTGGTTTATTGATGGGCTCTTGCGAATGGGACGAAGTACCAGATTCACAGCAGAGTAAGAGCATTGAAATCACGAACCATACTGGGATTTTCATCCGATGCTGCCTTGATCTGGAGAAGCTTAAATCAGAGAGCAAGCATTATAGTTTGTGACGGGGCGAAAGTGGATAGCTAGAGGAATCGCGCCTTTGAGATGCTTTCTGTTGGGTGATACTTTGGTGATGCGTGAGGGGCAATCAGGTTTTGCTTGATGAGTGTGGCGGCGCATCTGATTTGATCATCAAGAAAACGTTTATTGAGGAAGCCAATCGAGAACTGTCCGATTTTTGCCTCCACTTGAACTCTACTTTCCTTCCCTCTGCCATCGTTTCATCAGACGAATGTTGAGCTGATGTTGCCTGAATGCGTCCGGGTTTTTCCGTTTTAGTTTTTGATTGACGAAGTCCATGTCACTGTCGTACATCGCTTCGCTCTCTGGCACTCGACCCAAGTCGTTGGTGTCGATTTCCCAACGCTCAAGTACGTTTCGGAGTTCAATCAAAACTTCCTGTTTTGATTCATCGTCCGCGACGTTCTTGATCTCCCATGGATCACTCGGAAGGTGATAGAGTTCTTCCCTAGGACGCGTCGATTGCATGTGTAAGGATTGTGCTTGATTCAGCTTTCCCTCCGAATAGAGTTGACGTAGCACTGGCATAAAGGGTTTGGCGTCCTTGTAATTGCAAGGTTGCAGGTAAGGGCGTTGTGGGTGCGAATTGCGAATGTATTTCCATTCCCCCATGCGAACACTGCGGATCCTGTCAACCGTTTCATCGCATCGGTCGCGAGCTGAAACA
>CAXQOB010000024.1:0-33198 GCA_964225475.1 Candidatus Nitrosopumilus sp. | reverse complement strand
GATTATGGCGAGATACCTGGTGGTTGTGGCTGGGTTTCGCCGCACTCACTTTGGGCTTTAGCTTCTTCATCGGTTACTATTTTCTGCTGTTGTTGCCCTGCATGCCAATTCCTTTTGTCTACTTTGCAATTAATCGGTATGACGAAACGGGTGCCGAGAAGCATGACTTGGGTTCGTAAATCGACTCACACCTCGCCCCCCTCGCGAGGCGGAATTGTTGGGTTCGATTAGGTCACCGGTTAGTCGCGCTTCCTTACGTGTGACCTGTTTGTCGACCACCAAATTGCCGACATATCGTTGAGGTCACACTCATTCGAGTCATGTAATCTGTGCTGGTCGCCTGTTCTGGCCTCTCTTTTCGTGCAGTCACTCCATCAATTCACAGTGTTGAGCCTGACCATTTCTGGTTATTGGGGTTGCCGACTGTGTTATCCTGTTACAGGACCGAGCTATTGCCCGCGTGCAAAAAAGTCTCGATCTTTCGCTGCGAAGAAAGGTCGATGGTAGTGGAGAACAGAATTGTGGAGTCCAGAGCAATTCAACCAAATGAATCGGACGTTTCTGAAACAAGTGAGAACTTGAAAAGTCGCATCACCGGCCAATTGTTGGCCGGTGTGATTTTGTTAGTGTTCGTCACGACAAATCTTCCCTACCAGTATGTTGAGGTCGAACCAACCTGGTTAGGACCTTTAGATCTTCCCGAAAGTCAGCAGGCAGGCGAAATCGATTTGCCGATCATGGCAGGTTGGCCATTGCGGTATTCGGTTGCCTATCACGACCCGAACCAACTGGTCTATCGTGATTGGAAGCCCTTAAATCTCGTTCTCAATACCATCCTCTGCTTTTGTTCATGTTGGTTTACTCGGTGGTTCATGGTCTTCCGCCACCGGTCTCTCTCGGTAGCATCAGACACAGGTCGTCGCAGGTTAATCTTTGACAGCTTTTTTGCCTTTTGCATTTTAGTGATACCGCTTCTCATTGTCGGATCTAAAACGTTGGGGCCGTATAAGCAGCGACAATCCGTACGGCCGATGCTGAATACTGCCAACTTCTACGCCTCCGCTTGGATACCGCAAGCGATTGAGCCGCACGTGCCGCAGACGGTGAAAAGGTGGCTACAGGAGGTGCGTCATGCTCGCCTATCGGGTGCAAAGGCGGCAGTCGCCAAACGAGTTGCCAATATTCCTACGCTCGTATCGCTTCACGCCTACGCGGGAGAGCACGATCTCGAGGTTTTTGAGAATCTAAAAAACCGGCTGCACTTTAACTCGCTGTACGTCTCCAATAGCAAGTTAAACGATTCGGAGGCTGAGGCCATTTCGAAGCTGCAGTGGCTCAAGCATCTCAAGTTTCCTTTCACCAGACTTACCGCAAAGCAATTTCACCAATTTGATTCGATGCCTTTGCTGAGTGTAGATCTTCAGGGGACTACCCTTCCCTACGCTGAGATTCAAAAAGTCCAATGGAGGCAAACGTGTGAGTTGCTGTGGCTCTCCAGGCCCGACGATGGCGTCAAGGACACCTTGATGCTGAAAGACTGGGCCAAACTGAAAACACTTTCCGTGAAACGAACAAGCTACGAGCTAAATGACGCGGTGCTTGGGCTTCGATTGGAAAACTTACCCGAGTTACGGCGACTTTGCCTGGACCGAGTGCAGAAGCATGATCTGGCTCTGATTAATGTTCCACGACTGGCGCAGTTAGATGAGGAACTTGTCGACTCAAGATTCGCAGCGAATCAAAGTTTGTTGGTGCCTGGTTTAACTTGGGTTCGGAATTTCGAGGCGGATGGTGCAGACAGCTTGACCGAGATAGGTTGCTATGCAAAAGATCTTGAGCAGTTAAGTTTGGGAAAACTACCTAACCTCCAGAAATTTAAACTCGGCGCTTTCCTGCTTACCTTGCTTGGTAATGTTGTCCCCGAAGACGCGGATATAGAAAAGAGTCGCCAGTGGATCCGTTATCTTGGCAAACGTCAGGGTCCAATCGAATTAGATCTTGGTTACTTACCGCTTCAAGGTGTTGACCTTTCTCCACTGAGTTATAACGACAAGGTCAAGCGACTTAATCTGAATGGATCCAACACAGACTATACGCAGTTGAAGCAGATTGGGACGAATAAGAAATATGACACGCTTGATGCAAGAACGACATCGCTCAATGGACAGCAGTTTGTTGAACTGCTGAGTCAGTTTCCGGACTTAGAGCGGCTTCTGGTGGACGGTGATGATTTGGGGCGTCTGGATTTGGTGCAACGCGACCGCTTGAAGATGCTCCGTGTTTCCACAATGCGGCAGGTCGAGAATGTTTCTCTCGTGGATCAACCCGCTATTCGCACCAGTTTGCAGATGGTGACCGCGCCGGAGAGCCTGCGAATTGAGAATGTGCCTGGGTTGGAAGGTTTATCGGTTGAGGGCCCATGGCCTGCGGTTTCGAAGATTAACGGTTTGCGAGATCTCGAATGGTTTGCCGGAGGCGGAAGTGAAGTCGATGATGAGAGTGCAGAGGAGGTGCTGCGTTGCGCGAACCTGCATCGCCTGACATTCGCCTACCCGTCAGTGTCAGAGGAAACATTGCTAAAAATCGGGGAACTGCAGGAACTGATATCGCTTGCACTACCGGGCACACGACTCAATGATGAAATCGTTCGCTCCTGGCGCGAGGTCGATGATTTGTGGGAAGTCAATTTTGATGATACTCATATCGCAGCAGAAACCATGGTGTGGCTGAGTAGAATGCCTGCTTTACGCCGTGTTTCTTTGAATCGCATCCAATTGAATGATGAGATTACTGAGGCAATGGTTGAGCTGCGACAGATCTGCGAGTTACACCTCGCAGGGAGTCAATTACCTGCCGAGACGCTCTCGGTACTTTTGAGCTATGGTTACCTTGAAGTTCTCAATATTACCCATTGTGATCTGAACGAGGAACTTTTCAGTGTGCTGGAAACACAGGGCAAGCGTCTCACTCACCTGATTCTCGGTGACTCGAAGGTGAGTCTGTCAGAGTTTCGCCGTCTGCTAGATATCTCTGAGTCGATTTTTGTTGAGGCTGAGGCGTATCCGTCGCAGCTCACTGACGACGAGATAGCAACACTGCACAATCGTGCAGACTCATTGCGACGACAGTCCAACTCCGGGTGGAGATTGATGCTGAAAGCGCCACAAGATGCTCCCTTGCAATTCTCTCGAGGTGGTTTCACAGCTGATCGGGAACGCCGGATCCGTCAGCGCGAAAGACCATGGATGCCAACTCATTTTTCGGTTGACCTAAGCCGGGATAAGTTTCAGTCGGTCGCCAATGCGTTGCCTTGAGTGAATCGTCCGTCACTTTTGATCAACACGGGCTCACGGCAATGTGTAAGTTGCCGTTAGTTCAGCCCCGGTATCCTCTACCGATGCGTCTGCCAAGAAAAGCTGTCCAGCATTTGGGCATTGCGCCCTCGCCTCATCACTCATGTGTTCAACTGCAGTTGTGATCAGGAGCTTTAAGGTTCCGTTGATCCGAACGAATGCTGGGCAGGTGTTCTGCGGTGATCCTTGTGTCTGCCAGGTCATGCGCAGTTCACCGGAAGCGAGATCATAGAGGCGGGTCTCGCCATAATCTGCAACCTCCGGTCGAAACATTGCAACAACGATTCCCTTGCCATCAGGCGTTAGTACGGCTCCATCGGGGACTGCAGGATCCTGAGCGAAATCAACCACGGTCTTGGCCGTTCCCAGTTCACCACTCTCGAGATTGATTGGGTAGCTCACGAGTTTTCGAGTGGGTGAATCAATATCCAAAAGTTGTTGTTGGCCATTTGAATCCACTGTGATCGCTTTGCCGTTGCTACAAATTTGATCCGAGCGAAGCTGGAGCAATTGCTTCTCTTCACCTTTGAACAAATACAGACCTGCCTTCTGCGTTGCGAATTCCAGATCTTTCGTTCCAAAAATCAATTTGTTTCCAATCGCCCAACCGTCATTGATGATTGTATTTTCAACCGCAGAATCAACTCCCTCGCAAAGAACGTTCCACGATTGATCCGTGAGATCGAAGAGTCCAATCGAACGTTCACAGCCGATGATGAAAACGTTTTCTTTCGTGGTTGGAAACGC
Source organism: Candidatus Nitrosopumilus sp. (assembly GCA_964225475.1). Taxonomy (GTDB): domain Bacteria; phylum Planctomycetota; class Planctomycetia; order Pirellulales; family Pirellulaceae; genus Rubripirellula. Next base: position 29,098 of record CAXQOB010000024.1, on the reverse strand, counting down.
GAAACCCGGGCGCCCCGGCAGCACAAATGACTGGTTTGTCATTGTTTTTAGATCGAGTAGATTCAAGCTGCCGTGCGTACTGTCCGTCCCGTGCTGAATTCCAACCCAAGAGACGAGGCCGTCACGGAGGGCCATTGGCCCCTCAGGCAGGTAACGCAACGCTGCGGTATCAGGCACTTGGAGTGGTTCCGCTTGGATGATGTTCGTCATGAGTTTTGTTGGTCTTTGGGGCTTGATGGTTGTTTCACGCGACGAGTCTGGGGTTCTTGCTGTTCTTCCCAAGTTCCCGAGATCAGGTGGGTTTGGAGTGAGGCAGTTTGACGGAAGATGCCAACAGTGCCAAGTTGCTTGGTGGTTTGATTGCGTTGCGTTCCTTTGAGTTTACGAGAGGAATGAGTCGAGTAAGGGTCCGTCGCCATGTAAAAGTCGAGACGTTTCAGGGTGCTGGCTTCGCAAAGGTTATGCGGGAAATGCTCGGTAAATAGCACGTATTCGCTGATCAAAACCTTCTTCCAGAGATCGGGTGAACTTCCCCTTTTTCGTGATTGAACGAGGGTGTTGCTTTGGGAGTTCTGCTTCCTGATCGCTCGATCGAATCCATTTTTCGTCGACCCTCATCCGACTCTGAGATTGATTTGGCGACCGGTTGGTCAGACTCAGTCCCTGATAATTTGGGCCGGTTGTGAAGTTTGGTCGGCGGGAGACTAGATGAGTTGGCAAACTTCTGCTATTTTTCGCCTCTCTTGGGGTCGTTTCGAGGCGAAGAAGACCTACAGGATTGGCAGAAGGAAAACCAATCCCAAGAACGGCGGCATAGCTCAGCTGGTTAGAGCAGCGGAATCATAATCCGCGTGTCGGGGGTTCGAGTCCCTCTGCCGCTACCTTTGGGCCGGATAGGCCGAGACGCTCAGAGCCAAATGCCGTAATTGCCGGTGTTTGGCTTTTTTCTTGCGCGTCCTTTCTTGCAGTGTCGCGCATTAATTGCTTCGAGTTTTGCTTCGCCTCCCCCGATGGCTGGAAGCTGTAATCCTCACTCGCAGCTGGCGGAAATTGTGGGTTCACCCGCGCTGCTCATCGGTCGCTTGTAGATAAAACTTCTTTATCGTCTCGATGCAGTGCCCCGTCTGCTCACTGACTACGTACATCGGATGACGCAGTACGCAATCAGTCGCTCTGGATGCTCGGAGATTTTGAAATGCTGGCGGCCATGGCTAAAAATGGGCACGTTTGATAATCCAATGCAGTTGGTTCCGCAGATTGGATTCAGCGTCACGGTAGCGATGAATCAGCGATTCGTCCTTGCCTACAGACAGTTTATGGGCATTCTCAATGAACGAGAGCAGCTCGTTAAACACCGCTTACAGGTGGCCGCCCTGCTCAAGGTGGTGAGCTCTTATTCTGATTGGGAATACACTTTCCACCTTATGTTTAAGCTACCAAGAATCTCCCAATTCGAACTTAAAAAACGTCAGTTTGGTTGCTTTACTCACATTTGCAATGATGAAGATTTCGGGATCATTCACTTCCGATTTTGATACGTCTTGCTATCCATTAACGTGCATTATTCAACCCAAAATATGCTTTGTGTGGAGTGCTTTACGCGGTTGCTGCCTTGTCATTTACTTGGCCATTGGAAAGCCAAAGATGAGGGAATGATGAAGACTCCGTAAGAAGTTATTTCTGCTATTGAAAATGCCTAAACACCTGTCAAACATACCCGCGTGATCAGGGTGTTGAAAGACTTTGTTTACGTCTTCCGCACCGTCAATACGTTAAAGGATCGAGAGTACCACGCGGTCACATTGCAAGCTGTATTGCAAGAGTGGGCAGATGCAACCGTGAATCATAGTTAGGAATAGATAGGGTCTAGCCATGATAAAAAGTCGATGGATCGTGCCTATCGCTCTGCAAAGAGGCAGGCAGCTGAGGTTGATCAATGAGTGTCATGTCGAGACACAGATTACGGAAAACACCTTGGCTGATAGTTCATCCGCAGCAAAGCGTGGTGAAAAAGCAAGAGGTTTTACGCTGGTTGAAATGCTTGTCGTCATCACGATTATCGGGGTCTTGGCTGGTTTGCTCTTGCCCGCAATTTCGCGTGCCAGAGAAGCTGCGCGAAGTGCGCAATGCAAAAGTAATCTAAAGAATTTTGGTGTTGGTTTAACGAAACATGCCATTGATACACCGAACGGTGCGTTTTGCTCCGGTGCATTTGATTTGGACAAGGATGGAATTCCAACGGAAATAGGCTGGGTGGCCGATCTTGTTCGCCGTGGAATGCTGCCCAGTGAGATGAGATGTCCCAGTAACTCCGTTCTTACTTCTGCCGCTGTCGAGCAGATGTTGAAATTGCCTGTCCACGCATTTACCGCAGATTCAATTGTTGATCGGATCGGAAGTATGCCGCATGAGGATGAGACCGGAAGGGTCATCAAGAACATCTCTCGGCGTATCGTGGATCAAGCTCTCTCGCCATTAAGTCTCGATCGGGCTCAGCTCGTTGGTATGGAGATGATTGAGAAGGGATTCAACACGAACTATGCCGCGACTTGGTTTCTCACTAGATCTGAGGTACAGCTCGATTCAGGGGGCAATTTACGGCCGCTGCGGTCAAGCTCTGATGAGGCGAGCATCACAAGCCGGAACTACACCAAGGGTCCACTTACGACGCGTTTGTTGGATGGGGGAAAAGCTCCTGGCAGCACGGTCCCTCTTCTCTGTGATTCATCAGTAGCTGGTGTGCTTTCGTCGCCGCTGGGTGAGTGGTTGCCAGGAGGATCCTTCTATGGTGTTTCGATTGTTGGCGGTCCGATTGGAAATAGGATTCGAGTTGACACCAACGGCGATGGTCAAGTCGACACAGATAACCCGCACTATCTTCAAACGCCATTCTTTGCTCCAGGTGTCAAGCGTTCCGGGCCTGACGGTTGGTTGAAGAGGTGGCGGCATGATACCCGCCAGGACTATCGCGGGATGTCACCAACACATTCAGGAGTTGCAAACGTCTTGATGGCAGATGGATCGGTACAGGCAATCGCTGATAGGAATGACGATGGCTTCATTAATAACGGGTTCGATGGATCAGATGTAACAGGTACCGGATCTGCCGTTTACTGGACGAGTTCAGAGGTAGAGGCAGTGAGTCTAAATCTTGCGAGCTTTTATTCTTTGACCACGAAAGGTGAGTAAATGAATCACGCAGGTTCTTTGTTGAGTGACGCTGAGAGTTTCGATCCATCCAAATCGTATCGCAAATCCTACTTCACCAAACACAAAGGAAAGGGTCGGTAATTTAACCACTTTTAGAATAAGACGATTAACCGTATGTCAGGAATGACGGGTTTGCTTTGGAAACATCAGCTTAGTTCTGAAGCAAGAATCGAGCGGCGAACATAAAGGATACGCCCGAAGGAAAAAGGAAAACACAGATTGATTGATCGTGTTTGGCGAAAAACGTTATTAAAAAGCGGAGGCGTGACGCGCGTAGCACATTTTTGCTGGCGGCAATGATGTGCAGTTTCAAGCCCGTCACGCACTCCACCCAATTACACCCATTCTGGACAGAGAAGTCACGCAAAGTCCAGAGTAACTTGAAGGACATCATGAAAATGTCGCGATCGCGAATTACAGGGTTTACCCTGATTGAACTACTGGTGGTGATTTCCATCATCTCTCTTTTGGCATCCTTAGCGTTGCCCGCGTTAACGAAAGCTCGTGAAGCTGCTCGTCGAACTCAGTGCTCCAGCAACTTGCGTCAATTCGGTATTGGTATGACCGAGTTTGCTAACCGTGATCCTCTCGGGCGGTTTACCACCGGTGCATCTGATTGGTATCGAGATGGCGATATGGATTCAATTGGATGGGTCGCGGACCTTGTTAATGGGGGCAATGCTCTCCCTGGAGACATGCTCTGCCCTACCAATCCGGGCAAAGCTTCCGAGAAGCTCAATGACCTGCTCGGAGGTAACACGGTTGATGGTGCCAAGACCCCGAAGCAAGGCAACACCTATGCCCGTATGCGTCAAGGCGCCGGCGCCCTGATTATCGACGCTGCCGGTTCGGCTCTCCTGACGGGTTCTGACCGGGTGGCTTACGTTGGAGCAAACTATGTCGACAAGGGTTATATGACCAATTACGCCGCTGGCTACCATCTTGTGCGATCCAATCCCAAGACCATTTATGATGCCAATAGCGACATTGTTGCGAATGGTGGCACCTGCATTACTGCAGATGGTACAGGGTACGATCGCGATGCATCTTCAAAATTTAAAGAGCTTGGTGGTACTGCTGGCCCCATCCAGCTGAGTGTTATTGATAAAAGCCGTATTCCGGCTTCGCAGATCGGTATCCTCGGTGATGCTGGTCCGGGTGACATTGATGAAGCGATTCTTGTTGCTCCCGTTCCCAACACTAAAGTGGAGCTGCCGTCTGGGATGCTTCTAACGGAAGCCTTCAATGACGGACCTGCTCAGTGGGATGGGAGTAACATTGGACTGCGTTTGATCAAGGCCAATGATAACTTGAATGTTCAGGTCGCTTGTGAGCGAGGTGAAGCAACAACCATCAATTGTGGCGCAGCCAATACAGATGCTGGATTCTACTTGCAGGATACTCGTGACTGGTTCGCGATCCACGGTGGACAAGCGAATATTCTGATGGCTGATGGATCTGTTCAGACATTTACGGATACAAACGGTGATGGCTATCTGAACCCTGGGTTCCCAGTGCCTGCAAATCTTACAGCAGATCAGTACGTTACTGTTGGCTACACCGATAGCACTTTGGAAATCGCACCAACCGACATGTTCAACGGAGTTTTCGTTAACGAGACGTACTTCAAAGGTGCATTCGAATCCTCGAACCCGTAGCTCTTTAGAAGTGCGTCATCGATGACGCAAAGAACGTTGCAGCGGTGCTTTGCTCCTCGAAGTGAAGCATCGCTGCTTTTTCAAAACACGAAATCTCTGCTATGCGGAGATGCTTGCTTTTTGCCGACCTTTGAGACACTGGGATCTACCCCATGAACGCATTCTCTCGGAACCTGCTGTTGCTTGTTGGTGGCACTAGCGCCCTTCTGACCGTTTCTGCTGGGTCAACCTATCTAGTGAAGTACAAGCCGTGGGGTGTGCCAGATGTTTTGCGAGATAAATATGAAGCGAAAGTAGCTGCGGTGGAACAACGCAACCAACTGATTGATTTCTGGGAAGCAAAGCCACAACCCTCAATCACTGTTCGTTCATTTTACGATGTTGATGCTCGACCTGATCAGTCCGAGGAGTCATTTCACTTTTCTCTTCGAAACGATGGCGATCTGCCGCTGAAGATTGGGCTGATGAGATCGTCTAACGACGCGACCTTTGCAGTGTCAAGTCAACTAATAGAACCGGGCGATGAAGCTGAGGTCCTTGTTTCTTGGACGACGCCTGCGATACCGGGGCCTTTTGAGTTTCAAGCATTTTTTGAATCAAATGACCCGCTGAATAGGCGATTCAAGATTACATTCCGCGGTCGAGTTAAAGCGAAAATCTTGATTCCGAGAACGGTTTCGTATTCTTCAACCAATGTTGGTGAACTTGCTCAGACCTCCTTGGTTATCAATAGCGAGCTATGGGATACCTTTGAGATCGTTGATGTTAGCTCAGATGTTGAATCAATTGAGTGGAACGCAAAGTCAATTAGACCAAGCTCTGAGATTTTTACTTCGAGTACTGAGCTGACGTTGATGCAACGTTTCTTTGAGTTTGGAAAGCATCAAAATAAGGTTTTGATTACAGCAAAAGGACCGCTCGGGGAGACGATCACCACCGAGGTCTCTCTGAAAGGAAAGGTCAATCTGCCGATTCGCTTCCTTGGCCCTGAATTACATATGACCGATGGACTAGATCTTGGCACGATTATCTCAGGGGAGCGGCAGAGTTTCTATCTCAATTGCCGAGTGCAGGGTGATCTGAATCGGCAAATCTCAGTGCTTGGGATTGAGCCTCAGGTACTTCAAGCTGAGTTAACGGAGCAATCAATTGTCGGAAACTACAGGCTATCGATAATCGTACCCGAGGATTGCCCCAGGACGATTTTTAACACGAACCGGCAAGGTTACGTCAAAGTGGGAGACCCCAACGATGAAACGTTCTCCAATTGGCTACCGTTGCACGGCGTCGTCATTCCTCCCATTCAGAAGTGACTCGAGAGTATTAAACCAATGTCTTCGGAAACGACTTTATCTACTGACCGAGCGACTTTGATTGCCGACGGTATTTGTGGGTCCTGTGGTAACGTTAATTCGAGTCGAGCCAAGTTCTGCGGAGGATGTGGGCAATCCTTGCAGGAGGACTGCGAGAAGTGTGGGAAACGGATTTTCCTTACACAGGTTTTTTGCGGAGATTGTGGAACCAATCTTTCAAAACTGGTTGAAAAAAAGAGAGAGCGGTACTACGAGTTTTTGGCAGAGGCAAAAGTTGCAGCTAACGAGTTTCGCTACCGTGATGCGACAAGACTTTTGAAACGCATTACCGAGCTTGACGACTACCGTTTTGCAGAGATTGTCTCAACTGCCAATCGCACCTTGAATAAAGTGGTTGAGATTGAGGGCAAAACAAATCAGACTATTGCGGAAGCCTGTGAACTCGCACGAACAGCGTACGAATCTGGCGCTACAAAAAAAGTTGTCGAACACTTGCAGAGGATTCCAGATCATCTTCTTGATAGAGAAGCAAAACACTTACTCAATGAAGCTCAATCGTACCTTTCGCAACGTCAGAATCTTGAGGCTGGACTGAAGAAAGAGATTAATGGTAAGAATTGGGAGATGGTTGGACGCCTCGTGCAACAACTAATTGAGCTGGATCCTGAGCATGAATCAGCGAGACGACTTGGGAAACAAGTCAGCGAAAAGTTGGTTCATTCGGCTTTGCGATCAAGCTCAAACGGAGAATTTCAACGAGCTGTCGACAAGCTCAGGTCGATTCCAAATTTCCAACAGACCGAAGAAGTCCGGAAGGTTCTTTCAAAGGTTCTGCGGGATGAGTGGATGTGGAGAGAGCTTATCTCTGAGCCTTTTATCTCGCACAATCTCTGTCAATTTGCCAATCGCTTGAGTGAATCCTACCCGGATCTGCAAGTGGTTAGGGATTTGCAACAGAAAATAAAAGAGCTACTCAGGAGCAAGCGACCTACCGGGAGATCACCATGGATTCAATGGAGGGGTAAATCCAATAGCTGGCTGGGTGGTCCCGCAGGAGCGCTGGTGAACCCTCAGGTAATCAACTTGGATTATGGAATTGATCTACAGTCTCATCCGGCTGCTTTCAATGTTGCCATTGGCTTAGCAATACAAGGTGTCGGCAAAGCAAGGGTTTCTGAGGATTTTCTGATTAAGAAAAAAAGCCTCTTTTCATCAACTAGGAAGTCATCAGTCGCTTGGGGACTCGATATTGGTACTTCTTCGGTCAAAGCCGTTCAGCTGGAAGATAGGAATGGTGAGTTATTCATTAAGGATACTTTTTACGGTGAAATAGAACCCGCTCCCTCGCGTGATGTCGATGGTGGTGAACAGCGCAAACGTCTAGCACCATTGATCAACAGTTTTCTCCAAGAAAGGTACTCCGAGGAAGTGCCGATTTGGGCCAATCTCAATAGCTCGCATACGGTTAACCGTTTCTTGAGATTACCACCCGTTAAGAATAGGGACGCAATGAATCTCCTCAATAAAGAGATTGAGTCCAAGATTCCAATACCACTTGACGAGTTGATGGTTACCCGATGGATTTGTCCGGGTAAGCGATTGCCCACCATGGGTAGGCCGGCGATGGCTTCCACCGCAAGGCGAGAAGTGATTACTCGGCGGATATCTTTCTTGGAATCACTTGGTTTGAAGCTCGCAGGATTGCAGTCAGATAACATCGCGTTAGTTAATTTTGCCGATCAGGAATTTTCTCAGATGTGGCCGCGTGTTGATTCCCTCACAGAGGATAATGTCGATGCGATTCAGAATGATTTATCCAATGCGATTTGCATCGTTGATGCGGGCGCTTCGACTACAAACTTGATTTTGGTTTCAGCCGAGGCTCACTGGTCATGGACGATTGAAACCGGCGGTGATGATCTGACTTTTCAGCTTGCATCTTCTGCAAAGTTAAGTCGTCAACAGGCAGAGAAGATGAAACGAAACCCAATTTTGCTGCCAAGCATCACTGAACAATACCAAGCTGTGGAGACCGCACTCGATACGTTTCGATCGCGTATCGCATCGATTTACAAAGAAGGTTTGAAGCACGAGAACACATTTCGCCCTGTTGAAATCTGGTGTGTCGGTGGATCATGGCAAACCTATCAGTGGCCACGCCGAATTTTGATGGAACAAGAGTTTTGATCTCTTCAGTCCCATTACTCTCATTTTCTTGTATTCCGCCCTCTTCTGATGGGTTGTCAATGAACTTGATTGAGGGACGAACTTCCTTTGTGGATCGTTCAGCCGATCGACCAGCTCAAACCGGATCCATTGCAAGGTTGTTTTTCTCCCCTGCGGATGAAGGCCGCGACTGTCCCGCATTCGCTGCAAAAGTTGGTGAAGAAAATAAGATTGAAGTATGGGACGTCTTACCGGTTCTCGATCTAGAAACTGGATCGATGTCCAACCGCTATCCAGTAGGTAAGTAGTGATCGAGAGCGGCGGACAGCCGAGCGAATTGGAAATTGTCGAATCAGATAGCGAGGCTCAATAAAAGGAGATCGACTCTTTAAAAGCGAACCTCATAACAGTTGCTACTGTTAACGATTCGCTCAAAAATTGGATCGTACCTGACTACTATCCTGTCGCTGAAATGCCAGCAGTCCGTCGTTGAGAGGCAACTGCATTCCTTTTCGGATCCAAAGATAGGATCTACGAATCCAATCGCTTGTCATGCTCAACCATCGCGAACGCGTTATGGCTGTGGATCGATTCGAAATTCTCTGAGAAACATTGGTACCAGACAACGCGATCGTCATCCCGCAGTGTGACTGCCATGTCTCGCACGATGTCTTCAACGAATTTCGGGTTTTCGTAAGCTCGCTCGGTGACCCACTTTTCGTCCGGACGTTTTAGAACCGAGAAAACTTGCGTCGATGCACACTGCTCGATCATCCCAAAGAGTTCTTCAATCCAGAAGTTCACACCTTCGGCGATTCGAACTTTGACCGTCATCTCGCAGCGTTGATTGTGCGCACCGTATTGCGAAATCTCCTTCGAACAGGGGCACAAGCTCGTCGCAGGAACCTTTAAGGTCATGACAAAGTCGTCCTTCGTTCCACTTTGCAGCTCAAAGGTGACATCGATGTCCAGTTTTCCAGACATACCAGTGACTGGTGCTTTCTTGTCGATGAAGTAAGGAAAGTTGAGCTCAAGAAACGCATCGGGCGATTTGAGCTTGTCTCGCATCGCTACAGCAAGTTCAACGAGTGAGTCGCTGCACAGCTCGTTGTGTCGTTCGTTGAGCACTTCGAGAAATCGGGACATGTGTGTTCCCTTCTCTGTGTGCGGAAGCGACACAAACATGTTGACGCGAGCGACGGTGTGCTGAAACGTGTTGCCCTGACCCTCACCTGGAGTTCGGAGTGAGATCGGGTACCGAATATTGGTCACACCAACCTTGTTGATCGCTACTTGTCGATTGTCACCGGTTGACTGGATGTCCGGTAGTTGTTGCTTGGCGTCTTCAGTTGGGACCTGACTCATGGTATTTCCTTAAGCGGGCTTGATCGTCGTGTTGTGTGGAGGAACTCATTCTGAAAATCTCGATCGACCAAAAGTCGCCAAATTCTTCAGGGGGTGAACTCAGGTAGTTCGAGCGAACTATCGTTGTCCTTCTTTCTCATTAAAGGCCAGAGTCAAATTAGTACTCGGCCGATCCGATCGCAGTTGCAACAGAGGTCTGCCCTGAATTTCGATCGACACTCGCTTCGGCATACGAATCCTGAGTTTCCCAGATTCGGACGGAGACCGCGTTCGCACCGGTGCCGTCGAGCACTTGCGGGCAAACTTCCTCTAGCAGGTACTTCGCCATATTTTCCGCGGTCGGGTTGTACGGAAGAACGAAAAAGCGACTTGGCTCTACCATTTCGAGGGCTTTTCTCGCATTCTCATCTTCATCGCAGATTAAAAACGCGTGATCCCAGTATTCGTCAATCCAACCTTTCACCCGACGTTTCAATACCGAGAAATCGACAACACGACCCACGTCGTCTTGATCTTCACCCTCTACAAAAAAGTCTGCCACATAGTTGTGGCCGTGAAAATGCTCGCACATTCCACCGTGCCGAAGCAGGCGGTGTCCGGCACAAAACCGAATGCGTCGCATAATGGTCAGGGACATGGTTGCTCTCTGTTAAGTTTTCAAGAAGACTCAATTGGGCACGCCAAATCTCATTCGGCCCGGACGATTATATGGCCTTGTCCAGTGTCAATGGATTGCTTGATGCAGTTTGAGTTCTGATTGGTCGTGAATTCACAAAAATAGATTGTATTTTTGTAACGATCCGATTTTTTTCACTCGGGTTATTGCACACACCCGCCTCAAACGGTGAAGGGAGCTACGATCGTTTTGGGGGTTGATGCAAAACAGACCTTCGGTCGTCAAGAGACATGCAGCAAAAGCTCTGATTTTTCATCCCTCAAGTCGATGCTGGATGGCGTCATTTCGACCACCCCCCACCCGAATTGACGGGAGATCATTTAACGCTTTTGAGATACCTTCGCAGCTGCTTTCGACTCTCTGCAAAACCTTCAATCGTGGTAACGATCCGAAGTTCCTCGTCAACCAAGGTTTGGTCGTACCGAGTGAGGAGCTCATTGAGCTCTTCGTTTTGACCGTTGGTCGCCATGATGGGGATCATATTGGGTTGCAAATACTTCACCCACTTCTTTCCCCGAGGATAAGTCAATAAGTTGTCGGCCAAATCGGCGCTGGATGCTTCCAGTACTTTAAGGATCCCTTTGCTGCGATTCGATAAGATCACTTCCTTCAGATCCGGTTTTTTGTTGGATGATATGGGTGTCAGTGATGGCACTGGTACTTTCTCTGGCCTGGAATCCTCTGATGCGGCTGTGACCAGCTCAAGTTTTGCATGCCCCTGAGCGGCTCTCTTGGTGTTCGTTGGTACGCGATCATGGAAATAGGGGTCATCATGCAGGTCGGGTGCTCGGAATGATCCTCGCAGCCATGGATCAAGCGAGTAAGGGAAGAGGAAAATCGGATCTGGATAACCGAGATCGTCATAACCAAAGGGTCTGGATCCAAATGCCCAACGAGCGGATGCAGTTTTTGGTGCATTATTCGATGTTCTGGGACGATCCGATGTGGATCGCCTGGCCGCTAGTCTATCCCTGAGGCTGGGACGAATTTCCTGATCGCTGGACTCATCATCAAGCGACTCGACCGGTTTTGTCCGTTCCGATTTCTTTGCGTTCTGCTTCGCCGAGAGATTGGTTTGTACAAGGCAGATTGCAATCACAGGAACAAATACGAATCGTCGCATCATGCTCTTCTGCACAAGGGTCAACGTGCGAGGCCTTGCGAGTTTGTTTAACATCATCTTCGATCGGACTCCAACGTGATTCACTGATCGCTGCGGGGCGATTCAGTCTGTTTCAGAAACTGACGGACCACTAAACACCGTAAGCGTGGCTGGTTTGTTACAGAGCGGATCCTCAACAGCAGCCGATGTTACTGTCAAACCTTACATCTCGATTCGTGATTTGCGAGAAACTCTGCATGAGAACTGTGGAAGAAAACCTTGAATCACCTTCTCCGATGAGCTGTCCGTTGAAGATCTCCCGCTACCAGCCCTGCAATCAGCACAATTGATAGATTCGCTCGGTACTTCGACTTCATGTCAAAGCTGGCCTTATCGAGAGAGGAAAGCGAAAGAGCGGCTCGAATGACCGTGGATATCTCACGTTTGAAGCGTAGAGAGGATGCTGTAAGCCGATTCAGAATCGAGCATCGTTGATGGGCCAACCGTCTCAATTTCGCTCAGTACGCGTAGCGTTCCGGTAAAACGCTCGCAGTTGGGCTCTGGCAGATTCGGAGTCACTCTAGCGGGAAGCTCGATGACGGCTCATCGATAATCCTTCACTTGTGTAGATGGCAGCGAGGGCCAGTGCCATGATGACGGCGATGTATCGAATTTGGCCAGGCACAATGCGATAGCAGATAAACCCGATGATCACTGCAGCAAATGCAAAAGCGTATCGCATCAGGATTGCTTGGTCACTCACGTGTTTTTTCCGTGAGGTCTCTTTTTCTGAACTCAAAATGGTTTGGATTGATGTGATCACACGTGAGGTCATGCTCTGGGCCTCGGTTGCCTCGTCATCATCCACTCTCGCTTGCGTGGAGATGGGGCTCGCTATGCGAGGGGCTTCCTCGTGGTGTGCATCCTTCTGATTTTCTTGGTTCAGAAGACGATGGACCGCCTCTTCGACTGACTCCTTCTGGACTTTCAAAAGTGATTCTGCATTCTGACTACCAGAGAGATGATCCGCAGATAATTCCGCTGGCTGTTCGCTTGTCAGGAAATCTTGCTCTTGGACGTGATCATTGCTGATGTTGTCCGTGACGGTTTCTTCATTGGATTTGTCAAAGGATACAGCTGCTACTTTGTTGTTTTTGTCGGTGTTTGAGCAAGTGGTGTGGTCAATCTCGTTGAGCGGGGTTTGGCCAAGATTTTTTAATAGTGATCCCCAAGACTGGTTGCTTCCTGATTCAGTTTTGACTTCCTGATCGGTAGCTGCCCCTTCTGGTTGATTTTGCGTTAACCCTGCGCTGTCATCTGAATCATCACTCGGTTGGTTTTCAATAGAGGAGCTTTCATCAACCTCTTCACTGAGTTGCTCTGAGACACCATTTTTCTCGTCGCGTTCTCGTCTTAGTTCGATCAGCTCCTCAATCAGTTTGGCGTTCTCTTGGCTCAGCTCCATATACTGACGGAGAGATTCATGTTCTAGTTGCTCGGGACTCGGATGGTTGCCTAGCGATTCCGCGTTCAAGTTAGATTCGCTTCCGGCGGTGTCTGATTCGGGAGCGATCTCGAGGTTGTCATCGACCTGAGAGTCCAAGCTCTCAGCCGAAGCCACGAGTGACTCGAGATCTTGCAGGCTGGATTCCATCGATCGAAGTTTTGCTTGATGCTCCGCTCTCTCTGAAACCATCTGATCACGATCAGTTTCGAGTTGTCGAACGAGGTGTTCGTGCTCTTTCCTCTGCAATTGCTCGCGAAGTTCAAGCAGATCTCGCTGCTGCTCCGTGTCAGTCAATTCCTTTCGTAATGAATGAATTTCCTCCGCGAGGGATTCTATTTTTTCGAGAGCAAGGCTGTTTTCGATCTGCGCCGATTCAATTTGCGCCGACCTTGTGGAGAGCTCTTGCTCGAACTCCATTTGCTTATTTCGGTATTCTGTTTCCCGCTGCAGGTGTAGGGATTCTTTTTCCTGAAGGGAAGCTCTCAGCGAGTTGATTTCTGCCTGACGCTTTGAGAGCTGATCATATAGTTCAAGCGACGCCGACTCTTCTGCTTCGAGTCTTGCGAGTCGCTTCGCTAAATCAGACTCGCGAAATTTGAGGTTTGATCGATCATCTTCCAGCTTGGCTTCACGTTTTTCACAAAGTTGCTCTCTGCGAACACAGGCTTCGAGGCGTGATTGAGTCACAAGCTCTTGTAGGTTGTTTGAATCTTGAGTGAATGCAGCTTGCTTCCTGCCATTGGATCTCGCGAGTGCCTTCTCTACCTCGGGTGGTAAGACGTTTGTTAAAACGGGCCTTTCCTTAGCTGTGTCGCTCACTCGCTGATTGGAGACTAACTTGAACCGATAGCTTCCAAGCTGTAGCGTGTCTCCGATGCTGAGTTGGCATCGATCAACATAATTACCGTTGACGACAACTTGCTCGTTGTGTCCCTCAATGAACAATTCATCAGCGGTATGACGAATTGTTGCGTGCAGTGGTAGAACGTGTTCGTCTCGCAAACGGATGGAGCATCCCTCTGCAGAACCGAGGGTGTACTGATTTCCCGTCAGCTGTAGGCGATGTGGCGGTGATCCCGGGCACTCCACCCGAAAGACGAACGCGGAGAGCCCATCGTTATCATCGGATGCGTTATCGGGATGTTGATGTTGTGTTGAGGTTTGCGAAAGGAGTTCGGGATGATTTGTGTCGGCGCGCAGGCTCCCTGTCATGTCGTGAGAGGAGACGTGCCCAGTGCCGGAGCTTTTGGCTTCGGTATGAGCGGAATCCCCCGTCGAATGAATGATTGGATCAGACGAGTGCTCTGAAGAGTATTCGCCTGAATGTTCAGTGGTCACCTTAAAACTCCCTATGACGCCCGACAGTCATCTCCCAGCAGCAGTCCATCTTCAGTTGCTGCAGTGTTGTCCGAGAGCTCATTTGAGATCCGGATCACGTCTTCGAACGCTTGCTATCAAAACGGGTTAGAGAGTGCGCAAGCACACCCTCTGGTTTCTTGATCGGAACACCAAGGTGGATAGGGTTAGCCAAATTTTCCGCATGACTCTGATAATCGGACCAATGGCGGGGAGTTATCGATCGGCCCATCGCGGGGGTGTGGTTTGCCAATGTGTCTGCTTGGGCCACCGCAAAAATCCAAGTCCTTAATGATCGAGGGCACCCAGAAAGCTTCGCTAATGCGGGATATGTTCACTTTGGGACAGTATTTTCAGGGTTTTTCAGGAACGAGCGACTCGAAAGGCTTACCCGCTCGATAAGATTCCACCGGAAATCGGTGATTCCGGCGAACCTGAATGTCTCCAAGCTCGTCATACGACAGTAGAGACTGAAGCCGAGTTTTCAGGCGAAAAAGAGCCCCTTCTAACATGTCTGCCCGACACCGCGAGCCGATTTGCGTCAGGCGGGGTTCAAAGAACACGATTCACGCTTCTGAGGGGGCGGCTGATCAATGCCAATCCCCTCGGCGAGGAGGAAGGACATTTTCGGATGTCGTTCCTTGCCGTTTCAACAGTTGCAAAGGCATTCAAAGCCATTCTTTGCAATTGAGAGCAGCGGCGTTGCATTGTCGATTGGTTATAGATGGCAGATTGTGTCGGGTTTACGACAGCGCAATCGCCAAATGAAAGAAAGGTTATCTGATGGGCCGAAAGGAAGCAATCAAACAGTTGAAAGAGCAACTCGTCCGACGACACGAAGCTTTGCAGCGTGCGGTTGAGGGTGATTTGAGCCTGTTGAGGGAGCTGCATCAGGAAAAAACTGGCGATGTACTCGATGCCGCTGCTGATTCAGTTCAGGATGAATTGAATAGTCAGTTGGTGGAGGTTGAGAGTCGTGAGCTAACCGCCATTGACGATGCGTTGGAACGCATCGCTCAGGGGACGTACGGTGATTGCCAATCCTGCAGCAAGCCGATACCGCTGACGCGTCTTCGGGCAATTCCCTATGCGACTGAGTGTATCAACTGCCGACGTGAAGCCGAGAGTAAAACGATGCCGGGTGGTGCGATCAAGTGGAATCGTGTCTTCGACAACGCGGAAGTTGACTCCGTCTGATGGTCGGCAAGGACTCGGGAATCGATGAGCGAAGTCAGGCGAAGGCTTCTGTTTGATCCATTTCTTTAGTAGCGTGCAACACGATGAGGTGTTCTCGAGTTGCCGGTGTGATCTGAATGCAAGCCGACTAAAAACGTCACACTTTCTCCAAGTGTTGCGATCGGAATAATTGCCACGCCTTCTCGGTCCCGGTCCAGTGCATCAACAATCAAGTTGGCGAGGTGAGCGTTTCCTGATGCTTTGATCCCTCACTGATCGCGTTCGCCTACACTTTGACAAGGTCTGAGTTCGTCTCGAAATCTACCAGCGATTAAATCAGTAGCGGCATGTCGGTTCGGGCAAACCCTGTTTGATGAGAGTGGTAGGTTTAAAGTATGACGTTTGATGGGATTGTCATTGTCACTCAAACCCTGATTTGATGAACGGTTGTTCGTTCGCTGTGCAATATGATCTTGTTAGCGGTTCTGCCTTTTTTCTCACCCAAGGCTACCCTGACATTTACTTCGGACTCCGTGCCTCAATGCGGTCGATACTCCCCGCATCAGGAGTCAGGTTGTGCGTTGCCATGGAACGGGCATTTGTTTTAACGCCACCTCGCTTCGAAGATCTTCTTTCCTCCGGAAGTCTCCTTCGATGTCATTCGCAAAAGTAATTGACTGGAAAGCATTTGGTAGTGGGCTTGCTGTCCTCTACTGCTGTATCCATTCCGTCTCGCTGGGACAGGATCTGACCAGTAAGCAACCAGTCAGCGTTCGTAGCTCAGAGCTTGAGCAGATTCAGCCAACCAGTGTTGCATTCGATCGGGAACGCGAGCGGTTGTACAACGAGCTGGCGGAAGAGTTCAGTGCTTTCGATCGGCTCGGTTACCTTGTGCGTCGAGTATCTCATCTGGTCAAGCCAAGCGTCATACACATCGAAGCTCACAAAGTGGAGCAACGCGGGTCAGTACGAGAGTCATTTGACGAGGCCGGTAGTGGAGTGATCGTTGACCTGGGCAGCGGAGACCGCTGGGTGTTAACCAACCGACATGTCATTTCCGGCGCGAAGCCGGCGGAGATTCTGTTGCGGAGTCACATTGGTCAGGAATTTCATCCGACGAAAATTATTTCTGACGAGAGTTCTGATATAGCACTGTTGCAAATCGACCAACCAAGGTTGCCAGCGGCTCGTATTGGCGACAGTGACACCCTTGAGATTGGTGATTTCGTCATTGCCATTGGGAGTCCATTTGGCTTGAGCCATTCAGTGACTTTTGGCATTCTGAGCGCAAAGGGACGAAGGGACCTATCCCTTGGCGAACAGAAGATCGAGTTGCAGGATTTTTTTCAAACCGATGCTGCGATCAACCCAGGCAACAGCGGTGGGCCCCTGTTAAACCTCCGCGGTGAAGTGGTGGGTGTCAACACAGCTATTGCGAGCAGTAGTGGCGGTAGCGAGGGCATTGGTTTTGCAATTCCAATGCATATGGCGATGAAGGTCGCCGAGCAGTTAGTGGCACACGGCAAACTTCGACGAGGTTATCTTGGCGTGACACTCGACCCTGAATTCACTGTCTTGGAAAGTGATGGAGAAGAGGCGAGTCGCATTGCAGGTGCGATGGTGAAAAGTGTACGTCGAGGTTCACCTGCCGAACTCGCACGATTGCAGCGAGGTGATGTGATCGTTGAGTTCAACGGAAACGCCGTCGAGAACGATGATCATCTCGTGACTCAAGTGGGTTTGACTCCGATTGGTGAAGCTGTCCCGATGGTGATTCTCAGGAGTGGAACACGATACCGCACCGAAGTCATTCTGACTGACTTGAACTAGTCATCTCAATCATTGTCATGGTCTTCCAACGTCCCTGCAGGAAGCGCGCAATCATCATGACTGCGAGCATGATGATCCAACCGCTCAGGATGCTCCACCACCAGTACAACTGATCTTGGGCGGGTTCGAATCCAAAGCCGATCCCGATTGCGGTAGCTGACGCGGTCAGGCCCGCTAGTAGCACGAACCAGGTGTCTCCCGCTCCTCGAAGAGCGCCCGCCAGTATGAGCTGCATTGCATCAAACAGGATGTAAACTGCAACAAATTTCAGAAGTGTTTTTGCGATTCGAGTCGCTTCGATGGATCCTTCGTTTGGGTCCTTTAATTGGTAGAAATCAAGCAGCGTGTCTGGAAAGACGAGATAGGCGATCAGCCAAATACTCGAATACACCAAGCCCATTGCAATCGCGACGACCACCCTTCGCGTCGCTGCCACAGGTCCATTGGCGATCAGGTGACGCCCGACCAATACCGACGCGGCAATCGAAAGGCCAACCAGTGGAATAAATGCGACCATGTTGAAGTTCAGGGCCATCGTTGAGGATCGCAATTCCAAATCACCATAAGTCCCGATTCTCAGCATCATCGCAGTGAATCCGCCTGATTCCACCAGGTGCATCAGGCCAGCGGGAAAACCAAAGTAGAGAAGCCGCCACAGGTGTTTCTGATTCAATCTCCAACCTGAAACAATTTGATACCGATGAATGATCGGCTTTCGTAGTAGGAGAAGTGCGTAGCAAACGCCTTTGAACCAAAGGGCGAGAACACTTGCGACCGCAGCTCCCTCGATTCCAAAGCCGGGAATGGGTCCGAATCCAAAAATGAGAATCAAATCAAGCACGAGGTTGACCAGGCCGGATATCAAGGACACCCACATGATCACCCATGTCCGCTCAGTACCACTGAAAAAGCCGCTCAATGTCGACTCAAGGAGCATGCCCGTCGAGCCATACATCAAGATGCGATAGTAGCTGGCTTGTAAGGGAATCAGCTCCGAGGCCTGACCGGTTAACGAAAAGATGGATTCCGCCGCGGTTCCCATCAGTAGGTAAAGCGGTGTGACTAAAATGGAGAGCCAGACCCCCTGCCAAAGAAACTTGCCGACAAGCTTTTCTTGGCCTGCTCCGATGTGTTGACTGATCACTGCTCCTG
Organism: Candidatus Nitrosopumilus sp.; assembly: GCA_964225475.1. Classification (GTDB taxonomy): domain Bacteria; phylum Planctomycetota; class Planctomycetia; order Pirellulales; family Pirellulaceae; genus Rubripirellula. The sequence continues at coordinate 10,587 of CAXQOB010000024.1, read as the reverse complement.
TCATGGAAACGATACCGATCGGGAGGCAGAGACAAACCCAGAAGAGGTTGCCACCAGCCATTGCGGCGCTCATTGAAATCCCATCATGCCAAAGCAGGAGCGTCCGATCCATGAACAGCACAACGGAGAACGTACCGGTGCTGACGACAAGCGGTAACGCGATGCGCAACACCTCGCTCAGCACACTCTCAGGTAGCTGTGCAGAGGGTTTCTCGGACGGTTCACAAAGCGTGCTATTCAAATGGTTTTCTTTTGGGTGTTTAGTCAACAGTCTTCGGAGTTGAGACGACCTTTGAAAGCACAATTCCGCTAACTAAACCTCCGAGATGCGCTCCGCTTACGATCATGCCCGATGTTGGAGTGAAGCAGAACATCAACCAGCCAAGCATCAACAGATAATTCGACTTGACTAAAAAAATCGGGTACTCGCGTTGAAAGATAGGACGAAACCAAAGGTAGCCAAATAATCCGTATACAGCGCCTGAGGCACCGAGTGAGAATGGGTTACCTTGCAGGGATGGGATCAGAGTCGATTCTTGCGGAAGTGTTATCTGGGAAAAGACTCCCACCGTCTGGGTGACCAAGATTAACAGGAATAGAAGACGAGACCCTTCCAGCCTTTCGATGGCTGATCCAAAAAAGAACAGCCACAGCATGTTGAACGACAGATGCAGTGCATCAGCATGCAGCATGAACGGTGTGAAAATCCGCCATACCTGACCCTGCTTGATCGAAATGAAAGGATCTCCCGTCGCTTCATATTCATCGGCGTTAACAAAAGACAGAGATCGATACGTGTTTTGCTCGATTGTTATTTCATTCGAGTCCCGAAGGCCTCGTGGCGTTCCAAAGTGACTGATCAGACTTGCAAAGACCGATAAGGCAATCAGCGAAAGCGTGACCCTGGTGCCTTCCAGGTCGATGAAGATCGAGTTGGCCCGTTCGTATGGCGATGCACTGTCAGCTCGTGTCGATTCGTTATCGCCGTCTGCGAGTTCGCTGGATTCTTTTTCCGGTGAGCTTTCAGAGGATGATTGGCTGCCATCATCGTCAATTCGATCCGTGTCCAATGCTGGCGATTCGATTTGAATTTGGATATCAGAAAACAGCGCTGCAGTTGGGTCGCGGACAAATGCCTCCCAGATTTTCTTTGCTGCTGGTAGGTCATCTTCCGAGTGAATCCAGATCGTCCAATCGCAGGTTTCGGAATCTGTCTCGCTTTCCGAGGTCAGCTTTGAATCGATTTCCTGTTTTAAGAGGTAAGCGACCAAAAGATGCGCCGACGTTTTGTCATGGAGAGTGCCGAGTTGACGCATGGAAAAGAATCGATGAGGTAACTGTATCTGGTGTGTGAAAACCGCACGGTAGGCTGAATTCGCGTTGACATGACAATGGCAAGATTCACGAATGACGCGTTAGCCACCGACTTCATGAAACCCCAAGCAAAAGCATAGCAATAACTCTGGCTTGGGGAATGCGTGTTTGGCATCTTGAGCCCTCCGTATCGTTAAAACTTGTTTCGACTTTCGCCTGAAATTGATGTTGTTGGGATTTACTTCTAATTAAACTGTGGTGTGCGGATTTCAGGATCGACACCCTAATAGAAGGATTCGATCATGGATCGATCGTTGATTCAGTGTGGGCTCTGAAGCCCTGCAGCAGGGGATGGATCATACGGCTAAGATTGGTTTGATCGCTGTTAATGAATTAAGAAGCATGGCTACGTACTCAAAATATTTGATGTCCCGGATCTTTGGATCCAAAGCAATTGGGATCGTACGTCCTCTGGGCGGTGCTCTGCGGCATCGAACACTGCTGTTCGTCTTGTTTGCCGGGTGCGTGTCTGGCTCACTGCACGCGACTCCTAGTGAGACCAAACGGGGTATTGAGGATACCGCGAACACAACTGCCAGCGCGGGCGACACCAGAGCACAGATACCTCAAGAGGAACCCGATTCCCAGGAGGCAACCGCTGAATCAAAACAGGTTGTCGAAGATTCCAAGGTTGAGCCAGAGCAGGATGCAGAAAAGGAGGCAGTGACAGAGCAAGATGAAGTCTGTTTGCCTGTCATCAAGGTGTTAGTGCGACGCCGTGAGAATGCTGAGGTGTCAAAGTTGCGTCGAGATATTCGGGAGGGTGAATTCAAACAGGTAGCGGTTGATATACGAACGACCACACGACTGAAGGATCAGCCCAAAATCATGGTGCCGGTTTCACCAGATCGATATCGAGTCTGGTACGGCTATCACAGCGGAATACGAGCTTCCGTGCTCCGCACCGCAGTTGAATACGCAGGCCTTCTCCCATCAAATGGTTTGTCGACGAACAATCAAACCGACAAAACATCGTCATTCAAAGATTCAGGCGATGACTCAATCGATCCGCAGCTTTTGGCTGGCGAAGAAAGCAAAGAAGGGATTCGTGAGGGAGGTTACCCAACAAGGACGAGTTGGTGGACCGTGGGAAAGAAGCATCCTGAAAAAGAGGGAATGGTGACACACCTATCCGGTGGACCGCACAAGAATAAATTTGATTTGGCCTGGTTGGAGACACTGACTCGGGATGAGTTGCACTCTTTGCACTCAGACGATCATGAAGATAAGGTCAACTGGGTTTACGCACAGAAACCTGTCGAACCCCCGGCGAGCGAAAGTGGCGAGGAAGTGCAAGAACGAGATTCCAAGGAGCCGACCGAGCAGGCGTCCTCAGCAACGCTTTCGCTGGTCGAATGATCATCCGCCCCATTAATTTTCCAGCAGTCTGCCTCCGAAATTGCGTTTCGCCACATCGCCTCGAGTCCTGCGTCTGGCAATTGAAACGTCAGCTTTTTTTGGTGCATTCTGAGCGGTTCTTTACCGAGGGGCTTACCAAGGCCTGACCCCAGTGGGTGGTACTGGGTATTTAGGTAGGCATGAGGTAGGCGACGGATTGGACCGTCCTTGGTGAATCATTCTCTCTGCGGGTACGCGATTCTTTCTGGTTGTGAAGATCGGCATAATCCGCCCTTTCTGCAGGGCAAAATCCCCAGAGGAGGGGTTAAGTCTTGCCCGAATCGTGTTTCAGCACCTATCATAGAGACGGAGTCGTAACCCGCTCTGAATGCTGTTGTGCTGGAATCGCCCTACGAGACGCCGAGATTGACTCTGCTTTGGGTGGCTTTCATGGAGTAATCATTTTGGTTTCGCTGTGAATCCTTCGTTCCATTGGTAAGGCCAAGACACAAGCATTCGATAGCAACCATGAAACACGACTTGCCCATTCCTTTTGTGATTTTCCGATTCCGCGAGTCTGAATTTCCAAAGTGTTGCGGGCGAGTGAGTTGACCGGTTGATAGGACAAAACAACTAACGACATACACTTGTCTTTCATTCATTTAGGATTGAACTCCCGATGGCAGTCAAACTGACCGAGCGAGCCGCAGACGAAGTAAAGCGGTTTCAACAAGAACACAACTTTGGTGATGACATGGTCCTGCGAATCGGAATCGCCGCGGGCGGTTGCAGTGGGTTCAGTTACACCCTGAATTTTGATGACGGCTTCGACGATAAAGCTGACACCAAATACGATTGCCACGGTGTTGCCGTGGTTGTCGACAAGAAAAGCGCTTTGTATCTCGACGGTACAACTGTCGACTGGTACGAGAGCCTCGAAAAGCAAGGGTTCACTTTCGAGAATCCTAATGCGGTGAAAAGCTGTGGTTGCGGAAGTTCCTTCCAAGCGTGATCGTTTGAATGTTTAGGGGACCGAACTGAGGCTAGTCCGCTTTCAGTGACGTGATCGAGGTGCAGTGATTTCAAAAGATTCTGCATTCCGACGGGACTCACCCTCGTTAACGCGATTGCTGTCCCGATCCTCTTTCCTACGACCAATCCATTCTCAAGACGGCGAGATTGCTGCTGAGCAGTCTCTCCGTTTTTTATTTGTACGTACGAAAGAAATGCTCGTTTGTTTGTTGGAACGGAGACCGTTTCACCCATTTCCTTTCGTGGTTAGTTAAACCACTCATCAAAGAGTGATGAGCGAAGATGAAAAGTAGTTCAGCATTGTTCGGTGACTTCACCGAGGTTTCTAGAATTCAGGGATGAGCGTGACTGAGCCACTTAGCGTTGATTCAATCCTTGGAGCCACCGGCCGCATTGCGCGGCGTCTTGAGCACTACGAATCTCGTGAGCAGCAGCTTGAGATGTCCCGGCAAGTGGCCGAGGCGTTATCATCGGATCAGCATTTAATTGCGGAAGCCGGTACCGGTACCGGCAAGAGTTTTGCCTACCTTGTGCCGGCAATTCTTCACGCAACGGATAGTCAGAATGAGGATCGTCCTCCGCTGGAGGAAGACGGCAAAGCTCGCAAGCGAAGAGTGTTGATTTCTACCCACACCATCAGCTTGCAGGAGCAACTTGTCGCAAAGGATTTACCACTACTCAACAGTGTTATCCCTCGAGAGTTCTCCGCCGTGTTGGTGAAAGGGCGCAGTAATTACCTTTCGCTTCGACGAATGAACCGCGCCGTATCCAAAGCGACTTCACTGCTTGCCACTGATCTCCAGCACACTCAATTGAGTGACATCAAGAAATGGTCAGGGGACACAACGGATGGTTCCTTGTCCTCACTGCCCTTTCGCCCGGACTCGCTTGTTTGGGATGAGGTAGCGAGTGATACGGGTAATTGCCTTCGGAGATCCTGCAAGTCGTATAACGACTGTTTCTATTTTCGAGCCAGAAGGCGAGCAACCAACGCGGAATTATTGATTGTTAATCATGCCATGTTTTTCAGTGATCTCGCACTTCGAAGACAGAATGTGTCGTTGTTACCTGATTATGACGCGGTGATCCTCGACGAATGTCACACACTCGAATCGGTCGCGGGTGATCATCTAGGGATGCGCATGACCAGTGGGCAATTTGATTATCTTTTTGACCGGCTGTACAACGACCGAACGCAAAAAGGTTTGTTGGTTGAAAAAGACTTGGTCACCTTGCAGCAGATGGTGGATCGATGTCGTTATGCATCGGCACAATTCTTTGCTGATTTGCTTGACTGGTGGGAAGAATCTGGTCAACCCAACGGTCGAGTCAACACTGCCGGCATTGTTTCGAATCCCGTCAGCCAGCCGATGGAGGAATTGGCTCGTGGGCTTCAGCGGCAGGCGAATGCGGCTAAGAGCGAATCGGAGAAAGCAGATTATCAATCAGCACATGATCGATTGCTGGCGCTGGCGGGTGGACTTCGGCAGTGGGTGAAACAGGAGGTTGATGGGTGCGTTTACTGGTTGGAACGAACGGGCAGTCGACGTGGGATTGATCGGGTGACACTTGCAGCCTCACCAATTGATGTGGGAGCAACGTTAAGAAGCGAATTATTTCAGAGCAAAATGATTCGAAGCGTTGTTATGACAAGTGCAACGCTGGCAACCGGAAAAGACACCAATTTTTCTTTCTTCCGATCACGAATTGGTTTAACCGATGGGCTCTCGGTTTGCGTCGGTAGTCCATTTGATTACTCCAGCCAGGCCCGAGTGGTTGTGGTCAGGGATCTTCCCGATCCGTCTCGAGAGCGACAGGCGTTTGAGCGAGCGCTCCCTAATCAGATCAAACGTTATGTGGAGGAAAGCGATGGTCACGCATTTGTTCTGTTCACCAGTTACGATCTTTTGAAACGCTGCGCCTCATCGCTGACGTCGTGGTTGTCTGATCAAAAGATGGAACTCTACAGTCAAGCTGGAACACAGAGTCGAACTCAGCTTCTCGATGCTTTTCGACGAAACTCACGTGGCGTGCTTTTTGGGACGGACTCTTTTTGGCAGGGAGTCGATGTCCCCGGTGATGCATTGACCAACGTCATTATCACGAAGTTGCCTTTTGCGGTCCCCGACCATCCGTTGCTGGAGGCGAGACTCGAGTCGATCAAAGAAAGCGGTGGGAACCCATTCTCCGACTATCAATTACCAGAAGCGGTGATCAAGTTTCGTCAAGGTTTCGGTCGATTGATCAGGACCAAAAGTGATCACGGGAGCGTCGTCGTCCTTGATCCCCGTATCCACACCAAAGCGTATGGACGCATCTTTCTCGATTCGCTCCCTCCGGCGGAGGTGGAGTACAAGAGTGCATCAGGCTTCTGACGCACCTTGGTTCCACATCGTGGCGATCGGATCCACTTAGTCGCGTTTTTTACTCGCCGTTTTCTGTTGCGCCTTTGTTGAGCGTTGCGACGATGCCTTCAAGGATCGGTAATGCCTTCTCCGAACGGTGTTGCCGTAGAAATGCAAGGGTCGATTGGGACGCAATTCAATGGGAGTTGCTTCAATCTTCTCCTTGAATTCTCCCGTCGCAATGATTCGGGGTGACCAGCCAGTTTTGGATCCAGAAGCCGGATCTGCGAGCAGAGTCAGCAGGAGTCCGGTGAGGATCGTCGCGAGAATAATGGGGTTGCGCATGCGCTGTACCAAATTAATCGAGTCGTTATTTCTCTACCATTTGTTGTGGCAGGTGGTGATGATGTCGCGATCTCATCTGCGAAATAGCCAATCCTACAGATTCGACCGAGAGCACCGTTGGATGTGATCGATCGATAGCGGGACGAAATGGCTGTGTATACAAACGAAACTGATTCGTAGACAAACCGCGATAGCGAAGCGTAGGTCCCAATGAAGAACTCAATTCAGTTTTTCATCAAAAAGTATCCTGGGGTGGCATCTCCACTTCTGCAGTGACTTGCATAATCGTTGTAATCTGCACTCGGCGAGTAGCCCTCGCGTGCGAATTCAACGTATCGCTCTCTGTATAAAGCGTTTTGAAGCAGGTTGTCTTGTCGAAATGACCGCTTCGGATGCTCGCCAGTCATCCTCCGAGATTGCTTCCATGCTATCCGAGGCATCGATCGGATCGTCAGTGATCTGCTACAGTGATCACCTAAACCGGATTTCAACCGAATCCCAGGAGTGAGAGTAATGGAGTCCATGATTCATCTTGCAGCGTGCCCGTTTTGTGGAATGGGACGTTGTGCTGTTCGGATATGCGATCAAGGAAAAGTGAGTGAGTTGGGGACGCAAACTCTGTCTGATGGAACCCACGCCTTTGTGTTATGTGATGTTTGCCATGCGACATGGTTGGATCCTGATCTTTCGGCTTGTCATCAGTATCTTTCTGCTTTCGATCCTCAATGCCCCGTTTGCGCCGCTGATTTAGGTGATGCAGGGGCGGGTGAGCTAAAGGGCACCTGGGCTAATCGTGATCAGGTTCAGGAGCTGGGGTGGGAATACGCTCTCGACCAGAGCAGCAGTCTCAGTACCGAGGAGATTGAGGCTTTTTTTAGTGGAAATCAATCTTTGGATATTTGAGTATTGAGCCTTGCGGCACAAAACCAATCACATTTTTAGTTGATGATCTATCGCGTTCATTCTCTGACTGACTTGAATCGATCCCATGTTGCAGCCAATCGAAATTCCATCATCGATTGATCAACGACCCATTCCTCCAGAATGGAATGACCATTTGGATCAAGTAAGGGTTCGGATTCAGTCGTTTCAAGATTGTTGGGATCGGCCGCAGATTGAGCAATTTGTGGCTGCTGATTTCTTTCACCTCTTTCAGGCAATCGAGTGGATTCGCGAGACCCAGCCGTTGATTGGAAATCGTTTTCTGGAATGGGGTTGCGGATTCGCTGTAGTGACTTCCATTGCGTCGGCGCTGAGATTTGAATCGATCGGCATTGAAGCAGAGAGTGATTTGATAAGCGAAGGTAAAAAAACGCTAGTTGACTGGAGTGTCAAAGCGGAGTTGATCCATGGGAATTTTTTACCTGAAGGATCAGAGAGCTTGGCGTTTGAATCCAATCTTCCAAGCTTGGGTCATCATGTGGCATCCGCCTACGATCAGTTAGAGCTGGAGGTCGATGATTTTTCCGTCATTTACTCTTACCCATGGCCCGGTGAGGATCAATTTCACCGAGCCGTGTTTGAGAAGTATGGCGCTCCTGGCGCACTGCTGTTGTGTTTTTGCGGTCCCAATGATTTACGACTTTGGCGTAAGCTCGGTCCTCCGATGGAATCGCCCGGACAAATTGAGATGCGTCCACAACGCCGTCGTAGAAGACGCTGAGTGATGGATGCTGCCGTATTGATTCGATCACGTCTGACCAAATCAACCGGCAGTCCGCAAATCATCTTTAGGCATCAGCAATTTAGAAAATTGCTTCAATCTCAACCGCAATTCCCCCCGGAAGTGAGTTGGTACCGAGTGCGCTACGCGCTGCAACACCATTATCTTCTCCGAAGACCTCACGGAATAATTCACTGCAGCCATTAATGACGGCTGGTTGCTCACCGAAACTGTCTGTGCTGCGCACCAGACCAAGGAGTTTGACCAGACGCTTCACTCGGTTGAGGCTACCAAGTTCAGCCTGCAGAGTCGCAAGCATTGCCAAGCCTGTGATGCGAGCCGCCTCGTATCCTGCTTCCACATCCATGTCCAATCCGAGACGTCCCGTGACGAGACTCTTGTCCACTTTCAGCGGGCCATGTCCAGACAGGTACGCCATGTTGCCGCAGATCACAATTGGCTTGTACACACCCATTGGTTTTGGTGCGGGCGGAAGTTCAAACCCTAATGCGTGAAGTCGATCGTCAGCGCTCATTGTCATTTCTCCATAAAAACTAATTATTGATTCGGATGAAAATAGGATTTGAGGTTCTGGAATCTAGAGGGGCCAATTCGCGATGGTTGCCTTTGATGCCTTCATTGGATCGTCAGTCAGCCCTCGTTGCGGTTTATCTCTTAGTGACCACTCTTTCCATAAACCGCCTCGGGATCAACCAATCGTTCCTCATTCACCTCGGTCTGAAAATCTGAACCTACCTCACGAAAGAAGCAGCTCTCATACCCTTCATGGCATGCGGCACCGGTCTGTTGAACCTTAAGCAGAATGCTATCCGCGTCACAATCGATGCGAATCTCTTTAACGATTTGTTGATGGCCGCTGGTCTCGCCCTTGCGCCAAAGTTTTCCACGACTGCGACTGAAGTAAACGGCACGCTGGGTTTCTACTGTCTCTTTCCAAGCGTTTTCGTCCATCCATGCCAGCATCAATACGCGACCGGTTTCGCTGTCCTGAGCAATCGCAGGAAGCAGGCCAGTCGTATTCGGGAATGCCTGTCCCCGTTGAAAGTTGGGTTGACCAGTCACAAGCAGGTCTCTGTTGAAGAGGGTACGTTCAATCGCTGAGTCATCTTGGTGAGGTGTGTGAGGCGATCCAACTCGCCCTTGCGTCACGACTCACCCTCACTGGTGACAAACTGTTCCAATTATAAGACCAATGCGGTTTCTTGTTAGGGCATGAACGCTGCATCCAGCAAGCTTCTTTGATTTTGATGTATTTGGCGTGTCGATCATCTATCAAAGGGTCACTGCGGGAGGAAATCAGGCAATGCGAAGTGTGTCACAAATGTTCTGCGAAACCGTTTCAATCGTTCTCCCGGTAAGGAACGCTCAGCGTTGGCTACATTCGTGCTTGCTCGGCTTGGAGCGGGAAATGCCGACGATTTTCGATGCCGCCTTTGAGGTGATCGTGGTTGACGATGCGAGTGTTGATCGGAGCTTGATCGTCCTGGATGACATGCGTCTTCGGTTTCCATTTTTGCAGGTGATTCTGCACTCCGCTGAGAGAGGCTTGGAGGCTGCTGCGGAGACGGGTTTGGCGTCAGCTTCCGGAGAACTGCTCTTCATTCACGAGCGAGGTGGCTATCTGGACGCACAAATCATCCGTTCTCTTTACGAGCTATCTACAGATTCGGACATTGTCGCTGCTCGCTATCAGTCAAATCCTGACGCAGATCAGTCAGGTGGACCGACTCTGCAGATGATCCGTCGGTCCGCTTTGGCGAGAATCGCCCAATCAGAACAAGGCTCTCTCGATCTTGTCGGCGAAACGATCCAACAGCCGTGGCGGACTGACGCGACCGAGCAGTTGCCTCTTGCTGCCTAGTTGAAAGACGGTCACTGCTCAATCCGGAAAGAGATTCTGAAGTTCGGCTGACCATGATTCCCAGTCCTCTCCGGCTGCTTCAAAATCAACCGACATCCATCTCACTGATTCGGGCGGTAGTACACGGGGCTTGTAGCTGCTATCCGGATGCAGAGGTAATTGGCTGCTGTTTCCCATTGCCAACCGTTCTTCTGTCTTTGGTTCGATCAGGTAGTTAGCTAGCTGTGCGGCAGCGACTGGATGGGGTGCATTCTTGAGGATAGCGAGCGTGTTAGGGATTCGCAGTGTGCCGGGTTGGCTTGGTTGTTGATCGGGATAAATAATCTTGATCGATTCTCCATGGTCTTTCTCAATAATTGCATCGTCCGTATCGGTGAGACCCCAAGCGAGTTGTCCCGAGCTGACCGCCGTTGCTACCTGTTTATTGCCAGAGAGGATGACCGCATTATCGCGGATAGATTGCAGGAAACTGAGTGTTGCCTCTTTGCCACGAGCTGCCTTGAGTACAGCAAAGTGGGTTGCGGTGGTGCCAAACAAAGGTCTCGCCATACCGCAAAGTCCTTTCCACTGTGGATCCGTCAATTCGTCAATCGAAGTCGGATAATTGG
>CAXQOB010000023.1:0-4714 GCA_964225475.1 Candidatus Nitrosopumilus sp. | reverse complement strand
ACCGTTACACTCTTTCCCTACACGACGCTCTTCCGATCTCAAACTCCTCATTTGAATCGAATGGCAAAAGAGGGTCGGAGGTTCACCGATTTTGTCGTCTCTTCCGCAGTATGCTCGGCTTCCAGGTCAGCTCTCCTTACCGGTTGTTACCATGTGCGTGTGGGCATCTCGGGTGCTTTGGGACCCAAATCAAATCACGGACTGAATTCGGATGAAATGACTCTTGCGGAGTTATGCAAATCTAAGGGGTATGCGACCGCGGTCTTCGGTAAATGGCATCTTGGGCATCATCCAAAATTCTTGCCCAACAACCATGGGTTCGATGAGTATTACGGGATCCCCTACAGTAATGATATGTGGCCACTGCATCCGAATTCAGTGGCAAAGCGCCAAAAGGATCCCAATGCAGAGATTCCGTGGGCGGCACTTCTGATGATTGAGGCAGACGGCGAGGGTTTCCGTATTGTTAATCCAGAAATCACGCCCGCAGATCAAGCGTTGATGACAAAACAATTCACGGAAAAAGCGGTCGATTTTATTAAACGGAAGAAGGATCAGCCATTCTTTGTCTACCTCCCACATCCAATGGTGCATGTGCCGCTGTATGCGTCGAAGGATTTTCGCGGCAAAAGTGGAGCCGGGATCTTTGGTGATGTGGTGATGGAGGTCGATTGGTCGGTCGGTCAGATAATGGAAACAATTGAGGGTCTCGGACTGGCGAAGGATACCCTGGTCGTGTTCACGAGCGACAACGGGCCTTGGCTTTCCTATGGTGAACACGCCGGACAGGCACTCCCTTTGCGAGAGGGTAAAGGCACGATGTTTGAAGGCGGTTATCGAGAGCCGACGCTGATGTGGTGGAAGGGGAAGATCCCGGCATCTACCTCTTGTGACCAGCTATGCAGCACCATCGACATTGTGCCAACAGTGGCCAAACTAATCGGAGCTGAGCTTCCAAGTCATAAAATCGACGGAGAGGATATTCGACCCTTGATGTTTGGTGAGCCGGACGCGCGTTCACCCCATGAGGCTTTTTACCTCTATTACGGTGGAGGGCAATTGCAGGGCGTCCGCAATGATCGTTTCAAACTGGTGTTTCCTCACCAATACCGCACGCTAGCGGGAAGAACGGGGGGAAAGGACGGCATGCCGGTGAATTATGAACAAAATCGGATAGGACTGAGCCTCTTTGATCTCGATAATGATGTTGCGGAGTCGACAAACGTTTACGACAAATATCCCGACGTTGTAAAGATCTTGGAGCGAGCGGCAGTTGCTGCGCGAAAGGAGCTCGGCGATCGACTCACGAAATCGAAAGGGACGGGTGTGCGACCTGCAGGTAAGCTTCAAGCTGATGAACCCAAACTGCCGCTTGTTTGGAAATAAGAAACGATTTGTAATAAAAGTTGTAGGTTGGTGATTTCCGTCTGGTTCATTATCCCATCGATTAATAGACCAACCTGCCCTTCCAGAGAGCTTTAATAATATGGCTGCCAGTGCCCAGGCCGATTCGCTTTTGCCACCCGAGCTTCTAGCCAAGCTCGAGCGATTGGAGCTAGCTTCTCGGAAGATTTTTAAAGGGCAAATGAAAGGCGAACGACGTAGCAAGCGTCGTGGGCAGAGTGTCGAGTTTGATGATTTTCGAACCTACGTTCCTGGAGACGACCTGCGCCTAATTGATTGGAATTTGTACGCGCGTTTGGATCAGCTGTTCCTCAAGCTGTTTCAAGAGGAGGAGGATTTGCACCTCTATGTGCTTGTGGACGCGAGCGACTCGATGGGTTTTGGGGACCCCAGTAAGTTTTTCGTTGCAAAACAGTTAGCGGCCGCTCTAGGGTATGTGGGGATGTGCCGTTCGGACCGAGTTTCGGTACAGGCGCTCGGCAGGGACGGGCGACAGGCACCTGTACTGCGAAGTCGGTCATCGTTATGGCGAATGCTTCGGTATCTTGACGGTATTCGAATCGGCGAAAACATGTCTCTTAGGGATTCCTTGAAAGACTTCTCTACGCGGCACGCTGGCTCAGGCATGGTCATTCTGATTTCGGACTTCCTGGATAAACAGGGTTACGAGGTGGCTTTGCGATCATTGGTCAGTCGGAGGATGGACATTTTCCTCATGCATCTCTTGGCACCCGAGGAAATTGATCCGAGCATACGGGGTGATCGACGGCTAATTGATAGCGAGGATGCCGATGCAGCAGAGGTGACCATCAACCAATATGCGATTGATCGTTACAAGGAGACGGTCACTCAGTTCATGGGTTCGCTGAAGGAGTTCTGTAACCGGCGCTCAATCGCATATGTTCCCATCACCACTGAGATGCCGATTGACCAGATGGCGACGAGTTATCTTCGGAAGCGGGGTGTCGTCAAATGAACTGGACCTTGGTATCTACCCTGGGCCCATGGGCCTGGGTTTTGTTGTGCGTCCCGGTGTGCATCGTTCTCTTGTATTTTCTCAAGCTTCGTCGTGAGCCGGTCACGGTTTCCAGCACGTATCTATGGGCAAAAACGATTGAGGATTTGCATGTCAATAGTCTATTGCAACGGTTGCGGCGAAGCTTGCTTTTGCTGTTGCAGTTACTTGCGGTACTGTTTGCAATTATCGCTGTGTTTCGACCGGGAATTCGGGGTACTACCACGCAGCAGGAACGATTGATTTTCTTGTTAGATTGTTCGGCAAGTATGCAGGCGACAGACCTTGGGGAAGGTGAGTCACGATTTGCTACGGCGAAGCGTTTAATTCGTGGCAGAATTGATTCAATGTCGGATCAACAATCGGCGATGCTGATTACTTTTAGTGATCGGGCAGAAACCGTTCAATCCTTCACGAACGATCGGAATCGACTCCTTGCGGCATTGGATCGCTTACAGGTGACCAGTCGCCCAACTGAGTTGCTGGAGGCGTTGCGTGCGGCGGAGGGGCTCGCTAATCCACGACGCTCTAGCGAGGTTGGCGACGTCGCGGACGTGCAAGTTGCCGACGCGCAGCCGGCGGAGTTAATAATCTTTAGTGATGGTGGCTTTCCTGATGTCGTTGATTTTAACTTAGGGAATTTGGTTCCGACCTACATCTCTCTGGGAACGGATCGGGTAAAGAATCTAGCCGTCACGGAATTTTCTGCGCAGCGAGACCTTGAGTTGCCCAACCGGGTGCAAGTTTTCGGCACCGTGATGAACCTTGGTTCGGAAGTGGCGGAGAGTGAGGTTGAGCTTGAGATGGAAGGCCGATTCCTCGATGCTGAACGCATTAGACTGGAGCCGGGTGAGGAGCGAGGCTTGGCGTTCGATATTGTTTCAGAATCCGCAGCTTCCCTGGTTTTGAAGCTTACCGAGGCGGATGATCTGACCGTGGATGACACCGCATACACCGGGTTAACTCCGACAAGAACGGCTTCAATCCTCGTCGTCACCCCTGGCAATTCCGCTTTGAACGTAGGATTGGCAACTGAGAAAGTCGCGAACCTATGTGACATCACTTTTGTCAGCCCCGAGTTTTTGGCAACCGAGGCGTATCGAACGCGATCGGAAACGGGAGATGATGATCTCATTATCTTCGATCGATGCCGACCGTCACAAATGCCGTTATCGAACACTTTTTTCATTGGGTCGATTCCGCCGTCCGGTTTGCTGGCGAGTGATAGCGAATCGCCGCGAAAAGAGGAGGTTCCTACCGCGGAAGAAGGCCCGGAGCAGACCTCTGTTTCGGCAAAGCCAAACGATATAGTGTCACAAACGTGGGGTTGGTCGAGTGAGGCTATGCCATTAACCATCATTGATATCGATCGTGCCCACCCCTTGATGAGGTATCTGGAGCTGTACTCCCTACTCGTTTACAACGGGCGGGCCTTAACCGTTCCCCAAGGCGCAAAGGAATTGCTGGTTGCCGACATTGGGACGGTAATGGCAATTGCACCCCGGGAAGGTTTTCAGGATGTTGTTCTGGGGTTTGAGATTGTGAGTGAGTCGGAAGATGGCGATACACTCATCAACACTAACTGGTACGCAGAGAGAACCTGGCCAATTTTTCTCTTTAATCTATTAAGGACGGTCGGTAATGCGACGGAAACGACTACCGCCTCTTCCTATCGTCCGGGTGAAACGGTTAGAGCCAGACTTGAACAGAAACATGATGGGGTTTCGGTGGAATCTGATTCTGGATCGGAGCCGAACTTTTTTCTTCGCAATGAGGTGCAATTTGAAACGGTCGACACTGAAGATGTCGGCAACTATAGCGTGGTTTCCGACGGGACTCTTTTGCATCGATATTCGGTAAATCTTTTTGACCCACAAGAGAGCTCCATTGTTGCCAAAAAGAATTTGGAGCTCGGCTATGAAACCGTGCAGGCTGGTAATGTAGGGCTTATAGTTCGCAAAGAGTTTTGGCGGTTTGCATTGTTGCTCATGCTTATCGTGCTTGCGGCAGAGTGGTGGCTGTATAGTCGCCGCCTGATTTAGCTTGATGGTCTATGGTTGATGGGTTACTGGAGGCGTGTTGGATCATCCTCGAGGTCACCCTCGGATAGAATGGTGAACCCCTTCTCCCTCAGTGTTTCCATCGCTAACTCGATGTTTTCCACCATGATTGCGACAGCGGGGTTACCGTTTGGTCGCACGATCAGAGGATAGGCTTGGATGATATTGAGTTCCGCCTGTAGCAGAGCAGTGCATACTCTCAATAGTGGTTGCGGACCTGCGGGAAGCTCAACGC
>CAXQOB010000022.1:0-9788 GCA_964225475.1 Candidatus Nitrosopumilus sp. | reverse complement strand
GCGTGATCGCGTCCGCGTCCATCCGAGCATGGATGCGTGAATTCCTCGGCGGGACCTTCTTGAGCCAAGTGAGACTGTTCGCAAACCCAAGCGCCGAGGATTTCAAGGAGGTATTAGGTCGGGCAAGACAATCGCTCCAGCCAAGATTCGTGACGTTGACGAGTGTTACGGGTAGCTTCTGGGTTGAAGTGGTCATTGGACTCGTCGTTTTGGTCATTTCGGTTTATTTCTTTTTGCACGATGGACCAGCCATGATTCGCACCTTAATGCGATTAAGCCCGCTGGACGATCAGTATGAAGAACGCTTACTCATAGAATTTGAGAGAACCAGTCGCGCCGTTGTTCTTGCGAGTGTCGCCAGCGCTCTCGTGCAAGGTTTCCTTGCTTCGGTTGCCTTTTATTTCCTAGGATTTAAGTCGGTTATTTTTCTGTTTTTAATCTCCAGCCTTATGGCACTCGTTCCTTTCTTGGGGGCAGCTGCTGTATGGGTTCCGTGTGCCGTTTACCTCGCAGCAGTAGAGCAACGGTGGGGAGCCGCACTCTTTCTGGCGATTTATGGGGCGACGCTCGTGTCCTCCATTGATAACGTGATCAAGATGTACGTTTTACATGGTCTCTCGACCCTACACCCCCTGTTCGCTCTGTTGAGCGTACTTGGAGGCGTCAAGGTTTTTGGTCCCATTGGGATATTGGTCGGGCCCATGGTCGTGGTGTTCCTACAGACCCTGCTTGAGATACTTAACCACGAGCTAGAACGCCGTGCGCGATCCGGCACGCAAGACCAGGTGTCTCCTTTGGAGCCATCAACACCTACTCAAGTGAATTCCGTCGGATCCGACTAGGTTTGCCAATGCCGCCAATCTTTTGCGTGGTATAGTTAGAAAGATGGTTTCCTGATTTATTTTATGGCAAAGTGCAATGCGTCATTATATTTCCACCAAACACGGCTGCCTCATCGCGGGAATCGCGATCTTGGCAGGCACAATCAGCCTTGCGGACGAGAGACGTGCGCCACGGCCTAAATTTGGATCAACGGAGGGCAATGGGATTTTCTTTGATACCCTCGGTGATGCCTTCCGCGCAGGAAAGCCAGACTTGACGAAACTGCGGGCGGCCGAAAAACGAGCCATGGCCGCTCAAATAGCGGGCCAGAGCGGTGGTGATTCGGGCTCTGGTAACGCAGGCAGCGAAAGCTGGGCAAAGTTGATTACTCCCGCCTCGATTGAAGATGAAGTTAAACGAATACGCCTTCACTATGACACTGTTGTTAGCACACCTGCGGCTTTTAATGGCGGAGGATACTTGGAAGCGAGGCTGGATCTTTCTGTCCTCGCCACCCTCTTTGCAGTGATCGCGGACTACAGTGGCGATATCCGTTGGAAGAAAGATGCGCCGGCAGCCCGGGATCTAATCGCCCGGACTGCGTACAACTGCAAAGCCGGGTCAACTCAGGTTTACAACGAAGCGAAATTACGAAAGGTCGATTTAGAAGATCTCGTCTCGGGAGGAGGCATTAGCGGACGCGACGCTGAGGCGGCGAACGACTGGTCTTCAATTGTTGATCGTTCACCGTTGATGGAGTACCTAGAATTGTTGGTCGAGTCCCTTGAGGATGGCGTTCGCGATGAGAAGACGTACAAATCAGAAGCGGAAACGGTAAAACGAAATGCCGAGTTGCTTTCGATGATTGGTGAGGTGCTGGTTCAAGAGGGCATGGACGAAGCCGACGATGAGGACTACACCGGCCTGAGCGATGGAATGACCACCGAGGCTGTCGCAGTTGTAAAGGCTCTCGGTCGCGATGATTACGACGCTGTACGTCAGGGTGTATCCAAGATTCGCCAGCGCTGTGACTCTTGTCACGAACAATACCGCTAACCTCCTCCTTGCCCATAGCTGACCAGAAGCAGGCTTATCAGCTAGCGAAATCGATCTAGCCGGTAGCAGGTAATGGCCCAACGCATGGGTGAAACACCTGCGTTCTAAGGAGGCTGGTATTTCCCGCAATCAAGCGGCTGAAATTAACTTCTGTGCGTTTTGCGGCTCGCGGAACTCACCAATCGGACAGTGGGTCGTTAACGAAACTGGTAATCTGTTGATATTGGCGATCGCAGAAGTTATCCGTCATCCCGGCTAAGTATTCACCTACTGCGACCGGAGTCGAGTTCTGGTCAGCTCGCACTCTAAATCTCAATGGAAGTCGCTCTGGTCTAGCCGTTAGTCGCTCAAATAACACACGCAGGCGGTTGGCAGCTGCTTCTCTCACAGGCAGCAGGCGCGGGTGCCGGTAGACTGCATCAAAAAGATAAGATTCCAATTCCTGTCGCTGTGCCGCGATTTCATAGGAGTGCTGTATCCGTATGCCCGCGGTACGAACCGTATCACAGGATTGCCCCTTCTGATGTCGAAGCAGCTCGGATGCTTGCGCAATCAGATCACTTACCTGCAGTTCGATCAATTCATGCACTAAAAGTTGACGCATTTGCGCTTGCGGCAATTTGCCATGCGCTAACTCAATCGAGTCGAGAGCACGTCTGACAATCGCCAGATCGGATAGCTCTTCGATCTTGAGCAGACCTAACTGCAATGCATCATCAACATCGTGAGCATCGTAGGCGATCGAGTCCGCTGCATCGACCACTTGCACTTCCAGGTTGGGTGAACGCCCGACAGCGGCCGCTGCTTTATTCGCGCGAATATCCTGTCCAGCGAGCGTCTCTTCGCAGAGATTTAGACCGTCAAAATCGTGATAACGTGTTTCGAGTTCACGCACAACAACAAGCGCGAATTGATTATGAGAGAATCCACCGGAACTCCCTAAGCAATCATCAAGGACATCTTCGCCACAATGGCCGTAAGGAGGATGCCCGATATCGTGCATGAGGGCAAGCGCCTCCGTGAGGTCCTCGTTGAGCCTTAAGGCCCGCGCAATCGTTCGAGCGACCGACGCAACTTCGAAGGTGTGGGTGAGCCGCGTGCGATGGTAAATACCCATTTCGCCCGTGAACACCTGCATTTTCCCGCTCAACCGGCGAAACGAACTACTGTGTAGAATTCGATCTCGGTCACGCGCAAACGGCGCGCGGTAGGAATGTATCGATTCGGGGTGCTCCCTTCCCGCAGAATCACTGCTGTGGGTGGCGTAGCTGGCAAGGAGTACGCTCTCGCGGTCCTCATATCGTCGCAAGTCGAGTCTGGATTCGTTATTCAGTTCGTCCACTTAGAGCCCTGCTCGATAATGATTAGAATAACGGCAAATATTCAGTCGGTTGTCCTTACTTTACCCTGTACTGCAGTTTAGCACGCAGTCCCACCGAAGCCCACACGGATCACGGTTTTGTCGCGAGGCAGGAAATTAACGAAAGGTAGTAAGAGCTCATCGAACAAAATCCGTTCTGTTGGCCGCGCTTCGGGGTGCCGAGTTCCAAGCGACCGCGGTTTTATTCGAATCCGCGGCGCAGCAGTCAACAATCTTCAAGGAATTGACCTTGATATTCCAAGGGACTCACTCACCGTCATAACCGGTGTGTCGGGGAGCGGAAAAAGCTCGTTGGCTTTCGATACTCTGTACGCGGAGGGACAGAGACAGTACATCGATAGCCTTTCTGCGTACGCCCGACAGTTTCTGGATCAAATGCCGCGGCCTGACGTGACCTCCATCGACGGATTGGCCCCTACCCTCGCAATTGATCAGAAACCCGGAAGTTCAAACGCGCGCAGCACGGTGGCTACGATAACCGAAATCTACGATTACCTCCGGGTTCTCTACGCACGAGTCGGTAAACCACACTGCACAAATTGCAAATCAGCAATTGAAAGGCAATCTATTGATAAGATTATTGAAGACCTCTGTTCATTAGCCGATTCAACCCGCGTAACACTTTTAGCACCAATGGTGCGAGGCCGCCGGGGACAACACCGCGAAATCTTCGAAAGCATTCAGAAGTCTGGCCTGCTACGTGCTCGCGTGGACGGGCAAATTTACCTACTGGAGGACGTCCCGGAACTTGCCCCCCGAAAACTGCACACCATTGAGGCGGTAGTGGATCGAGTGGTAATTCGTCAAGGAATTGATGGGCGGATCACCGAGTCCGTGCGGCTTGCTGTTGAGATAGGAAAGGGCGTGCTCACGGCATTAATCGCCGAAGGAAATGAGCCTGATCGCGAACAACTATGCAGCACTCTGATGGCATGTGTTGAATGCGGGCATAGCTTCGATGAACTCGAACCAAGAACCTTCAGCTTTAACAGTCCATACGGAGCATGCGCCGAATGCAGCGGGCTAGGCCTCACGCCAGACCTAATCTCCGCCTGCACTACTTGCAAGGGAGGCCGTCTGCGTCAGGAAGCCCTGGCTGTGACGGTGGCCAACAAACCCATACAAGACTTGGTTAGCGAGTCCCTGTCCGATACGAAACGCTGGATAGAGAGCCTGCGTGACCGTCTTGGGAAATCGGACACTATCATAGCGGAGCCGGTCGTTCGGGAAGTAACCCGACGACTGGAGTATCTCATTGAAGTAGGTGTTCAATACCTCACGTTGGATAGGCCCGCAGAGACGCTAAGTGGGGGCGAACTGCAACGCGTGAGGTTGGCAAGCAGTCTCGGCAGCGGTCTCGTGGGGGTTTGCTATGTACTTGATGAACCCTCTATTGGCCTACATCCCGCGGATCACGACCGTCTCATAAAAACCATCCGTGACCTTCAGCAAGCGGGAAATACGGTAGTGGTGGTTGAACATGATGAGGCCACGATACGAGCTGCGGATTTCGTTGTCGACATTGGTCCCGGTGCTGGCCACAACGGCGGCCGACTCATCAGTCACGGTAGCCCCATGGATGTCGAGACGGATCCAAAGAGTGTCACTGGAGCCTTTCTACGAGGCTCGAGTGTTGTCTCCGAACCTCGTCAGCGACGCGAGAGTCTTCCGGACAAACACCTGAAACTCCGCGGAGCATCGCTCCACAATTTGAAGAATGTCGACGTGACCATCCCGCTTGGCTGCCTCGTTGGCATAAGTGGGGTCTCCGGTAGTGGGAAAAGCTCACTCATCAACGACACGCTTTACCCTGCACTCGCACAGTCGCTCGGTTTAAAGTGCGTCAAACCGGGACCGCACTCTGAACTCATCAATGCGGATTCGCTTGATAAGCTGGTTCCGATTGACCAATCACCCATTGGGAGGAGCCCTCGAAGTTGCCCCGCGACCTACTCCGGTGTACTCGATGAAATAAGAAAGGTATTTGCTTCCACAAGGGAGGCGAAGGCACGCGGTTTCACCGCCAGCCGGTTTAGTTTCAATTCCCGGTTTGGGCAGTGTGAGCTGTGCAAGGGTCACGGGGTTGAACGTATTCAGATGAACTTCCTATCCGATTTGTTCGTCCGCTGTGCAAGATGCGGAGGAAAGCGTTTCAATCGCCAGACCTTGCAAGTGCGATTCAAGGGGCTCACGGTTTCGGACGTGTTAGACCAATCGATCAACGAGGCGGTTGATTTCTTCGACAATATCCCGAAAGTACACCGACTACTTAAGGCATTGCAGGAAGTTGGGCTGGGTTACCTCAGCCTTGGACAGGCGAGCACTACACTTAGCGGCGGCGAGGCACAGCGGGTAAAGCTGGGCACCGAATTGGCAAAACGCGCGACCGGCAAAACACTCTACCTTCTCGACGAACCAACCACGGGACTCCACTTCACTGATGTGAAGCGATTGATCAACGTGCTTCACGGATTAGTGGATGGGGGTAATACGGTTATCGTGATTGAACATCATTTCGATGTGTTGGCAAGCTGTGACTGGCTTATCGATATGGGACCAGTGGGCGGCGAAGATGGAGGCAGGGTCATGGGAATGGGAACACCGGAAGAAATTGCTGTCTTGAAAGGAAACAAAACTGCACAATTCCTGAGGCCGATCCTGAGCCGATCGTCTGGATTAACGGAGCATGCGTGAACAAGACTCCCTCAATCGGTTCACAGCGCAACCAGACAATTCTTATCATAATCGGATCACAAATGAACGGTTCGGCAGACGTTCAACCAATCCTGACTCAATGCGTCATCGCGACCCTCTAGAATACCATTTGCGGTTTGCCCAACAAGGAAGCTCGGTTATGGTGTTAGATGGGCAATTTAGGCTCCGTGCCCTTTTGAACGATATCTGATATGACGTCGGACTGCCCCACGGCATTGCGATCAATTGTTGATACCGGAAATAGCCACCCTGAACGCAAAACCACGCAATGTTCCGATTTCGCGGCAACGTCATTGAACCGATCGATTGGGGCAATCTACTCGCCCTTCTTGAGGACGATGACCAACGTGCCGCGATTGAGATGCAGTTCCCGGACCAGAAAAAAGAAAGCTTTTTGGGTGCCCTGCAGCGACTTAACCCGGAAGTTGCATCGCGGCTTATTGCGTCGGGCCGGCAATTCGACACCGCTGCTCGGCTAGTTGGTTGGCCGACCGTTGCGGTTG
Source organism: Candidatus Nitrosopumilus sp. (assembly GCA_964225475.1). GTDB lineage: Bacteria > Planctomycetota > Planctomycetia > Pirellulales > Pirellulaceae > Rubripirellula. The sequence goes on along the minus strand of CAXQOB010000022.1, from coordinate 3,311 downwards.
CCGGAATGCTAAATAGTGGCAAAACCAGTCTCGTGGCAACGTTCCTCAGCGAGGAGGGGCGAAGAAGATCACTCAGAGGGACGAGCAATTCCGAGGGAACTCATCGCTTTGTTATCTGGCTACCGAGCAAATGGCGTGAGGATGCTGAGCTGTGGGGTTTACTGATGCAGCAGATTGGTGATGCAATTGGTGCCTCACCGGAACTGTTATCGGATTCGGTGACTGTTGCGCACAAGCAGTACAACAATCACGAGGGTGATTCCACCACCCTATCCGTGCCGTTGGTCGCGACAGATTCAAAACTTGATCAGTTAGGGATCGGCTTGCTTGATTGTCCAGATATCGTGTCGGACGAAGCATTTGGGCTTGGCTCACCGGAACTTAGAAGGCAGGTTCTCGGGCGCGCCGCAACGCTGTGTTCCGCCTTTCTGGTGGTCACTTCGGCTGAATCAACCCGCGACGGAACACTGGGGGATCTTCTTCGTATCGCCGCCGAACTGATGCCGGGGGTACCCAGGCTATTGGCGGTAAACAAAGTCAGAGCAAAATTGACACCAGATCAGGTCCTTGAAACCTTCTCACCGCTTGCCCGACGGCACGGGATCGAGTCCATCTATGCCGCCTACGACTTTGATGTGCCGTCAACCAAACCGTTTATACCGGAACTTGAATATGCCGCTCAATTGAACCGTCTCGATGAAGACCCTCTCCCCTCCTTCTACTCAGTCTTGGCGAGTCCCGACCAAAACCCGCCGGCAACTATCACAGAGGATCGGCTACTTGCGAATCTACCCAGTCAGCTCGATCGCGGGCAGTTATTCGAAAAGTTTCGTGTCGCGCTACAAAATGGACTACGGAACAGCATCTGGAATGATGCGATGGTGCTACTAGAAAAGGATGCAGACGACTCGCGGTCACAAACAGAACGCGCCAGCGTCTGCCTGTTAGAAGCCGCAACCGATTTTTTTGCTCAACGCGCCCCGGGCGGCGAGATTACGGAGCTTCGTCTACATCAGAGCGAAAGGATCATCCGCCAGCTCACCGAATCCTTCGCCGCCACTGCACCATGGTACGCGCGTTTGGGAGTCCGTTTGAATGCCGCCGTACGCCGAGTGTTTGGTGGAGCCGGAGATCTATTAAAACAACTGACTCCATCCGCTATCGCAAAACGGGCAGCCGGCGAGGTGAGAGAAAAATTTCGGCGTGGGGAATATGGTGGCTTGCTCACAGCAGAACGTTTAGCCGATTCGCTGGAGCGACACGGTGCCTCAAACCATATGCGTTTCTGGTTTGAACATAATAGTGATACTCAAGCCATGGAGCTGCGCGAGGCATGTGATGCAGCAATCCTCCGGTTCGAAAAGGATGATTTTACGTCGCTCGACCCAGCGAGATTGGACTCCGCAGTTCGCCAAATGTGGAAAGAGATTCCCACACACAAGAAATTAACCGCAGGGTTGACGCCTCTTGCTGCACTCCTCGCTACGTTTGGAGGCGTCATGATGATACCAATCGATTTTGGGGCCACACACCTGATCGCATCGGCTTCGATCTCAGAGTTACTCGCGGCAGCCGGCCTTACAACGCTTTCCACGTTATGGGCGGGCAAGCGAAGCACCCGAGATGTTGAATACCAGGCGGCGAAACAGCAACTTGGTGATTTCCATGCCGTTTTATGTGATATCTTCGGCATCCATCGGTTTCATAAGCAAACCAAAATGAAGCTGACAGGGGTGTCACATCGCCTGATGGACCCAAAAATCACTCAGCGTGAACCTGTAAGTGTGTCCTTGCCCTATTATCAATTGCGGAAAGAGTTTCGGAAAGAATTGGAACGAGTGGTTTCAAAAGCGATTCAACCACCTCGGTAATCTGTTTTCAAAGAGCAATCAATGCCAACCAACAACAGCATGGCAGAGGATGATCGACCACGGGGACGTGATAAAATCGATTTTTCCGATCGTGTACGCCGCGCAGCCTCTAACGTATTAGGCAACAGCAGAGTCGGCCAAGAGGTAAAACTTTTGTGCGACCGCCACGCCGCTTCCAGGGATTTATTGCGAGAAGATCGTGGACAGGGCTCGCCGATCGTGGCGGTGGTAGGTCCGTCAGGGCAAGGCAAGTCAACCATTGCCAACTGGATGACAAAGGGGCGTCGGAACGGACACGCATCGGCGGTCGGCGGGGAGAACGGAGCCGAAGATGAATCCCGGCTGCTCTGGCTCGGGTCCAGGCCCCCTGCGTTTCTCAATTCTGCAGAAGAGGACTACTGTCACTGCAACGATTCCGAAATGGAGTCCATTGGTATCTCCTACTTTTTGCTGGACACACCGGCATGCAACGAGGACCAAGCGAACGGAGCTAAGCTTGCTACTCGAGCGCTCTCGGTTGCAACCGCTCTCGTCCTTGTGATTCGTGCGGATCAGATTCGAAGTCAAGCGGTCAGTCTACTTGCAGAGGCATCCGAAGGGACATTAGTAATCCCCGTCATTAACGCGATTAGGGAGAGGTCAGAATCCCTCGAGAATGATATCCAGTCCCTTCTCTCGAGGCTTCACGATCTTGTACCAGCGAGTCTGATCAGCGCTCCCGTATTGATCGACGATTACGAGGTCGCCGCACGCGATGAAGCGGAAGTTGGTCGTGAATCCGCCGCGAGCGTTGCAGGCCAAATCACCAAGCTTCTCGGTGGTAAATGGGAGAATGAGCGTCGACGCGAGGTGCGACTCAAGTCATTAGAGCGACGATTCCGGCATTCTCTTCACACCATCTTGAGTGATGAACTCCCAGGGCTCACTGGAGCTGTCACACGGTTGCGAACGGAGTCGATACGCTTACCCATCGAAATCGCGGAGTCCCTTGTTGGACGTGGCGGACCCTTGCAAGCTGCAATTCGGACGCGTCTTAGGCTTATTTTATTAACGCAAACCGCCGCTTTTTGGTTTCCATACCGATCCGTTCTAGGACTACTGAACCTAACTCACGGTGCGTGGGATCGAGTATTGATTTCTTTCTCGGGCTCCCTACCCTCCTTACTCGGTGCGATGTGGACCTCCGCAAAGGATAAGAAGGTTGATCAAAATGCGGTCGCGGAAGTCAGGCAAGGTCTCCAGCGTCGGAGTGAACAGGCGGTCGTTGAGCGACTGGGTCCCTTAGCGCAGCGTTTCCGAAAGGAGCTCAACGAGCTGCAAGTAGATGTCGGTGGTGCAGAGGGTTCGCAATCTACGTCTCTTGAACCTTTCGGGGCAAAACTGACCGGAATTGAAACATTGCAGAGTGAGTCACAGAGAATCTTTGATTCCGAAGTTGAG
>CAXQOB010000021.1:0-25844 GCA_964225475.1 Candidatus Nitrosopumilus sp. | reverse complement strand
TCTCCGACGAGCTAGCTGCTTCAACTGCTCGTAGACAAGCGGCAACAGCTCCTCGGATGAGAGAGACGTCGGCGATGCTGGATTCACGTCCGATGGCTCGTCTTCGATGCTATTGAGTTGAGAAATGATGAACCCCAGTACCGGATCACAGTCGAACAGTTAAATGGCCCAACGCGGAAAAGAAACAACCCGTCGTTTCGCGACTGCAAATTGGCAGCCAGACAATCGGTGAGTAGTGCCCATAGTCTACAGGCCTTGATGTCGGAACCAAAAAGTTGGCAACGTATTTGAATAAAAAAATCTGCTACGGGTACCAAATCAGAAAAGCTGGGAGGAGTAAGTGGGTGTGGGCCACACCCCCCAACTTAACTGCTGCCGCACAAAATGATCATTCATTGAGATTTTTTTGAATCCGCAATGGAGATTGATCACCCATGGAGCAGACGAATGCTGCAAGCCCGATACAAACAGGGATGGTGACTCCGAGGAGGCCTGTGGAAAAGTACCAGTCCTCTACATTGAGTGTCACTGGGAAGGAGATGATCGACGCCCTGACAATGTTAAAGGTGATCAGCGCCAACAAACCAAAGCGGAGAATAATCAATGCAGTCAACAATTCCGTGAGTGCAATGAAACCAATGGTGATCAACCCATCAGAACTACCGACGCTAATCGAAGTCATGTACACCGTGAAAGTTAAAACCGCAGCGATATTGTGCCGCGTTAAAAGTCGAAAAATAATAATCACCAGCATCGTGAAGACACCCGGCAAAGCCCCGTAGAGGGTACGGATACTACCGGCAATGGCCCCAGGCCCGCTCGCAATAATCATGGGGTCACACAATCGACGCCCCATGAGGTTATTGACGGGGGAATCGCTAAAAAGCATGGCAATCCCGAGCACGTTAGCCACCACTGCTCCGGCGATACACCCGTACAGTATTTCTTGCGCAACATGCGGATCGGTAAACCGTCCCTTGAGGATTCGATTCCATGAAACCAATACCTTTGGCCATATACGCCGAACGAATGGCTCTAACGCTAAGTAGTAAATCCAGAACCGGACGGTTCGCCCCAGTCCATTGATGAGACATGAAACAAAGCTAGAAATCTCCAGTCCGAGTGACGCATTGTGGTGCGCTTCAAAAACCCCAAGCACGAAATCGAGCACCAACATGACTCCAGCAAACTTAATGGCCCCCTCTTCGTCCGTGGTACCCGCCTTGAGATTTCTGATTGCCAGCACGATGGAGATAAGAAGTAAGGGTCCACCAATCACAAAAAACAGCGCATCTTGCGCGAGTTCACCCATATTGGTGACCTTCTTCGTCGTGGATCCACCCTTCACAGCGAGTGTACGAGTGGGGAGAGTCCACTGACGCGTGGTCCACGGCTGAATAACCTGGAAGTAACAGATTGCCCCATCAATCGATGCAGCTTCGACTCGTAAAGGTTGCTCATCACCGGAAGCTTGTGGATCGTTCACGGTCCACGCAAAACATTCATCCACCGCCCATGGCGAAGTCCATTGACATTCCACGGATTGAAAATTCTCAAACTCCAGTCCCGCCCAACGAAAAGCCTTCCTCCACTGTGATTCCGGAATACCCTCACCATCATCGCCACGATCAGCTCTCTTACCTACGGAGAGACTGGGAACAATGGATATTTCTCGAAGCTTACCGGTGCCCGTTAATCGGACACCTACCATCCCGGTGGTAATCGCTGGAGGGTCCGTTAACGTAACAATGCGAGGCTGCCTCGCATAAAGAAAGGGATGGTTCGGACTGAGAAACCCGGAGGACTGGCGGTACCAAAACTCTAAACCACCATCAGCAGCCACCTGTTCCTGAGAAACACCTTTGCCGTATTTGTCAGGGTTGTACCAAAAACCGAACGCAGAATCCTTTGCATTACTCGCAGCGCCGCCGATCAACTCCTTTGAGATCTGTTTAGCGCGATCCTCCAGCACATCGGGCTTAAGCGAGTAAGTTGAACGGTGTAGCGGAGACACCGTGTTCATCAGAAAAACGGAAGACAACAGCAAGCATAAAAAGATAGCTAACGCAGAAATTCCCCATTTCGGAGAGATCCCGCCCGTTCCACCGCTGGCCGCAATCAACTCAGGTGAAGGCGTCTCTCCGGCTGCGACAGCAGCAGCCAACGGATCACCACCCGGCAACGCCGCGGCGATCTGAACGACATTGGGCGGTCGCTCGCTGGGCTCATTGCTCAAACAACGTTGAATGATTTTATCAACGACTGGTTCGATATCTTTACCAATCGATGAAATGCGACTCGGCGCAGACTGGTCACGTAACCGGATCATTTCCGCTATCGAGCTAGCTCTGAAAACGGGCTTGCCCGTAAAGATTTCATGAAAGATCAAACCCAGTGCATAAACATCCGAATGCACACCCACCGCACCACCGGCAAGCTGCTCTGGTGCCATGTAAGCAGGGGTGCCCACAATGCCATCACGGTGATCACTCGCCATCGTTAGTCTGGCAAGCCCAAAGTCAGTGATCCTGACCTTTCCCCGCCCGTCGAGCATGATATTGGCCGGCTTTAGATCAAGATGAATCACACCCCGCTCGTGGGCAGCGTAGAGACCTCCACAAATCTGTCTCGCAATATCAATTCCCTTGTCAGCCGGCAATCGACCGATCCGTCGAAGCAGACTCGACAAATCCTCACCATCGATGAATTCCATCGATAGGAAGTGCTGGCCATCAATTTCTCCAATATCGTAAACACGGCAAACGCTTGGATGCGAAACTGAGCGAGCGAGTCTAACCTCGTTGTAGAGCAACTCCAACCGACGCGGGTCCTCCGTCAGATGCTCCGGGAGGAACTTTAACGCAACCGACTGAGCAAGCTTGAGATCGTCGGCACGATAAACCTCGCCCATTCCACCACGACCAAGTGGTCCGACGATTCGAAAACGCTCTCCCAATACCGTACCCGGTGGCCATCGATACCCAGAAGAATCTAACCCTGATCGACCTTGCACGGAGCCAGAGCCGGAAAGATTACCCGAACCGGACGCAGGCCGCTTCTTGACCGGCGACTTCTCAAAGAAGGTTGGCTCGAGCGATTGGCTAAGATTTCCGTCCGCAGCCGGAAGCGATTTTCCACACTGAGGGCAAAACTTAGCGTGAGCTGAGACATCAATATTGCACGAACCACATTTGGCCATTGAACAATCTGGATGGGGAACGGGAGAAGTTGGAGGTAAAAATCAACAGAGGTTCGTCACTCAGACTCATCAATTTTAATTACCGCGATCGAAAACACTTAGCAAATCAGCCTTTTTCTTATGCTTAAAGCGCCTCAAATGGATGCAGTAATATCGCTAACGTTCAAAGCGTTGCATTAATGCGGGTAAATCCAATGATGCGAATTGTTCTAAACAATCCTCAACGGTGCGACCTCGAGTATCCTGCAGATCGGTTCGGGCCCCTCGCTCGATCAATGTATGGAGTATTCCCTGATACATCTCAGCCATTGACTGATTTCGATGCCCACACAGAATCGCTGCGGCATGGGCAGCTGTGTGGCCGTACATATCGGCAATATTCGCATCAGCACCGCCATCAAGTAGTGCCTTCATATCACCGACATTCCCATTTTTAACACTGTAGAACAATGCGGTCCTGCCAAAATGGTTCTGATGATCAAGCGTATTAAGGCGATCCAGAAGCAACGGAATCGGATCGTATCGCCTTGCGCCTTCTGGCGCGAACTGTGACGTATGCAGGGGCGTATTGCCGAAAGCGTCTGTAATACCTTCCACCGTCTCATAACGCTTCATGAACTCCGCGTCTCGAGTGACGTAGGCCTCAACAAGCGGCGCTTGATCATTGTTCGAGCGGCTGTACTTTGTCAGTGAACCAACACTGAATACAAAGACACCTCCCACGATGACTGGAAACGCTGAAACTTTGACCAGATTCGCAACGCGGAATCTCTCCTCACCAGGGTCATCGGGGGACTTCCGTTTTCCCATGAAGAAATCCCCCATCCAAGTATACCGAACACACCATTGATAGCTCATATATATCAACAGGGTCGAGAACACTAAAACCAGATAACATTTCGTCAGAGCATCGAGTCCATCAAAGCTTTGCGCCATATACGAGAGTTTGAACGTTAGTGGCAGATGAATCCAGTAAACCCAGTAAGCCGAATCGGCCAGATAACGAACCGGAGCGCTCTCGTTACTCAGGTACCTACTTGCTAGACCAATGGAAGCAAAACACATGCTCCAACAGAGCGTCGTGCGTAAAACCACAATGAGAACTTTCGACCAGCCACCGTAAATAAATCCCTCGCTGATGATCTGTGGGGGCACAAACCGTGCTGTCTCCAGATCGAATACTGTCCAGGTAAAAATGTCGTTCACTACTGGTTTGGACAAATCAACTTTCATGCTTGGATAATCAAGCAAGATGAATAAAGGGACGGAGAATGCCGCATAGATCAGCGCATTGTGCTTCAGATGGATCAGCAACTCACGCTGACGGTAGAGGGCGACACCGAAAAGGAAATAGAGGAAGTACAATCCCAGATCGATCACTGGCGCGTTAAATCCTGAAGGGGGAAGAGTTACCACCTTCAGAATGTACTGCAGAGGTGCAATTAATAATCCCAACAGAAGAAACCCCCACCACCTCTTGACTCCGACCTCAACCAATCGGTGCCACTGAGTGAGAAATTGAATTGGACGCGAAACCAGCAGGGGTCGCAAAACGGTGTAAACGAAGTAAAAGATCAGCAGGTAATACACGAACCAAAAGTGCATTAGATTGTCCTTGAGTGGGGCGTCGGGTTCAAAAACACCGAACAAGGACATTGACTGGATAACTTGAAAGACAGTGCTCTGGTCGTAGGTATTGGTGTAGTACCCACGATACCCATTAAGAAGAACAAAAATTGGCACACCCAATATCACCCCAACCGTAAACGGCAGGAGAATTCGCTTCAATCGATCGCCAACAAACTTCCCTAGACCCTTCCGGTCAACTACCAGCTCAGCAAAGAAACCCGCAAGCAAGAAGAATAATTGCATACGGAACAGATGAATGAAGCTCAGAAACTGAGAATTAAGAACATCACCGTTGTAATCGCCTGACGCCCAAAAGTATTTTTCGGGTGGCATGAAGAAGATGCATACGTGCAGCAACAATCCGAGTAACATCGCGGCGGCTCGCACAAAATCCAGATCATGGTAACGACGATTTTCTTGGTTCTCTTCCATCAGTCCTCTCATCAGAATCATCAGTTGATTTTTTGATCATCAGAAGCAGCCGAGAAACATCGGTGGGGCATTCGTGAACCAATTCAAATCCACCAAGATCCAGGCCCTGCACTCGAAGCATGCCACCATCGAAGCAGGGAACTGCTTCTGAAGAATCACCGGCTGTGTATGCTAGTGCGTCGGTCCGTTGTGGATTGCCCAAGAAAAAACAAGTTTTTTGGACACGGCAGGAAACCGATCATTTGAGGCCGCTCTCTGAAGGCTGCCTTTACCCAACTGGCATTTGCGGAAAATGCAACCTATTGGCGAGGCATGCGGTTGATCACAGGTCATCGACTCAAACCATCCACTGCTCAACCATTGGGTAGAACAAGACGAATCCGCCAGGAAAAGAGTCACGAGCCGTAATGAGTAGCGGCCGCTAAAAAGCCACCGAGGGGCAGCACTGACCACTGCACGGCGAAACACTCCATCGCAAAAGAACCAGACCGAACTGAGCATGAGAGGTATCAATCTGCTCAAATGCCTAGCCTCGGACCCTTACTCACTGGGCAATGACTGATTTTCACTGGGCAATGACTCAATCCAGCTCTTGATCATCTCGATCGCGTGAGCATCGACGACACGGGTTGCCAAAGGTGGCATCTGCCCCGGCCCCCTTCGCTTCAAACGCTCGAGCAGCACTGATTGATCCGGCGCCTTGGCTTTGATGACCTCTGCGTCGCTGAGGCCAAACGTATCGTGGAGTGGTTTTACTCCAATGAGACCGGTCTTTTCCAGAGGCCGATTCGCTGTGAGCACCAGCTTCGAGTTCCCACCACCTTCCTTTACATGACAATTCGCACAATTTGAATGAAGGTAAGCCCGCACCCGTGCTTCAAGTGGTTCCTCGGGATTCTTCGGATTTGCCAATCGAGGTAGCTCATCGAGCGGTCGAGGAAAATGAAAATCACTGCCGGCGGTCACATCGCCACCCGGCGATGCGGCAGAATCATCACTTGAATTCGGGTTCGCCTCCGATGACACGGGTCCCTTAAACAGGCCTAGCTGCCGGAAAAACTCCAATTGCTCCAGCGAGTGACCACCACGGTTAATCGTCAGATTCGTCTGCTGAGCTGATAACCCGAGAACATAATTACTCGCCCGACTATGGCAAACCATGCATTCGGACCGACTTGGATAGTGCCATGTTTGTTTTGTTGCTGAGCCCGAGGAACCCTTCCAATAAACGTCAAAAGCCTCATCGTGCCCCTCCGCTGCTACCAAACTTGCATCACTCTGCTCAGGATTCCAGCGATAGCTGTAGCCAAACCATTCCCCACCCTGGCGTGTCATCAGGCGGGTCTCGATCCGACGCATGGAGGAAGAGTCCGCGGGTGTAGGTGCTGGCTTTGCGACGGGAAGAGAAAATGTTTTCACCAAAACCGTACCGTCCGGAAACTCCCAACTGTTGTTGGGCTTGAATTCGATGGACTCAGTCCCGGGTATCCCGATAAAACGCTCCTTAGCCGCACCATCCGACCAGAGAGGTGAATTGACGGTGTAGGGAATCAGTCCCGGATGAACCTGATGGTCTTTGATTGATGTGTAGATCCCTGTTTGACTGAGCAATTTTGGAAATTGATCTGATTTCTCTTGTGGGTTGGGAGCGAGTTCGTAGAGCCCACCCCCATAATCAACAATGACCAGCTCTCCGTCGTGGTCCATTCCGAAACCGGCGATTTGCAATTGGCTTCTTGCGACAACGAAATGAGAGACAATCTCACCCGCTTCGTGCTTTGCCGCCCAGATCATTCCCGTTGAGTAATCACCATAAATGTAGTGGCCACGAAGCTCTTTGTTCCTATCTCCATAGTAAACGTGACCACCTGTAAGTGACCGTGCCTCTGAGTGTGGGTGCTCGATGGTCGGAGTGATGATCGGCGTGGGTCCACGCGACTGTTGCGTGATAAAGGGATGGCTTCCTTCGGTGATACTCCAACCGTAGTTCTCTCCGCGACGGACAACTTGAGCGGTCTCCCAAAGGTCTTGGCCGTTGATGCCGGCCCATAGATCGCCTGTCCGAGAATCGACCGATATTCGCCAAGGATTACGAAGGCCGTAGGCCCAGATTTCTGGCCGCGCATCAGGAATCTCGAGAAAGGGATTATCCTGAGGGATCGAATAGGTTTGTCCTGATTCCGTCTGATCCACATCGATCCGAAGCATGCTCCCAGGCAACGTTGAGAGATCTTGTCCTGCACGGTTTGCATCGGAGTCCGAAGTACCGTCACCAGCGGATACGTAAAGCATTCCATCGTTACCGAAAGCGAGATCGCCGCCGTTATGCCCATTGGATGGCCACTCAATCACGGTGACTCGTGATTCGGGATCGCACCGATAAGGTGCCTTAGGATCAACGTGAAACCGCAGCACTTTTGTACAAATCTTTCCCTGCTCCGCCGACCGCCCGTTGCAGCCTACGTACATCCAACCGTTTTTCTCGAATTCAGGATGGAAGGCAACACCATAGATTATCTCCCCGATGACGAGAAACTCTTCGGGATGCGAATTTTGCTTATCCTGAGCGAACCGAAGCAGGCTTCCAGGACCGCCATAACCACCCTTGTGTGCATGAACCAACAGGTCACGCGTTCCAGGCAATCTTGAAATGCTCAAGGGGTTGTTCAACTCAAGATCGGGATACCTCTGCTTCACTCGGTAGGGCGGCGGGGTATCGGGAAACCCAATCACAGCGGACTGATCCCATGCAATCCGCCCCGAGCCAGTTTGTGAGTCTGCCCCGTGAGTGAACTGACTTGCCATCACTAAGGCAATAATCATTTGAGAACAAATGAAAGGAGTGAATCTGTCGCAAGGCAAAAAGCGATTTACGAAACCCTGCCTCTTGCTTAACTGGGCTTTACGATTCCGATCAAAATGATCGCTATCAAGATTTCGATTCCAGAGACGCAGCATTTTCATTCAGGGTAGAACTTGGAACAATGCGTAAGATCAAGCGTCAGTTCGATCTAACGAAGATTCCGAAATTTAAAAAAGATTCGCCGTCACACCAAATAACGAAGGATCCGATCCAGCACGGCAACCATGATGATACCGTACTTGTTTAGCCTTGTTTAACCACTCGAGACTTCAAGGAGACTTCTATTTCCCACAAAGTTGGGGGTAAACACAACAATCGCATCATTTTTCGGGCTCGAGCAATTCAAAACCATACTCTTCTCCCTTCTCAGTAGCCGGAATACCGACTGCCATCCACTGAGGCTCAGGTGCATCGAGAAGGTAGTGGTCAAAAAACTGTTGCATTCGCTTCGCAAAATCTCTTCGATTGTAATCCTCCATCACCCAGTGTGGCTCGCCGTTGTAATTGAGCATCCATGCAGGACGGCCGAGACGTCGCAATGCAACAAACAATTCAATCCCCTGATACCAAGGAACTGCTCCATCTCGATCATTGTGAAGGATCAACAGGGGTGTGTTGATCTGGTCAGCAAAAAAGAGTGGTGAGTTGGCGACATACTTATCTCTAGCAGACCAAAGATCTTGCCCTATCCGACTCTGTGTTCGTTCGTACTGGAACATTCGACTGAGCCCACTTGCCCACCTGATTCCTCCGTAAGCGCTGGTCATGTTACTGACCGGCGCACCTGACTCGGCACACGCAAACCGATCAGTTTGCGTGACCAGATACGCGGTTTGGTACCCACCCCAACTGTGACCCTGCAATCCAATTTTATTTTCCTGTACGAATCCCTTCTTCACGAGATGATCGACACCGGGAAGAATTGAATTGACGGCGCTCGGACCCGGCTCACCTGTCTTGTAGGGAATGTCGGGGATGAACACGAGGTAACCTCGACTGACATAGAAACTATGGCAGATGATCGAACGGCCGGCAGCAGGTGTGTAATAGCGATGGAGGTTATCTGAATTGCGTTCATAAAAGTAAACCATCATGGGATACTTCTTGGATGGATCGAATCCATCAGGCTTCAGTAATATCCCGTCGAGATCTTGCCCATCAGCCGCTTTCCAATGAACCAGTTCGGCAGTCCCCCACGAGTAATTCTCTTGCTGTGGATTGATATCACTGACACGAGTGATCTCTTTGAAGGCAAGCTTACTGCTCCACAGATCGGGGCAGTTCCTGAACGTGCTTCGCTTGAAAATCACACGATCCCCATTTTTCGCCTTCTCGAGGCTACTTACACTCTCCTCCAGCATGATCAATTGCTTCAATTGAGCTGATGCACCACGATCCTTGCCGTCAATCGCCTCGAGTGAAACAAATCCGCTTGCTTTTGTTTTCGTGTTAAATGCTGACAGTATCAATGCTTCACTTGCCGCGATCGCTCTCTGCTCCGAATCAAGCTTGAGGTAGCGATAACGGACCCCGGCTTCGCGTCCCTTACCCGAGGTGATGCAGACCGCTGGGAGTTTACCGGCTGGATCGAGCCGCCAGATGTCGTATCGATCGTAAACCAATACTGCACGATCATCGGCCAGCCACCCTGCTGCCCCGTACGGCCTCGCTAGACTTGGTGTGTCGTGAAGCTCATTCTGAAGCGGATGAGGGACGCCTCTGCTGATCAGGATTGGCTTGGCATTTGCTCCCCGCGTTGACTGCGAGAACCATTGCCTCTTTTCTGCATCGAACCATGTGATGTAGTTACCCTCTGGTGACAACGCCGCACTCCATTTCACCCGCTCGGCAACTTTCTGACGCATCCCAGTGTCCAGATTCACAAGAACCACATCCTGAAATCCCGGTACATCCCACGACAGCGATTTTTGATAAGGCAAATTCGTATTTGCAACCGCAATCCTTGATTTCGAGCGATAGTCAATGCCGATCGAGGGCATCAATCGAGTTTCCAATTGAACCACTCGGGAACCGTCAAAGACGTATGCAGCCTTATAGGTGCGCGTACGCTCTGACTGTGCCCTTAACAGTTGCTGTGGTTGCAATTGCGGATCTTTCCAATGCCATAGATCCAGCTTGGCCTTACCTTTCTTCTCTTCCTCGGCCGAGCTTTTCTTTGAGCCACTCGACTTGCGTTCTTCCAATACTTTTTCGCTGATCGGCGCCGTGTCAAAATACAAGCGCGTCATGTCATCAGAGAACTGTAAACCTGATTGCGGGGCGACCCACCAACCGGATGGAATCCCATCAGTGGTCTCACTGGCGATCTTGTTGGCGGCCGTTTTTTTCGTCGACGCTAGAAAAACACTCCAACTTGGTGTCTTAGCTTGGTAATCATCGCGGTTTCCAAGGAATGCGATTTTCGCGCCATCACTGGAGAAGGTCAAACCTCGGTATTGGCCGAGCCCCTCTAATAAGGTGGACTGTGAGAAATTATCGAGTTTGATGAGGTACACGCCGTCAACCAGATTCGCCGACTTACCGGTGGTCTTGGTTGACCCCTTGGGCACCGAGGTGATGAACGCGACATGACTCCCATTTTTCGAAAACCGATAACTGGTCACATTGGGATAGGTCCTCCGAATCCCTGTGTGCAAATCAATCAAAAGTAGAGGATTACCTGGTTGCTTATCTTTCTTCTCTGCCTCTGATGACGAAGAACCGGATTCTTTGCCGGCTGCCTTCGCTCCACTGGCTGTGGATTTCTTTGTCGGTTGTCCACTCTTCTCCTGAATGCTCTCCGCTTTCAATTCACCACGCTCACGAGCGAGGGCAGCGCGACTCTTCAACTTAACGGGCTTACTCTTCTGCTCCAAACCTTCCCCTGTCACACCGAAGGTTTCCCTCGACTGACTCACGGACTTGATCGCCTTCGGTCCCGGCGGGCTATCCAACAGACAAGCAAGCCAACGCCCGCTTTCCTTGGGGACCGAGAAGGTGCGTACCGCATCGAGTGTCATCGCAGTACCGGTGGCAAGTTCCAGACACTGAACCTGAGGCCTTGCGTTTTCAGCGGAGGAGTCGCTCGTTTTTTTCTTTTCTGGATTGATACGGTAAATCACGTACCGGCTATCGTCCGTAAAAACTGCACTGGTTGCCCTTTCAACGACATACCGTTTGCCATTGTCAGGGTTAAAAAAGATGGTGGTAGAAGGACCTTCAATCGCTCCATTCTGAACGGTATACATCACCCACTGCCCATCGTTGGAAAGCGTATCTCGCGAGAGTGTATTCCATTCATCGTAGGCCTCGTGGTCGAGGCGTTTCTTGGTGATATCCTGCCCGGAACCAACGGAGACAGGCAAGAGAACGGGTACCAGAACGAACAGACAGGCAACACCCTGTTTAAGGCTTGAACCAAGACGCATGGGTTGAACTCAGTGCTTAAGGATTTTTAGGAATCCATCAATAATAATTGCAGATGATTAAGATGGGACTCCAGATACCACGTTTTTTGACGTGACATGCGTTGAAACGCGATGCGTCCGGCGGTTGTGCCGATTGCACGGTGTAGGATCGCTCGATGGAATACGCCGATCGCAAAGAATTCAGCCAGTGTCTCAGGTTCGGTCCAAGGTTTCAATTTCCAATACCTCGGTCACCGAGAAGCCAGCTTGTGCCACTCCGACGCTTGATTCTTATAAGTAAGTACAATCACAAACTCGACGCTTATTCCGTCGCGGGGATCAACTCTTTGATCAACACACTCGGGATCGCATAACTCCGAACCCGACTATTTCTGGCGATATTCAAGCCGATAAAATTCCCTTCGAGATCGAAAAGGGGTCCGCCGCACTTGGCGGGCTTTAAATCAGCGTCATGTGGTATGACCGTCGCAAAACCGTCACGACGCCCACTCTTGTCCATTCGATCAGCCGCATGATTCGACATTGAAGGAAATGCACCCAGACGGATTGTCTTTTCAATTTTTTTGTCCCCTCGCCTTACCTGTGCAACCACAGTTGCGTTCGGATCAAGTGCGCCTAGGAACTGGCGGAGTTCCATTTGTGTTGCAATCGACGTCTCATTCATTTTGGTGATCACGTCACCTACCTGCAGTCCAGCACGCTTGGCGGCACCATCATCAGTCACCTCCTCAAGAATCGCACCTTTTTTGTTCTTGTAGTCGGCAGGCACTACGCCAAGGTAACCTCGACTCTGCTGCTTTGGAGAATTAAAAGCCTTCGTGCTCACAATGCTGACCAATCCGGGGCCAGTCAAATCAGGTGTGATCAAAAAGCTACCGATTCCGGGCGTCTCTCCTGATTCCGTTGCAAGGTCAACCCCTGCGGTATTTTCCGAAGGAGCCTTCAGCAAGACGAGGTCATTGTCGGCATCTCGCGAGACAACCTGCAAATCAATCGATTCGTCACCATTGGCGATCGTTGGCTTGCTGTGCACCATAGAACTCTTGCTGACGATGAACGGTGTATCACGAATCAGGGTGCCCACGATCTTTGCGGCGGTCCCATCCGCCAAAGAGCTGGAAACTTCAATGCATGCATCATCCAGTTGGGACTCGAGGTCTTTGAACTCAGCGGGTAGGTTGACAAGCTGATCGATTGCCCGGGGTTCATCGAATTCCTTCTCTTCATATACAGGCATCTCCACTTTATCAGCAGCAGTCCTTTGGACGTCGAATGGGATGTTCACCTCCATCCCTTCCTCTGCTCGAATGATTTTAACAATCAATTCTTCGGTGTTGTTATCGCGGGCAGCGATCAGTGCCTCACGTAGCTTCGTAATCGTCTTGGTTTCTTGTTCGCCCACTTTCTGGATAATATCATCTGGTTCAAGCCCATGCTTCTTCGCAAGGCTATCCTCAATGACTTCCGTGATCACGATTCCCACTCCATCTCCGCGATCCTGCCCCAAGAATCCTAACTTAGGCACAGGTGGTCCTTTTTCTGTGAAAGACGCTTCTTGATTTAATTCATTCCAAAACGTTTTAAACGTGTTGATCGGCACTTCAAAATTCCGGCTCATACTCTGTCCAATGCGAGAATGAATGCCGATGACGCGCCCTTGCAGATCAAAGAGTGGACCTCCGGAATCGCCAGGTTCCATCAATGCCGTCGATTGAAGCATTCGGTTGCCCCGACCCGCCTGCACAACACGACCGAACCGCACGACCGGGACTCCACGCGTTCCCTGTCCCCCGGGGAAACTGATGCTCAAACATGGTTGATTCCGAACCAATCCGCTGGAATCTCCCATCCGAACGTACGGTAGCTCCTTGAATTCTGAGGTGATCTTTAGAAGCGCACAATCCGCTCGTGGATTTGACCCCTTACCGCGCGCCGAGAACCGTCGGCCGTCAGGCAGCCAGACTTGATAGGTCGCCCCAGGACTAACCGCGTGCCCCGCCGAGAGAATATGACCTTCCTTACTAATGATGACGCCACTGAACATCCCACCTCGTTGCCTAACGGAGACCACTGCGGGCTGCACTGAGTCGATCGTTGTCAGGATCCGCTCCTGCAAATGCGATACTTCGAAGTCAGACGCATGGAGGCCCGAAAACAATGTGGACAGGAGCAAGAAAGAAAATGCACGGCTGAGTGGTGACATATCGGTTTGCATTTCTAATTTGAAAAACGAGTCAGGGCGTGAACAGTCTGCGTATGCGATTGAGCAACGGATCCGATGCTTTGAGCCACGTTCTGGTAATTTATCCCGGCAAGCAATTTACCATGCCATTTTTTTACCAAATTTACGACTGCCTTCTCGTTTTCTTGTAATCGAAGATTAACAAACACCGAAAATTTTTGTGCGTAATTCGCGAAGTGCGGCCGTCGACCAGTAGTATACGCAGCTGACCAATCAGCCACCCATCGGACAGGCTGCAGTTGAGAACGACATCAGTCCACGCGAATGACGGAATAGACGCCGTAAAGATCGGGAATTACGATCTCAGGCCGGAAAGGGTCCATGTCGCCCTTCACACGTTGCGTCTCCGTGACGCATGTAAAGACACCAACCTCCGACGTCCACTTTTCCTACAATTCGATGGACGGCAGGCAGACGGTATCTTCATTGAACGCCGCCGCCCTTACCTCAACCACGCTTCTGTAAGTCGACTCGAAAAATACACTTGAAGGGAAATCCCGCCAACGCTCTGGGATCCAATTAGATGAAACCTCCATCATCACTGATAACCAACACTGTGCTACTCATTGCTTTTACTTCGACGGCATATGCGAATGATTCACCGATTCGCTCCGATGAAATTGGAACCCATGGCTATGCTCAATCAGGTGACACTCGAATCCATTACGTCACCGCAGGTGAAGGGCCACTTGTTGTAATGATCCACGGCTTTCCAGACTACTGGTACACGTGGCGGCATCAAATTCCAGAACTCGCAAAAACACACCAAGTGGTTGCCATCGATCAGCGAGGTTACAACCTCAGTGATCAACCCGTGGGTATCGAGCAGTACTCAATGCCGAAACTTGTTGATGACGTCAAATCAGTGCTTAAACACTTCGATCACGAGGAAGCAATCATCGTCGGGCATGATTGGGGTGGGGCCGTGGCCTGGTCGTTTGCAATGACTTACCCCTCGATGACCGAGCGTCTTGTCATCCTGAACTTACCGCACATGAATGGATTGAGACGGGAACTCGCCAACAACCCCGAGCAAAAGCGAGCGTCAGAGTATGCGAGACGATTCCAAGCGACAAATGCCGCGGACCAACTAACCGCAACCGGCCTAGCGTTTTGGGTAAAGGACCCTGCTGCTAGATCCAAATATATTGAAGCCTTCAAACGATCATCATTCAACGGAATGTTGAATTACTACAAAGCGAATTACCCCAAACCTCCCTACACGGAGGCGGATTCCATCGGCCCCAAGGTGAAATGTCCTGTGTTGATGATACACGGACTCGACGATACCGCGTTGCTACCGGGCGCACTGAATGATACTTGGGAGTGGATCGAGAACGACCTGACTTTGATCACCATCCCGGGAGCTGATCATTTTGTCCAGCACTCCGCTGCGGAAAAAGTCACCAATCGGATCGCCTCATGGCTGAATCTGAACAGGGACAAGAAGTAGTAAGAAAATCTTTGCCTGATCTATCGTTGCCTGATCTATCGTTGCCTGCTGTTTCGGAGAATACTGGCCCCGATACATCATCGCATTCTAAGATCTCGCGAAACCGATCACTCCTCGATCACTTGCGAATCCGCCGATCTGCGAATCAACTTTGTAAGCAAACGATCAAACGTATTTGCAAACGCTTTCTTATCTTGATCGCCGTAAGGGCGACTGCCCCCGGTCATAACGCCAGCACCGCGCATTTGATCCATAAAATCGCGCATTGACAACCGACTCGCGATGTTCGTTGCATCGTACGCATCACCGCGTGGATCAATGACATCCACTTGCTTCTCAACGAGCAATGCTGCCAGTGGGATATCGGCGGTCACAACGAGGTCACCTGGACAACTGTGTTGCACAATGTAACGGTCCGCGACATCAGCACCCTCGCGGACCGTTACCATCGACACCGTGACAGCATTCGCCGGAATTGCAATTCGCTGGTTCGCTACCAGAACTGTTTCCACACTCAGCCGTTTTGCCGCTTTAAAAACCACCTCTTTGACATCACGTGGTGCTGCATCAGCGTCAATCCAAATTTTCATGAGACGGAAGGCACCATTTCTGAGGGTAAGCGACTACTTGAGACCACGAGGCAATTGACTAATGCCTCACTACAAATTGTTACGGCGCTTTCGGAATCACCAGGTGCGATTCATTTAACAAGTCAAAAGCGGGGTAACTACCAACGTAACGCCTTCCACCGTCGTTACCTATCCCACACCTCTGCCTGACATGTGACTAGTGTGCTCAACATGTGACTACCGAACAGGAGATTTACCCTCACACGCAACATTCAAAACGCAGATAACCATGACACGTTAAGCATTTTGCTTGCTCAGGCAACATGGCAATGGATACATCCCAAGAAATGACGCGGGTCGAAAAACATGTCAGGAGGAGTACTTGAGAAACACCTAGCACGGTTCACCGATCCCTCGCGGTCGAAACCGTTCAGTTGAGTATTTTTCATCAATCTGTGATCTGCAAAGGGTATCATGCTTGAGTCGGTAATTGCGATCGCCCCCAAAAAACGGAGAACTAGGACAAACCGCGGAGAGAAAGCGGTAAACTAGCATCGTCCCGCTGTGGCACACTGATCCAGCCATGGTGTCACCATGTGACTGACTGTACCGAATTCTTCGCTGGATTCACCGTCGTTTAACCGCTACTAACCGCTTTCTCGAGTGCCTTATTGTTTCGCATGACTAATTCCGCTTTGTCCCTTTGCGAGAAACCCACGTTGATGCGAATCATTTTGCTCTCACTTCTAATTGCATTGTGTCTACAAGCAACGGCAGAGGAGACAAGAAACCAACGAACCACCCCATGGACCACATCACGGGTACAGGGCAGTCCGAATCCACCGTTGCCCTATACCACCCATCGCGTCTTCACCAAGGTCGTTTTAGACCGTCCGACGAATATTTCATGGTTGCCATCCGCTCAAAAGTGGATTGCAAACCACGCGGGAAACAAGATCGTTACCTTTGACAATGAGACGGAAGATGCAACCGCCGAACCGTTGCTTAACTTGAGGGACTTGTTGAAAGAGCAGGTTCAGACGGGGTACGCAACGATGTTTCATCATGACCTTGCCAATGAACCTTGGTGCTTCATCACGCTCACCAAGAAAAGAAAGCTCGATGACGGCCATTGCCTTGTGAGAGTCCGAGTGATTGATCCAACGATCCCAACATTTGACATGGGGAGCGTAACGGAGATGCTTCACTGGAAAAGCAATGGGCACGTTGGATCCAGTATGGCGTTTGGTCCAGATGGGATGCTTTACCTTTCCGTGGGAGACGGACAACCGCCTTACCCACCCGATGGTGATGGAGTGGGACAAGATCTCTCTGATTTACGATCATCCATTCTGCGTCTTGACGTCAGTCAACCCACACCGAAGCGCCCCTACCGAATCCCAAAGGACAATCCTTTCATTGGGGTGCAAAACGCTCGAGAGGAAATTTGGGCTTATGGCTTTCGAAACCCATGGAAAATCAGTTTCGCACCCGGCACCAGGGACCTATTGGTAGCGGATGTCGGCTGGGAAATGCGGGAGATGATTCACCTCGTGCGATCCGGACAGAACCACGGTTGGAGCATCATGGAAGGGAGTCAGCAGGTTAAACCGGACCAACAGCCAAAGGTCCCTATCACCCGTCCACTCTTTGAACATACCCACCTTGACTCTCGCTCTATCACGGGCGGTTACGTTTGGCAAAGCGACCGCATCCCGGATCTTCAAGGAGTTTACATCTACGGTGATTGGATGACGGGTAAAGTTTGGGGTCTACGTTACGAGGGAGACCGCGTGACCTGGCAAAAGGAACTTTGTGAAACAACGAACCGCATCATATGCTTCATGCAAGATCCTCTGGGTGAGGTGTTCATTGTTGCATACGACGGATCGATCCATCGACTCAGCCTTAACTCACAAAATAACCAAACCGCGTCTTTCCCGACAAAGCTAAGCGAAACAGGAATTTTCGAGAACACTTCCCAACTCCAACCAGCAGAAGGCGTGATTGAATACGACATCAACGCTCATCACTGGGCCGATGGAACACACTCTCGACAGTGGATCGCTCTGCCCAATTACACACAAGTGACTCTGTTCGAGGAGTCTGACTGGAAAACAGGCGAGTCCGAGGGAAGATTCGTTTTCCCCACTGATTCGGTTGCGGTGAAAACTGTCAGCTACTTCACCAATGCACAGGACACGGATTCAGAAAAACATATTGAAACGCAGTTGCTGCACAAAAACGGCGAGGAATGGGCAGCCTACAACTATATCTGGAACGAAGAACAGACCGATGCGTTTCTTCAAGAGGACCGAGCGAGCGATCGAAAACTGATCATCAAGGATCTAACAGCGCCGAATGGACAGAGAGTCCAAACCTGGCACCACTCCAGCCGAAGTGAATGCTTACTGTGCCATGTGTGGTCGTCGGGAACCGTGCAAGGATTCTGGCCTCCTCAACTGAGCTTACAGCAAGAGAAAAAAAACCAAATCGATAGTTTGTCCGACCTAGGTCTCTTTGCGAAACCGGTACCCAAACGACCAGCGTTAGTCGCTGCCGACGACAAGAATGAATCGTTAGAGAACCGAGCAAGATCCTATCTCGCCTTGAATTGCTCAACTTGCCACCGCAAGCTTGGCGGAGGCACTGCAACGTTTACGTTTGACCCAACCGTACCTCTGGATGACAGCCAGTATATCGACGCGGTTCCTTCACAAGGAAGCTTCGGCATCAAAGACGCTCGCATCATTGCTCCGGGAGAGCCATCACGCAGTGTCATCCTCTACCGAACCCTGAAATCAGGACGAGGACACATGCCACAGTTCGGATCCAATGTGATCGATGCAGAGGGTGTTCGTTTGCTGCATGACTGGATCGAGTCGATGGAATCAGCTTATCCCACGGAACCCGGACCAAAACCGCCGCTTCGATTATCGAAGTTCAATGGCATGAAGGACCATGAGATTGAATCTGCACTCTCCACAATTGAAGGAGCAATGATTCTATCAATTGCCTGCAGCGGTGAAATAAACAACCCGGCCCTGCAACGCGCCATCGTCAAACGAGGGGCGAGTCACACGAGTGCGACAACTCGTGACCTATTTGAACACTTTCTACCCGAAAACGAGCGAACACCTCGACTGGGTACGAACATTGACGAAAACGCGATTTTAGCAATGAAGGGCTCGTCACAAGCAGGAAAAACTTTGTTCGAGACTGGCGATGGCATCACTTGCCGTAACTGTCATCGGGTCAATCAGGTCGGCCAGAATCTCGGGCCAACGCTCGAAAGCATTGCAACGCAACAAACGCCAGCCGAACTGCTAGGCAGCATTCTACGTCCTTCGGAAAACGTTGCGGCAGCATATCAGACAAAACAGATCGTGCTGTCGGATGGCAGGATTCTGTCCGGAGTGATCCTCGATGATAACACCGACCTGTTGGTGCTTGCAGATTCCGGTGGAAAGCAATACTCCCTCGCGAAGGATGAAATTGAGTCGATGCGTACGTCACCTCGGTCAATGATGCCAGAAAACTTGCTCTCAGGGATGACTCCCACTCAAGCGGCAGATCTATTGGCCTATCTGGAGAGCCAACGCAAATCAGGCCCACTTCAGCACAGAGCTGGAACGATCTATCGAGCAAGTGGACCAATCCAGGTTGACGGGAAAAGAGATGAAGTGGATTGGGAGAATGCGCCTACATTCGGAGATTTCACCTTTACATGGTGGAAGGAGGGTGATCCCGAGAAACAGCCGACCGAAGCAAAGCTACTCTGGGATAACGACTTCCTGTATCTGTCCTATCACTGCAGCGACAAGGATATTCGAGCTACACGAACAGGACGTGACAGTAAAGTCTATCGAGATGATTGTGTGGAGGTATTCGCATCGCCAGAATTTCACTCCCCGGAAAATTACTTTAACCTCGAAATGAATGCATTGGGCCAACAGCTTGATCAATATCGTCCCGACGGGACTATGAAGGAACAGTGGGACCCGGAAGGTATCAAGATAGCGGTCCTGATCGACGGCACGCTGAATGACCCAACGGATGTTGACCGCGGCTGGACGCTCGAGGTAGCGATACCCTTCAATCTCTTTGAAAACGTGTTGCCACAGGGCCATCCAAACCCGGGTGACCGCTGGCGTCTGAATCTCAGTCGTCTTGAGGATGAGATGAGATCGAAAAGCCAATGGTCTCAGGGCGACCGTAACTTCCCTCGTTTTCATCACCCAGAGTACTTCGGAACCGTTGAGTTTCACCCTGATGCACCCCAAGTGATGACTGACGAAGAGTGAATCACTCTACGTAGTGCGCCGACACACGGAGAAAGCAACCCGGCTTTTGTATCGTACCCTCCGCTAGCGAAACCACTTGCCATAGCCAATCCCTGCCCAACTACGAGTCGGTTACCTAGGTGTCAACAGCCAAACTCGCATGGCAATTGCCCCAACCGGGACCCAGCGTCTGATTTCGATGCTGCTGTTCAGTCTTCGGACAGGAGACTAGTCAACGCACTACACTCTCCGAGAACAATCACCGGAGAACCAAATTATGAACATGCGTCGTCTCATCCTGCTTTACGGGGTTGCTTTAGTGGCAACCGCAACTACTGCTGCGGACATTCCTCGACCCGCGAATAGCCAAGCAGAGCGAACTCTGTTTGACTTTGACAGCCCCCGAGGCCTTGCCGACTGGCAAATCGTCAACGATGGCGTAATGGGAGGTCGCTCCTCAAGCAAGGTTGCAATGCCGAGTAAGGGAGAGATGCTTTTTTCTGGCAACCTATCGCTTGAGAACAACGGGGGCTTCGCCTCAACGCGTTCACGAGCGAAAGCACTCCAACTCCAGTCGGGAGACACGATCGTCCTCGAAGTGAAGGGTGACGGGAGGAAGTACACCTTCAATGCTTACGTTCCCCGTCGTCGGATGGCATTCTCGTACAGAACCGAGTTTAAAACAACCAAAGATGAGTGGACGGAAGTACGAATCCCTCTTGATCAACTCGTCGCCACTTCCTTCGGCCGAGTCGTTCGAGGATTGAGTCTAGACCCGGCCGAAGTCAGCTCGATTGGCATCCTCCTCGGAGACAAGAAGCCCGGGCCATTTCAGATAGCGATTCGATCGATCTCAGTGATTGGGGACGACAACTAGGGTACAGGGTTGTTGGCAGTCGGCGGGATCTGGCTGACCACGTGGTATCACCGCCCCTCCGCAAAATTTCAAGCCTACTCTTCACGGTCCGAATCAGATGTTTTTTTAACCCGAACTTCACCGGGCTTTTTGAATGGGCGTGATCTGGATTGCGTTGAACATTGAATAACTGCTTCCGCTACGACGACTCGTGATTTTCACGGGTTTATCACCGCGGACTGTGAACGCGAATCGCACGTATTGGTTACCCTCAGCAAGCCGGGCGAGACGGAAATCCCAACTTCCATCGTTGAGTGTCGCCTTCCGACCAACCATCTGCTTGCCCACGTTCAACTCGACCTCAGCATTCTGATTGGGAGCGTCACCATGTGCATACACATAGACTTCATATTTTCCACGAGGTAATCCCTCCAGGGTCACCTGCAGATCGACATCTCGTTGGTTGTGGTAGAGGTAAGCATGATAGATGCCACGATGCCCGTTTATTCCCCATTCACCCTCATTTTCGGATAGGAAAAGATCAACCGAGGTACGATTTCCACGTGAGTCTCTTAGAGCCAGCAGTCGTGTGACCCCCACGTCCACGAAATTCCAGTGATCCGCGCGATTGCCAACCACACCATCATAGTTGCCGTGCCCCGGGTCTAATCCGAAGACGATATTGAGGCCTCCGCGCAATGGACCCCGCTCCCGCGCCATGGAGCTTCGCAGCTGCAGGGGGAAAAAAATCAACGCGGCAAGAATCAGATGCCGCATCGCAAATCGTTTTAGGTGAGTAATCACTGGGAATTCGATTGTATTCATACGGAATTGGCTAGAACAAACCCCATGCATACCGATGCAGAACTCAATGCTATCCAGACATTAGCGAAGCATGCGTCCTAGCACGCCACGTCTGCGAATCCGTTAAATCACCATCGGAATGAATCTTAGTCAGGAATTTTAGTTGAATTCGCAAGTGAAACAATGTCGTCAACTTGCAACGCGCCACGGTAGACCGCCGCTTTGGTAAGAACACCCTGCAAGGGAAGGTGATCATTATCATCTTTGTAAATACCCGCGACGAGACAACTGTTCTGCTCAAACATGATTGCCCCCGCCTGTGCGGAACTGACTGCCAGCAGCTTACCATCCACATAGAGCTTCATCAGGGTTCCGTCATAAGTTCCAACAAGGTGATAACGTTGACCGACAACAATTGGTCGTGGTGACTGAAGGTAGGTCATTTTTGGCTTCTGTTCTGATGCCACTGAGAAGAAGAACCGGTCGTCACGTACCCCGAGTAGCGATCCGCGTTCAAAATCCCCGTTGTCCTGCAGTGCACCCACAATGCCCGACCATTCAATTCCCGATGAACCGACTACCAGTGAAGCCTCAAGCGAGATCGTTGCCGGCATCGCAGGTAGATCAAACCGCCCATCGCCGATCGCCAGCCATTGCTTTCCATCCAGAATCAGCCCACCGTCTGAAAATTCCACCGGCTCCATCGCTGTGAGCGCTAATTCGCCCTCCGAAGGAGCAAAACGACCCTCACTTAGTGCCTTTGGTTCAAAATGCCACGCGTACCAAGGTTCGATCGGCTCTTGCGCAAGTGGCGGGAAATCTTCCAGCAACTCAATTCCTTTTCCCTCTCCTCGAATCGGGACAAACCCCATCGAAGTCTGAACAGGAAACGAGCAGACACAGCTTGCACTACCCTCGGGGATTAATAAACGCCCTCCGGCGGGAATCATATTGATCCAGCACCCGGGCCGACTGGGAGATAATTTTTGAAACGCATTTTCCGAATCAGCTCCCAGATTCAAGACGGTTGGGTTACCGGCTCGGAAGAACACGCACTGACCAGCGCCACTCAGTGTTCCACAACTATGACCCGGCCTTCTCAAAACCCAACTCTCATCGTCGGACCCAGGCGAGATCCTCTCGCCACTTTCAAGATCGTAAGCGTATGGCTCGGCAAGTAAGATTGTTTTACCGGAGCGCTGTCGCAATGCCAAAGGATGATGCACCTGTTCCCCATGGCCCAGGCCTTCCGCAACATGCTCATGGCCTTTAGCCCACAACTGCGTGCCATCCTCCAAACGCATGGCAGACAATTGGTAGGTTGCCTTCTTCTCTCCGCTTTCGGACGTTGCCAGAACGATTTTGTTACCGCTGATCAAACTGTACAGACAGTTATTTGCATTGTTGAAGGGAAGGGGACAACTCCACAGCACGTCACCACTCGCAGTGTCCAAGCAGGTCACGTACGCCTCACGAGTTAGCTCTGCAACAGAAAGGCGATCCGTTTCGCTACCAAGACACGAGTCAGTTCGCGACTCAACTAACACAATCTTCTCGCCATTGGAGTCAAGTGAAATCGCACTGTTGGCAATCACGCTATTCCCATCGTACTTCCATTTAACTTGCCCCTCCGCATCAAGTGAATAAAGAAAACGACTACAAACCAATGGACGGCTGGATCCGTAATCCTGTTCCGCGTATCGCTTCCTCAAAACTGCCGGATCAAAGCGATCTGACTCAACAACGTCTGGCCTCTGGGGCTCGCCCTGTAGCCGCGGCGCGTCGGTTTTCATGACACTGACAAAAAGCTGACCATGATGCTCAGCAACGTAACCCCAATGCAGACCCGCCACCTCCTCTGGCAGGGAAACGGTTGCCAATTGAACGCCACGTACCGCATCGATCTTCCAGATCTCGTGACCTATTGAGGTGTATAAATCTCCACCATCAGCTGACAGACATGAATAACCGCCATCGAAAGGCATGACGTACCGCATCGCATTGGGAGGAAGAGGAATCTCCCATCTCTCCAGTCCATTGGCGGGATCGATCCCGATCAACGTGGAATCGCCATGCAGCACAACGCTCGAACCCGCAGCCAAGGGTGACTGAGCGCGGAGGTGCCGGTCTGGCATACGCGCTGGCCCAACGCCTCCGAACCACTGCAGACGAAAATCGATGGCTTGCCCGACCCAGTCGTCTCCCGAGTCGGAGGTGTTGGTTGGAGTCCCATACTGATGACGCCATACACCGATACCCGGCATGGCTTCCCGGTGGAATGGATCCGTTGCGAACCGCGAAACAACGCCGGACCCGGGACCCGCATACGACTGCAACTCGCCCGTCTCGTAGTTTGTCTCGCCTACTTCGTAGACAAGATTAAACAATGCCTCGGAAAAAGGAACGTCACCCGAAGAATCATGCTGAAAAAAGACAACGCGTTTCCCACTTTCCCCAAGCTCAAATCGTGTTGCCCTTAGTCGATCACATCCCGCCTTGGTTCCAACCACGGAAACCACTTGCAGTTCAGTGTTCCGTGCGAGGTATTCCGCATGCGAGCCATCCTGATCATTGATCAACAACGCCAAGCCAACCGATGACGGCATCATCGCCAAGGCTGCAGATAAACGATCCGGTTCCACCAAAGCATTTTGTCGTTTCCCTTCCGCTACACCTGCAACTCCTTCGGCCTGGTTAACCCTCCAACCCCGCTTCTCTGGCTCCCTAACGCCATGCCATGCGTACACGTTACCCAATGTGGTTGTTGCAATTAATAGCTCAGGCTGAGCGTTCTCTTGCCGGGTCGAAACTGCCAGATACCGAATGCTTTCTCCCTTGTCTGGCAGACTCAATTCATGCAACCTTACACCTGACTCACCATCAAGAACTGTGACATTCGAGCCGTGTGCGGCAAAAACAAATGCCACTTCATCATTCCCCGAAACAATCAATGCCTGCGCAGGCTCCAACGGGGTTAGCCAGTTATTCGAATCCGCGTTCCGAGCCATCATCTTTTTAAGGTCATGACAGGCAATTCCCTCGTTGCCCGAGTACCAGACACGACCGGCACCTGCCGCGATTGCTCTACCACCGATGGGTAACATTTTTGCGTCAGGAAGATTGGGGTATGACTGGACGGCGGAGTCATTCCCCGGCCCTGAGAAAAAAGCCTCTCGCGTTACCATGCAGAAAGTTCCACCCGCCGACGGTAAATCACAAACAAACCTGCCGGATTCGCCGTTGAGACAGAATGGGGTGGCACGACCACATGGAATACACAAACGATTATCCTGATCCGCTACAAGGTAACCCTGCGGTGAACGATTTAATTTGCGACGCCAAATACATTCGCCATCCGTTTTACCAAGAGCAACGGCATATACCCCTTGACTCGGAAACAGACCCGCAGTCGCATAGACTCGATCCTCGATCACCATGACCGAGGTGCGAATCGGATGACTCCCGATCAGACGCCCGTTGCCAAAAATCTTTGGTAATTCTGGCCCAATCCGATACGACCATCGAACTTCTCCAGACAAAAGCTCGATGCAACGCAACACGCCATCGTCTGAACCAAACCAAGCTAAGCCGTCACCGGTATGAGGTGCATAACGAATGGGTGCATCGGCCGTGAAAGACCAATTACTTTTACCGGTCGACGGATCAAGCGAGATAAGGCGATCCATCGCTGAGGAGATCACAAGCACCTGCATTTGTCCGCTGGAATCAAATACAATGAGCGGCACATCACCCTGATCATCAACGACACGCGGCTCGATGCGACTCAACCGCTGCCAGAGGCTGCCGCGAGCCGGCGCAGGCCATGCAGGCTCAGGAGCGGACACATCAAGGAATCCCCATGCTGGTTCCCAGTGAGACGAAACCAGCCGCTGCTCTTTAAAACTGGTTCGCTGATCGTTACCGCGATGCGTCGGCCAATCCGCGTGGACCATAACGATCTGCAACATGCTCGTTAGCAGAATTAAAAAAAGGTAGCGGGACGTGATTCGCAATCTTAACGTCATGGACTCTTTTCACTTATCATTGACAACACTTTCCCATCACTTGCCCCGATTGGCTCATTCT
>CAXQOB010000020.1:0-8509 GCA_964225475.1 Candidatus Nitrosopumilus sp. | reverse complement strand
ACGTGTGCTCTTCGATCTTGATTAAAGTCCGCAAGCTGATCAAGCATTTTCCGCCGTAGTTCACCCGATACACCTGAAGGGTTGGAAAGATAGAGCACTGGATCGCCGTTGGATCGAAGGCTAACGCCCTGATGTCGTGTTGAAAGGAAGCCAGCGCCCCAAAGTCTCGCGTATAAAGCTTGTCCTCCGAATCCTCCGTTGACCGTGGAGTGGAGAACCACGAATGTCGGTAGGTTGTGATTCATGCTTCCAAGACCATACGAAAGCCAGGCGCCAGTGCTTGGACGACCCGGTAATTGACTACCGGTCTGAATGTAGGTGATTGCAGGATCGTGATTGATGGCTTCCGTGTTGACCGTTTTGATCACAGCTAGGTCATCGACGATACCAGCGGTGTGAGGTAACAGTTCACTTACCCAAGCTCCATGTTCACCGTGTTGATTGAATTTGAAAATGGAGGGTGCGATTGGGAACCGCTTTTGCCCTGATGTCATCGTGGTGATTCGTTGGCCATTTCTCACAGAATCGGGTAGGTCTTTGTCATACCATTCCGCCATCTTGGGCTTGTAATCCCACATGTCGAGCTGCGATGGAGCGCCAGACATAAAGAGGTAAATGACGCGTTTGGCCTTGGGGGCAAAGTGAGGCAGATTCGATAGTCCGGTGCTGCTGTTGATGCCTGAGGGAGTTCCCGCAAACAGGTTTTCGTTGCAAAGGCTGGCCAGTGCGGCTGTGCCAAGACCCTTCACTGTCTTACTGAAGAAATGCCGACGCGTTTCGATCAGTTGGTGTTGGCGAAGCGGATGGTTGTCATTCATGGGAAAGATTGGTTCGTGAGTGCAAAATTGAATAGGGTCACGTCGAATCTCGTCGTGCTCAAATCGGGTTATCTAAATACCAAAAGCTCTAGCCACGTGTGATCGTTTCACTAAGGTTGAACAGCAGGTGTGAGATTAAGGTCCACGCGGCAACCTCCGAAGAATCGAGCGATTCATCTCTCGGTGATTCACCAATGGAAAGAAGTTCGTTGACTGCTTCAGGGTGGTCGCTGAAATGTTGTTTGTATCCCTGAAGGTGTTGCTTCAGTTTGGCGATCTCTGAATCGCTTGGGCTTCTTCCAACAGAGGAGCGGAAGGCATAGATAATTCGGTTCGCATCAGATTCACCACCGCTAACGGTAATTCGCTCAGCAAACTTTCTTGCTGCTTCGATGAACTGAACATCATTCAGAAGAACAAGCGCTTGCAAAGGAGTGTTCGTTCTTGCCCGTCTTACCTGACAGGTTTCACGATCAGGTGCGTCGAATGTAGTCATGCTTGGCGGTGGTGATGTGCGTTTCCAGAAGGTGTACATGCTGCGACGGTACAGTTTTTCACCATTATCTTGTTTAAACACTGAGGTATTGCTGCCTCCGAACCCAACCGGTTTCCAAAGCCCGGCAGGTTGGTACGGTTTGACGCTTGGGCCACCAATGACCCCGTGCATTAGACCGCTAACGAATAGAGCTTGGTCACGAATGATTTCAGCATCCATTCGAAACCTGGGGCCGCGGGCCAGTAGGCGGTTGTCAGGATCCATCTCAAGTTGTTCGGGAGTTACCTTTGATTGTTGTTGGTAGGTTTCTGACATCAGAATCAACTTTTGAAGACCCTGTATATCCCACCCTGATTTGATGAACTCGAGAGCGAGCCAGTCGAGTAGTTCAGGATGGCTCGGTCGCTCGCCTTGCACCCCAAAATCTTCGGAGGTTTTCACAATTCCAACGCCGAAGAAGTGTTGCCAGAACCGATTCACCATTACCCTTGCGGTCAGTGGGTTTTCTGAACTGACCAGCCAGTTGGCGAGGCCAAGTCGGTTGTTCGCTGATTGCTGAGGTTGTTGTCCCAGCCATTCAGGAGTCGCGGGTGAAACCGGGTCTCGTTGTTGAGTGTACTCACCGCGTTCAAGAATGTAGGCTTGTCTTGGTTCGGCCCGATCCTCCATTACCAAGGTGGATGGAATCGCCTTGTTAACCGCATCCAAGTCCTGTTGGTGTTGTGTTTGATGAGATATTAGTTGCGCAAAATCTTTTTTCGATATCGGATTTACATTTTGAAGATAATGATCTCGCAGTTTGCGATTTTGTTCATCTGTGCGGTCTGTAGTTTTTGTTTCAACAATCTTCTGTAGATCTGCGTCGAGAGGAGTTTTCTTGAACTCGTTCTGGTAATACTCCCACACTGTTTGTGATGCGAGTTGCTCATCGGAAAGTGGGGCAATCGTGACAGTACCTGCCTGATCCCAATGTACCGATCCACCGTATTGAGTGAATGCCCAGCCGTTAAGCTTGTCACCTGCTTTTAAATTCACGGAGGCAGCTGCGACCTCTAATCTGATCCATTTTCCCGTCTCCGGTAGCTCACCCATGCGAAGGTTGGAGGGATTGTTTCTTCCTGCTCCATGGCCTTTATCTGCGCCCCAGAAGGCACGATGTTCCCAGTCGCCATTGTTGAACTGCAGTTGAACGGTCTCTGGGGGATTGTCTGGATCAAGATAAACGTACGAGAAGAGAGAATCGTTCTCTCCGATTACCAGTGGTTTCGATGCATTGGTGAAAAAGTGTTGTGTTAAGCCTGTGCCGGATCTGAAGGTGGAGTTGTCTCCACTGTAGACCGGATGTTCCTCTCCACTGACAAATTTCCAGGGCTCCGGGCCATCTCCCTGCGGATTCGCTCCCTCGGGTAACGCATCGTCAAACCAAATGGCATCCTCACGGTCGAAAGAAATTGATGGGGCGTCCGGCATTGGATCTGAGTATTGATAAGAATCAAGTTTCGTGCGTAAGGATTGCTTTGTGTCATTGAGAAGTTGGGTCAACCGTGTTTGATCAGCCTGCTGTTGGTTTGTAGGTACTTTGACACTCGGCGGAGGTAGCAGCGCGTTACCATCCATCGCTTTCTCGGTGAGGCTGTAGAAGTAGGAAAAGAGCTGGTAGAACTCTTTTTGTGTCAGCGGGTCAAATTTATGATCATGGCAAGCTGCACAGCCTGCTGTTAATCCAAGCCAGACCGTTGACGTTGTTTCCACTCGATCAATT
Organism: Candidatus Nitrosopumilus sp.; assembly: GCA_964225475.1. Classification (GTDB taxonomy): domain Bacteria; phylum Planctomycetota; class Planctomycetia; order Pirellulales; family Pirellulaceae; genus Rubripirellula. The sequence continues at coordinate 5,433 of CAXQOB010000020.1, read as the reverse complement.
GCATAACGCACGTAGTATTCGTCATCGATAGAACCTCCCTCGCTCGTCGTCACATTGCATCGATTGAATCCTGTTGCGACACGCTGTTGAAGAGTCGGTGAGGGTAGCAGGTCACCGGCAATCTGTTCGATCGTAAATTGATCAAACGGCATGTTCTCGTTGAAAGCATCGATTACCCAATCTCGGTAAGGCCATATCTGTCGTTCGTTGTCCAAGTGCAGTCCATGCGTGTCGGCATACCTCGCTGCGTCCAGCCAAATCCTTCCCATGTGCTCGCCGTATCGCGGTGATTTAAATAATCGGTCGATGACGCTGGAATAAGCTTCAGGTGATTCATCTGCTAAGAACGCCTCAATTTCCTCCACAGTGGGTGGCAGACCCGTGAGGTCTAATGTCACTCTCCGAAGAAGTGTTTCTTTATCCGCTCTGGGTTGTGGGTGTAGACCTGAATTTGAAATCTCTCTGTGGATAAATCGATCCACTGGATGGTCTGAGTTCCAATCAGCAGTTGCATCAGGGATGGGTTGTTCTACGGGAGGCAAGAATGACCAGTGCTGTTTCCAATTAGCTCCTTGTTCAATCCATGCTCGCAGTAATTCTTTTTCTTCTTCTGAAAGGTTGAGTCCTGATTCTGGAGGTGGCATTGTCAAGCTCGCATCATTACTGGTGATACGGTCGTATAGAGAGCTGGACTTGGCATCACCCGGTATGATTGCTGCATCCCCGGAGTCTGGGACGGAAAACGCTCCTTCCTGAGTGTCCAGCCTTAAGCCGGACTCTCGTGTTGATTCATCAGGTCCGTGACACTTAAAGCAACGATCTGACAGCAATGGAAGTATCTGCTGATCAAAATCGACAGAATTCAATTCCTGCGGTTGCTGAGCAAGTAATGACGGATTGTTAAAAACCAGTGCACTCACGATCATTAACAATGCCAATGCGAGCGAGGCTACATCATGGTTTTGCTTGAAGTCTTTGATGTCTGTCATTGCAGGTTTCATTGATTTGATGGAGCAAGTTAGATAGGCGTCATTGCTGATGGGTCAAGTCTGGTTTAGGGCGTGCGTCGGCTCGGCAGTCATCGCTTGGATTACTGTGCCAGTGCCGTCGTGTCCTCTCTTCCGTTAACCGTTCTCAATCAATTGAAACAAACCACTATTTCGAACGCTTTGGTATCGGGTTTGTTTTGACGATGAGGCCCGCTTCCGTGACCGATTAGTTTAATGGATTAACCAGCGGGATCAATTTTCAGCTTCGGAGAGCTGTGATACCCTCAAAAACAACCGTTTAACCATGCACCTGATGAGAGCCGAGGGCGTTGCGGCCCGTTACCGTTTGCCCTCGAGCTTGAAAACTCAGAAAGTCTGCCAGAAGGGTAAGTGAGTAAAATACCGCAGGCTTAGTTAGATGTGCGATATTCTAGAAGTGGAATGGTCAGCGTTGCCAGCCTTGTGAGGATGATTAGGGCCGCGCATGACTGTTTGAGGCTTCGTGCGGCGTGCCGTCTTTCTCTAGGCTGCGCGTTTTCCGAATTGGCGAATTCCGAATTCTGTTCGAAGCACTCGATGGTGGCGTGTGGACTGACGGATTTGCATATTCCGTTTCTTGTCGGAATCGTTCACGTAACCCCTCTCGTGATCCAAGTGTAAGCAGATCGCTGAGAATCGAATTTGAACGGGTTTGATTCCGATATTTACCAAGCGTTCACCTAATTCGCAGTCCTCGCCACCATACCTCATGCGTTCGTCAAATCCATTGACGCTTATCAAATCTGATTTCCACCCGGATGCATTGTGTCCATTCCAGGTGGGATTGGTGGTTGTGAGACGGTTGCAGGCTCTGGCCGCGAATCCTCTCGTTTGCAGTCGGAGCGATTGGCGGTCGATCCGAAGACCATGCTGACGCAGCCAAGACAACCTAAAAGCTCTGCCCGAATCGATATCACTAAGGTTTATTTGTTGACTGAGATCCATGGGTAGTTTGTTGTAACCCCCGGACAGAAAACATTGCTCTCGAGCGAATTCTCGATGTTGCTGCACGAAGTCAGGGCGGGGGATGCAGTCGCCATCAGAGAAGATAAGGTAGTCGCCGCGTGCCTGTTCGATTGCGCGATTTAATATGGCGCACTTTCTAAATCCGTCGTCCTCATGCCAAACGTGCTGGATTTCAAGATGAGTGTGAGATCTAACTCGATGGATCACTTCACGCGTTCGCTCGTCAGATCCGTCATCCGCGACTACGATTTCATCGGGTAAAACGGACTGATGGGCGAATCCCCACAACGACTTCTCAAGCCACTTGGGGGCATTGTAAGTGGATAAGACGATTGAGATCGCTTGCGGTTTTGACAAGTTTTTCGCGTGATTTTTGAGGAAAGGTGGTTGCAGCTTCCAAATTCTGGAACCGAGTCACATCTAGTGTCCCCTACGTGATTCAGAACAGGTAGCAAAAAAACCGCTGTAGCGTCAATGCTGAGATCTTGTCGATTACGATTAAATACAGTCCTCGCGAGGGTGAGTGTCTGGTATCATCCTGCCACCATCCTCTTGATCGGCTGCCTGATGACTCTGGCGTCTTTCAGTTCTTAATGCTGTTTGATTTTGCCTCGATGGTTTTTTTCCTCCTCGATGACCAAGTAGATTCATGCACCATTTTCAGTCTTCCTCATCAGTTTTGTCGCGCCGGACAGCCCTACGATCTACGCTGGGCTTTGCTGGTGCAGCGGTTTTGCTCAATCGTGTTGGCCGAGCGGCAGCTTTTCAGTCAGAAAATGAGCGTCCTACAATTGGGGTGGTTGGGACGGGTAGTCGTTGGTGTCAAAAGGCTACCGGAATTGACCGTCCCTACGGCTCTGCGCCTAATTTCACGAAATATGGGGACTACATTGCGGTCTGTGATGCGGATTCCAGTCGAAGAGAAATGGCTGCGGGCTTGGTAAAGCAATGGCATGGTCATGCTCCCGCAATTCACGCCGATTATCGAGCAATTCTTGACGACCCCAAAGTTGATATTGTTCACATCACCACGCCAGATCATTGGCATGCGAAGATCGCCATTGAGGCGATGCGAGCGGGTAAAGATGTGTATTGTGAGAAGCCGATGACTTTGACCATTGATGAGGGGCGTCAAATTTGTGAGGTGTGTGAGAAGACAGGTCGTATTGTTCAAATTGGGACACAGCAGAGGAGTGGAAGGCAGTTTATTCAAGCCATTGCTTTGATTCGCGAAGGGAGACTGGGAGAGCTCAAGAAAGCAACCTGCAGTATTGGTGGTGCGCCAACAAGCCCAGAGATTCCTGTCGCGGCTCCCCCTGCCAATCTGGATTGGAATCAGTGGCAAGGACCGGTGGCTGACGTGCCGTTTCGTTTCAAGGCGGGTCCAAATGGAGAAACCCAGAGTTGGTCACGATGTCACTATGAGTTTCGCTGGTGGTATGAATACTCCGGCGGTAAGCTGACCGATTGGGGAGCGCATCACGTTGACATTGCAACTTGGGGTCTCGACAAAACGTCCACCGGTCCGGTGACGGTTGATCCGATAAAAGTGGAGCACCCGGTCGAGTTCAAGGATGGGTATCCCACCGATCCCTCACGCTACAACACGGCGACACAGTTTCAGGTCTCCGCCAAGTTCCTCGATGGGGTAGAGATTGAGATCCGACATGATGGCGGAAATGGAATCTTGTTCGAAGGCACGAAAGGAAGGATTTTCGTTAATCGAGGACGCCTCACGGGTGAGCCCGTGGAGGATCTTGCTAGTAATCCATTGCCAGCTGGGGCATTGGAGAGAGCCTACAAGAATCGCACACTTGTGGATCACTTCCAAAACTTCTTTGAAGGAGTTCGCGACCGCAAAGAGCCAATTTCAGATGTCTACAGTCATCATCGAGCCCTCAGCACTTGCCACCTTGCCGGGATCGCAGCTCGTGTTGGTCGTAAAATTGCCTGGGATCCCCAGAAGCAGGAGGTCGTTGGTGACGCCTTGGCTCAAAGTTTGGTCGCTCGGGACTACCGAAAAGGTTTTGAAATTGAAGGTTAGCGGTTCCGAGAATGAGTAATCGGTCGCGTTGTGGAGGATTTCTTCCACATGGCTCTGATAGTGCCAAGGGTTCTTAGTTCCCTGCGCGGTTCCATCGGTCTGGCTATTCCTTCTAAGCCGATGTAACTCGGGCTCGACGTGGCCGTTGGTCACTGAGGCGACTCTCATGGTTGGTTTAGTTCTCGCGCGGTGTTGGTCGATCCGCTCCGACTTCATCGAGCCACTGATTGAGCGATCCAAGCAAAGCTCTGCTCAGTTCCGGTTTCTCCTTTGAGAGATCGTTGGTTTCACTGATGTCTTTTTTAAGGTCATACAGCTCTGTGCTCGAGTCATCGTAATTAAGTATCAGCTTATAATTCCCGTTCCTAATGGCGGAGCCAGGACGATTTGATCGGTGAAACGCAAAATGTGGGTAGTGGAAATAGAGCTCGTTGCGTTCAATCGATTTGCCGTCTAACAAAGGAATGAGAGAAACACCATCCAGAGTTTTTCCTTTCTCGAGAGTCGGAGAGGAAGGAGCATCTTGCGTCGCTTCTAGTATTGTGGAGGTTAGATCCATGCTGATCACTGGAGTTGAGTTAGTCGTTCCTTCCTTGGTGTGACCCGGCCAACGAATAATCAAGGGTACTCTCAAGCCACCCTCATAGAGATAGCCTTTGCCTTGTCTCAGAGGATGGTTATCTGTTGCACCGGACCAACCTCCATTATCACTAGTGAAGATTACAAGCGTTTTATCCGATAATCTCAATTGATCTAATTCATTGAGGACACGCCCAATTGCCCGGTCCGTTGCTTCCAACTGAGCACCATAGATTGGGTTCTTGAGTCCTCTGCCTTCTTTACCGACAAACCCATCAATCAACTCCTCGGGTGCCTCAAAAGGATAATGTGGGTTGTAGGTCCATAGGCAGATGAACATTGGATTCTTGTGGTTCTGCCTCATGTAGGTAATGGTTTCCTCTGCAAGTCGGTCACTCAGGTACTCGCCGGGCTGACGAGAGGGAAGTGTGGGAATCCGATAGGGGTCAAAGTAAGTAGGAGGCCCTCCGAACCCGCAGCCACCAAGATTTACATCAAAGCCATGATGGGTTGGCCAGAATTCTTTCGCGTTGCCTAAGTGCCATTTACCGAAGAAGCCTGTTGAATAGCCAGCTGCTTTCAGTTTTTCTGCAAGAGTAAAATGTTCAGTTGATAACTCGTTACTGGATGGCGGAGGTTGAACCTTTCGGTCATCGGGCCAGAACGATTTCCCGTCCGGTCCGTGTTGTGTAATGTGTAACCGCGCAGGCGCGAGGCCTGTGATGAGTGCAGCGCGAGTAGGGGAACAGACGGGGGCCGCTGCATACGCGTCCGTGAATCGAACGCCCTTTGAGGCAAGTTTATCCAGGTTTGGCG
>CAXQOB010000019.1:0-15910 GCA_964225475.1 Candidatus Nitrosopumilus sp. | reverse complement strand
GATCATCGACAAATATGTTGCTCAGGAATTGGCAAAGTTTGAAGGTGAGCGCCTGAGCCTCAACGGTCTTAAGTTCATCGATAATCGCATTGCGAGGGAATTGCTGAAATTCGAAGGCAGCTTGTCCGTTCAAGGACTGGCGTCAATTTTTGGGGATGGGAATCAAGCACTAGAAATGATCGCTGGCTCGGGTAGTCCAGATGCCGAAATTCGCAGTCAAGCTCGACGTATTTACGATGAGTTGCCGCTACCGGAATATTTGCTGAGGATTACAAGCGAAATAGAGTCTTTGAATGCAAGGCAAGCAGCTCAGCTTGTGGCCAAGCATCCAAGTTTGCTGTTTCTTCCGAAACTGATGGTCCTTGATTATTTCGACCCGGCGAAAGACAAAAACGTTGCTCGGGAATTGGCGAAGCACAAAGGCCTCTTGAGCTTGGATGGCTTGGAATTCATTGATTTAGATGTTGCCCGGGAATTGGCGAACATGAAAGGAAGGCTGTCCCTTGGAGGGCTGAATTCCATCGACAAGTATTTGGCTCAGGAATTGGCGAACTCAACTGCAAAGTCTCTGCAGTTTGATGGCCTAACGTCCCTTGATAGTAAAGCGACTCAGGAATTGGCAAAGTTCAAAGGTGAGTTTCTTGGCCTCGACGGCCTAGAATCCATAGATAAAGACGTGGCCCGCGAATTGGCTACGTTTGAAGGCAAGATCCTGTACCTCCAAGGCCTGAAGTCCATTGATACAGGAGCTGCCCAAGGATTGGCGAGCTTTAAAGGAGATTTGCTGGATAAGCCTTCAGCGGATGTATGGCTGAGGCTAGAAGGGCTGGTCACGATCAATCAAGACGTCGCCCGGGAATTGGCAAAATTCGAGGGTACGTATCTGGCCCTCAACGGTCTTAAGTTCATCGATAAAATTGTGGCCTCGGAAATGGTGAGCTTTCGAGGACATCTTGATCTTCAAGGCCTGAAGTCCATCGACAAGGATGTTGCTCAGGAATTAGCAAAGTTCGAAGGTAAGCTTCTTGACCTCGACGGACTAGAATCCATCGATAAAGACGTGGCCCGGGAATTGGCGAGTGTTAAAGGTCGTCTGGGGCTTGGAGCCCTGAAGTCCATCGACAGAGAAGTGGCTAAGGAATTGGCAAGGCGTGAAGGAGAGATGGGGTTCGGCTACGCCCTCAAATCCATAGATAAAGAAGTAGCTCGGGAATTGGCAAAGTGGAAAGGTAAGTACTTGAACCTCCAAGGCCTAGAGTCCATTGATAAAGAGACGGCTCAGGAATTGGTAAAGTTCGAAGGTAAGCGTCTGAGCCTTACTGGCCTGGGATTCATTGACAAAGATACGCTCGAGATCCTGAAGTCAAACCCAGCGATTCGTTTGCCATCGAAATGAAAGCGACGATTGACCTTGCCCCTTATCCGAGTCCACCCGTGGATTTAGTTTCGGCGTACTGGGCTCGTCGCAGTGGCAAACAAATCATGCCACATCTCCCGCTACATCATCCAGTCTTTACACTTCGAAGATAACACCTGCATGAACGTTTCTGAGAATCCATATCGCCCTCCGAAAAACGAAGACGTTGGACGGACAAAACCTATTGCGACATGGAGATTGGTGGTGGGCAGGGTCTTCCGAGTCCTCGGTCTGGTGTTGATCGCCATTCCACTTGTCGCAATTGTCGGCGAATTTTTCAGATCCCGTCTCAAGGATCCATCGTTGGATTTTTGGGGAATCTTGATTGCGGTTGTCGTTTACCTTGCGCTTGGTTGCTGGTTCTTAAACTTGGCAAACAAGATTTCAACCGGCAGACGACTATTACGAGATGAAGTTGATCAGAGACGCGATTTCTGAACGTCCATGCTGAGGTAGCAAGAACCCGATCACCAAGGGTTTGCAATGAAATGGCGAGAGCAATCAGGTGCCATTCACCATGAACATCAAGTGTGCTGCAGCGTTCGTTGTTGCTGCTTGCCTTGCTTCTTCCCACTTTGCAACAAGGTGACTCGCTACATCTTCTGGCTCATCAGTTTTTAGCAACTGAATCACCTCGTAACTGCTTCCACGAAACAGATGCAATGTTGTTTCGCGATCCGCTATTTTTAGTTGCTGGATTGCTTTGTAATCCATGATTTCGGTGATCAGGTCATAGCCGCTTTGTTGACGAAGTTCTGCATAGAGACGCCCGCCATAAGTTGTTTCATTGACCGCCATTGTTCTTTACCTCGTCTGACGCTTTCGCTTACCCGCCACTTTTTTACACCGACAACCATCAAATGATATATTCTGTTTTCACTCCGTGGTCTTCGGTCGCTCAAACCCCAACATCCAATCTACTAACTCCACCGTACCGAACACGGCTTTTCCCCCGGAGCGATGATCCGCCCTTTCAAACTCCGTATGCTTTACGTTCATGTTACCTGCCGCACGCAATCGCTCTACCATTTTTCTGATACCAGCTGGATTCTTGCCATCATTGCCGCCTGCCATTCCCCAGATTGGTAAATTCGCTAGCTTTGTTGCATCGTCCTGAGCACTACCACCGGTAAAGCCACAAGGCGCAGCCGCGGCAAAACGATCAGCGGATTGATTGATCCATCTCCAAGTCGCTCCACCTCCTGCGCTGTAGCCCATCACATACACACGATCCTGATCAATTTCCGGGAAATTAGCCAACACATAATCAAGCATCGTATCGAGCGAATTCGCATTCCAACGTTCCGATGAGTTAGGATCGAGTACGATCAGATCCTTTCCCGAAAGCTCCGCCAAATCAAACCCCCGTTTCATCCCGATTTCATTCGCAATCTCAAGCTGTTGTTGAAAACTGAGATTGAACCATCGCGGCCCTCCACCATGCAAATTGATCAGTAATGGCAGCTTCCCATCGGTCTTCTTCACAGGCCGCGTCATCAACGCAAGCTTCGTCATGTTTCCAAGGTTCTTGTGTAGATCATCAGGCCACTGGAGAAGTTCCACCTCAACGTTCTTAAACCGGGCATTGATGCTGGCCAACGTCTCATCAAGTTTTTTATCGCCAGCCTGCGTTGCTTCTGCCGGTCCGCCCGGACGCCCATTCTTCTGCCTGGATCGAAGGAACTGTTGGCGAAATGCCTCGATCTCCTCGGTGTCGAGTTTGCCGTCCTTATTCTTGTCCGCATCCGGGAAACGCCGCAGTATTCGCGCCAGTTGCTCTTCGGAGGGTTGTTGCGACTGTGCACTGGAGATGGGCGTCATCGCCAGGAGAGCGAGAATCACAAAGGGCATGATGAGGTATTGTTTGTTCATAGTTTTGATTGCGTCTGGCGATCTTACTTGCTTCTATTGGTGGTCTTCTCTTTCTTGTCCCGCTTCTGCTCATTCTTTTTGGGACCGTAAGTTGATAACATGATGTTGTCTACTTTCGATCGGTCATCACGATTCAGGAATGCATCAAGCATAGGATCGTTGGTTTGTCTCATGTGTTCAACTAAACGGTCTTGAAGTTGCCTTAGTTCGACTCGATAGGCCGGCTCACCAATTAAGTTGTGCAAGTTGTCTGAATCACTCGTCAAGTCATAAAGCTCCTCTGGCACGCGGTAGCGAAAGAGATTGACTCGCGCTTGTATATCAGGGTCGCTTTTTGCGGCCTCATTCATTGCAGCCATCGTCTTACCCTCGTTGTTATTGCGATACCAGTATTGGCCATCACTGAACGGGTTGTAGATATAGCCAAATCGTTCATTTTGCACACATCGCATAGGAACCGCGGCTCCACCGGCTTTGGAATCAATCTGTGTGAATACATAATCTCGACCCTTTTGCGGTATTCCGCGCAGTAGCGAAACAAAAGATCGCCCATCCAATCCGTCAGGTGCCTTAACCCGAGTCGCTTCCATGAAGGTCGGGAAGAAGTCCACGACGGAAACAAAATGTGTGTCGTCGCGTGTCCCTGGTTTTACCACGCCGGGCCAGCGCACTAGCAATGGAGTTCGTGAACTATGGAACCATGTATTGCATTTGGCGAATGGCACAGCGATGCCATTATCGGTGATGAATAAAACTAGCGTGTTATCCGCGTGGCCTGATTCTTTTAACGCTTGCATCACTTTACCAAACGTATCGTCCAGACGCCGAGTTGAATTCAAGTAGGTGGCCAGTTCCGCGCGAATACCCGGTAAATCTGGCAAAAATCCAGGCACATTGACTTCTTCGGGGCTATAAACTCGCGAAGGCATCGCGGCACCCTTGGTCAGCTTGTTGGGATTACAGTAGGGTCGATGCGGATCATGCGAGTTGACCATGAAATAGAATCGTTTCCGTTCGGATTTGCATGCGTCAAAGAACACTTTGCTGCGATCATAGTAGAGGTCAGGATTACGGCCGTTTCCAAGATCTTTTTGGTCAAAATGGTAATCCCATTGCATCGACTTCTTGGGAGTCGAGTGCCCAACTTTGCCAAGGATACCGGTGTAGTATCCTGCACTTTTAAGCGTGGTCACGATGTCAGGTACCTCTTCTCGTGCAGGCATGAATCCCATCGCACCCGATCGATGGCTGTATCGTCCGGTGGCAATCACTGCACGACATGGTGCGCAGATCGCGACGTTAACATGAGCTCTACTGAAGAGCATGCTCTCGGAGGCGAAAGCATCAAGATTTGGTGTCAAGTCACTCGGCATTCCCCCGTATGCGCCCAATGATCCTGCATGAAGATCATCCGCGGTGAACAACAAAATATTTGGTTGTTCAGCGGTATAAGCTGTTCCAGCAGAATAAAGAAGAAATAGCAAGCAGTGAATTTGTTTCATCTGTGGTCACGCCAAAAAAGATTTGGTTCAACGTATAATCGGAGATCTGAAAGCAACTAGAGTCTCCGAGCCAAGATTCAAGAGTACTGGAAATTCTCACCCGCTTCTACACTCTGCTGATCCTTCTGTCATGAATACTCAAGAGCAAGAATTGTTTTGAGAGATTGGGCTTCGTCAATCTTGCCAGCATGCACCAATAAAAAGTCCTCGGGTATGGCCTGTTTATCTGCAAGGTTGTTGTGACGGGTACAGGTGTCGTGATTTTGGCTCGCCGGTAAAAACGCTTACTCAATGAATAATAAAATGAAGTTGCTTTTTTGACGCCTTTCGATTCTTACTGACATGTCTTTTAGTTGTTAAAACGACACTATATCACTGTAATACGCATTCTGAGCACTAATCCAATGTTTGGCAAAATCGCAGCGAAAGTCAGTCTGCAGCTTTTTTTCTTTCTCACGACCTTGATTTTTAAAGCTGGATTCGCAGATGAACCAACCGAGGAACTCAACTACCGTACGGCAAGTACGCGATCACAACTCAGCGAAAGCGAGCTTGCAGAACTTCTCAGGAATAATACTTTTTTGAACTTGCGCGAATTAAAAAGCCTTACAGAGAGACAAGCAGAGATGCTTGGAAAGTCGGTGGGTTTTTGCCTTGATCGTCTTCAGGAATTGTCGGATCGCCAAATTGAATTATTGGGTAAAGCGCAGTTTGTCGGTTTAGACGGATTGGTATCGCTTACAGACAAGCAGGCAGAATCACTTCAGGATTGCGAAGAAGTCACCCTTGCCTCATTGAAGTCAATTACGTTAGCGCAGTGTCAATCGCTGCAGCGTGTTGAAACACTCAATCTGGACGGTCTTGAATCGATTTCCTCGGATGTCTGTGAGGTTCTCGGTAAGGTGAAGTTTCTCTCTCTAAATGGGATAAGAACACTTGATCCCAAGCAGATCGCGATGTTTGATGAGACTGCCTCCTTGCAACTAAATGGTTTAGCAACGCTCACCGATGCTCAAGCAGTCTCTTTTCGTAAGCTTAAAGGAATCCACCTGCATTTAAGCGGTTTGCAAAAACTAACTGATTTTCAAGCCGAACAGCTAAGTCAGAGTGGTAGCCTTTTTCTATCTGGCTTAAAGACGATTACGGACGAGCAAGCGGAATCACTCGGACGAGTTCCTTTTCTTGGACTTAGCGGTTTGACGGAGCTAAGTGAATCGGCAGCTGCCCATTTTGTTAACGTTGGAGTGTTACATCTTGATGGGATCAAGGAGTTGAGTGAAAGCCAGGCGAAGCATCTCAGCGAATGCTTTCGCGTCATCGGACCGGATGTCAAGGAGTGGATTAAAAAGTAATCGTGCAAATCCTTGCGAAATTGAAGGAGTAGACTGGAGCAATTGCGAACTGGCTTGGACTGTATGGTCAAAACAAACGATTGAGGATGTAGCGGAAGGATCTCCTGTCGCAACTCGTTACTTCACTGTTTCGTTTTCGTAGATATCATTCAGCGGCTTGATTTTCTTGCCTACAACTGCCGCTATCTCATTGAGGTTAATCTCGGGCAAACCCTGTGCTTTTTGCGGTTTCATTTTTTCTACGTCATAGTTGTAGAGTGTTTGTAACCAAAGAAGTGCCCCGAGTTTAGATACCACTTCATTGGGGTGCCCCAATTCGTCTCTTAGTAATTGTTCGTGGTTTGATTGTGACTGTTGTCGTTCCAGCCTATTTTGGTTCAGAATGTGCTTCACACCGGGTAGCTGGTTGTTTTTCAATCGCTCGACTAATTCGTAGGTGCCTAGTCCATAGGGACAATACAAAATCTTGTTGTCGGGATATTTCTCCCTCAATTCTTTCATCAGCGAGTCCTTGAGGCCGACGCTAAATAATTTGGCAACGGTAATCTCCAAAGCACTCGCCTTAAAAAGCTGTGGTGCCCATGGAATCGTGATCATAAAGGTGGTTGATGGGTTTTTCGTGATTGCGTAATCAATCCAACGACTGTAATGCTCGACCGAACTGTCCGCGGGCGAGAAATAGGTCATTACAACCAAATCAAATGTTTTCGTATCTAAATGCTTTTCGATTTCTGATCGTTTCTTTTGGTTCTCCCAAAGCCTTCTTGGTGAACCGTTGACACCACCAGCAAATACAGCAACTTGCCGGTGATTCGTAATTCCCGAACCTTCCACAACCTTTGCAAGCTGCCTAACACTTGGAACAAAAAAACTGTGTCCCATGTAGAGTCCATTGAAGCCATCTTTCTCACCACCGTTTTCCGCTGGTAGGGGAAACGACCACAACACTGTGACGATAGCACTGATTAAAAATTTCATCTTGTTATTACCGGAAAGAAAAAGGTCTGGCGGTGATCGGAACGTAAGCGTTGGTTGTCCCAATCACAATGACAAAGTCATTGATGTGTCAAAGTGGGATTGATCCAATCAATCCTCCGATACAATGCACAGAGTCGTAGATATTCGTGTGATAAGATGGATTCACTGTCCGTCGTTAATCATAAGGATTGTCCCCCGAACCTGACAATTCAAGCAGCACCATAGTCAGGCAAAGAACTCTAAATTTTTGGAATGAATTTAAATGAGGTATTACCAAAGAGTGCTTCTTGTATTTGCGTGCCTCGTGCTCTGTGTTGGCTTGCCTTTATCGTGGATCGAACGTCCGAAACGCATTCGGAAAGAATTCTTCAGTCATCTTTTCCATGAGAGGTATGATGAAGCAGCATCGATGTTAGATTTGCCCAGTGCATTGCAGCTGGGACCTGGTGGGGATCTGATACTCGTCGACCACAAGGGAAATTCAACAACGGTTTCAAAAACAAATTTGCCGTTCGTCGTTGGAGGAGGTAGGACCGAATCCCCCGAGGTACACACGATGACAGCACTGGGAGAGAGGGAGAATGGAATTCTGAAATCCCCAATGGTAACGATTTATTTGACGGTGCAGGGAAGAAAGATCAGTATCCAAAGCGTCGAATCCTAATGACCCACTAGTCAGAGCATAACAACGTTGCTTTTTGTTTTGCTAGTCAGACAGGAAGGCAACGTTGAAGCTTCCCTGTAGCTGAAAAGTGATTGTTTTGGTCGTGTTCAATAAACTTCTAACAAGGGGTGTGTGTTGTATGGTCACTTGATGAATTAACTGAGCTGAACGTCCAACTACATCACCCTGTGACTACGGTTTCATCTCAGTGGTGTATTGAGAAGGCGAGCAGCAGCCATAATCAATTAGTGCGAATTCAGCTATTTTGAACAGTCGACCTGAAGCCAAGTTGATAGAAGTTCACCCCTGACTCCAGTTCATCGTAGACGCGATTTCATCAGGCCATGGGCATGAGGTGAAGGTTATTCACGCTGCTCCGACTACCATGAAAAAAATCAATCATGAAGATCACCTCCCGAAAGATTCATCGTTGGCTCTCCGTGGTCATGGGAATACAACTGCTGCTGTGGACACTCAGCGGTTTAATTTTCAGTTGGAGCCCAATTGACCAAGTACGTGGAGAAGACAAAGTGCGTCGTCAGAGGACGATCGATTTCGCAAGTTTTCAGCTCCTAGATGGTCGAGATGTGCTGTCCAATCGCTCCAATGTTCCATCAGGGCATCGAGTGAAACAGATGGCACTAAAGCAAGCACTTGGACGACCCGTTTTTGAGATCACCCTTGACGGGCCCGACATCAACCATGTGCTGGTTGACGCGGTTACGGGCGTACGTCTATCTCCCATTAATCAATCGTTTGCGGAGGCTGTTGCCTTAAATGATTTCTCAGAACCAGCTCGTGTACTCAAGTGCGACTTTATTGATCAGTTGCAAGGGGGACATTCTGAATACCGAGGAAAAGAAATTCCGGTGTGGAAAGTTAAATTAGATCATCCGTCTGGCACCTCAATCTATGTTTCTGCCAACCGAGGCCAGGTTGTCACAAGGCGAAATGATCGTTGGCGAATCTTTGATTTTTTTTGGATGCTTCATACGATGGATTATCAAGGTCGAGATAATTTTAATTCTTGGCTGCTGCGAATCATGTCAGTGTTTGGAGTCGTTTCGGTAATCACCGGGTATTTGCTCTGGTTGAGTATGAAACGAAAGAAGATCAAAAGTTTCTTGCACACGTTGTTTCCTCGTGCCAACAGGATCTATCGCTAGGAGCTTGACTCGGTGTTCGAATTGATAGATTCAAATACGGGTTGGCGGACCCTATGAAAACCCGTGCACAAGAAGTGGGCTGACCATATCATTGACTTATTGGTGGACCTGTCTGCTCGAAAGATGATCTCAATTTGACGAGGGATGATGTCAAAATGATGTCATTGCCACTCTTATCGATTGGCAGTGATTTCTCTCATTATTGTTGTTTTTCGACTGGAATCGAGCGAATCTAACTGGCATGTACACTTTGGCATATCTTTCGCTGGTAAATTGAACGCTGCTGGCACTGCAGCTTTCAAACAAAATATCCATGGGAGCCCACGATGCAAAAAGTAATCGGTATCAGTTTTGGAGCGGCAATCGTTGCTTTCTCTTTGACCAGTCCACGACCGGCCAATGCACAAGTGGCTACCGTTATCGAGACTCAGGTGCCAGCGCGTCCGATTCCGCCTCCCCCGGAGGTTCGGGGTAGGGAGCATCGGGCAAAAAACAATCGTTATTATGGATTACGCTCTTCGTTTCCGAGTGTCCGGCAGTATTATTCCAATCCCGTGAAGACGACTCCGGCCTATACCCAAAGAACCATCATTTATCACAGCAATCCGTATTACGGTTACTACCCAGTGTATCCGTATCGCAGTCCTTATTTCACTCCGTATGGATACGGCTGGCGTTACCGTTGGTAGTCCGATCCCTTAGAGGGGTCACTTTCGAGTAGCGCAAATGAAGGCATCTTGCTTTGCACATGCTCCTGTTTCAATTGAGCACAGAGGCAACACACTGCTACCATCAAAAGATGGTGGACATTTGTAGCGAAGTCGTTTGACCTAATGTTTATTCTGATTCAGTTTAGAGACGCACGCGAAAATCATTCTGGCCAGATTGATCACATCCACGCATCAAGTAGATTGTTCGATTCGACATTGCCAAAGGCCCTTCACGTTCAAACTTTGTTTCGTCATTGTGACGATAGATTGATGAAGTTGGCATGTACCTTAATGTCATCCCACGGCGCGGCTGATCAGACCGGTTCGGTTCCGATCCGTGATACAGGTAGACGTCGTGCAGTGAAACCTCACCCGGTTGCAAGGTAATATCAACCGCTTCTGATTCATCAAATGCAGTCTCATCTAATTCTAGATTAAGAGCAATGTTGGGTGCATCACTTCGGTTGTGCTTGGCCAGTCGTTTTGATTGATGTGACCCTGGAATAACTCGTAAACAGCCGTTTTCTGTTGTTGAGGCATCGATTGCAATCCAGACTGTGCAAGTTGCCAGTGGTGAGATGGGCCAATACTCACCATCTTGGTGCCACGGAGTTCGCGTGCCGATCTTCGCAGGTTTAGCAAAGAAGCTTGAGTTCCATAACGCAAAATTGCTGCCAATGACTTGCTCGACCATATCCAGTATCTCTGGTTGTCGCGCGACCGTCAGAAACCAAGGGTCGAATGCCAATAATGCTGAGCAATAGTCACTAAATTCAGGATAACGATGTACCAATCGAGAGTGGGTTTCGCGGATGTCGTCAAGGACCTCCTCATCTAACCGAAATTTCGGGGTCACGTATCCTTCGCGGTGGTAATGTTCAATTTCTGAGTTCGTTAACATTGGCTTTTCACAAAGTTCTTTGCGTCACGGTCTATGGGCGTTGTCTGGAGTCAGGCAGAGTTATCGCTATCGTTCAAGAAGACTTGGCAACCACAGGCTGAATGCAGGAATAAATGTGACGGCAAGCAAGGTGATCAGTAATGGAATGAGAAATGGCACCATGCCTCGTGTAACGGTTTGAACTGAGCTTCCTGTAACGCTGCTGAGTACGTATAGAACGAGCCCGACCGGCGGAGTCAATAAACCTAAAACCAGATTGAGAATCATCACGATCCCAAGGTGCAAGGGATCAATTCCAAATTCGATTGCGGCGGGAAGGAGAACCGGGACGGTTATCAAGAGGCCTGCAACCGGCTCAAGGATCATACCGGTAACTAATAAGATCACGTTAATTAGCAACAGGAACACGATGGGATTATCCGTGAATTGCAGCATCGCTTCGGTCACTGCTTGAGGCCCCTGTTCACGAGCGATCACCCATCCGAATAGACCCGCAGCGGCGACGATGAGCATGATTGAGCCGGTGGTGGTGGTGGTCTTTATCAAGACCTCACGGAATGCTTTGAAGGAAAGAGATTCGTAAAAGATGCTCAAGATCAGCACCCACATCGCTGCTGCGGCCGCGGCTTCGGTTGGGGTAAAGATACCAAGCAGAATTCCACCAAGAATAATGACTGGCGTCAATAAAACCGGAAATGCTGAGGTGATTGCTTCCGAGACAGAAAACTCGGTAACACTTACTTCCTCGCGTATCGGATTCTTGCGAGCATCTCGATAAACGAAGATGCATAGGATTGAGGTCAGCACCAATGCAGGTAAGACTCCTGCGAAGAACAAAGCGCCGACCGAAACCCCAGCGGAGACCGCGTAGACAATCGCCGGGATGCTCGGCGGCATGATGGGTCCAATGAGGGAAGACGCTCCGGTTAATCCGAGGGCAAATTTTTCGTCGTATCCACGTTTCTTCATTGCGGGCACCAGCACCGATCCGAGTCCCGCTGCGTCGGCGATTGCAGCACCGCTCATCCAAGAGAACATCAGGCTGCTAAAGACGTTTACATATCCAAGGCTGCCGGGAATCTTTCTGAAGAAGAGGAGTAACATCCGAAACAAGCGATCGGCTAAACCGCCCGCGTTACTCAAATATCCGGTCATGATAAATAGCGGTACCGCTAGCAGTGGAAATGAATCAACCGACCCAACCGTCTGCTGAAGAGCGACTCCAAGTGTGATGTCCGGTGACCAGGCTGCATAAAGAAGACATGGTAATAACATGCTAATTGCGACAGGTACTCGCAAAAACAGCAACGCCAACATCGTGATGATTAGTATGCCCAGAATCATTCGCTCGCCTCCAATTCCAGTTGGAAGCCTTCCTCACTCGTGTTCGTTTCAACCGGAATCGGCTTTCCCGTTATCAACACTTGGAGAAGGTTCAACAGGGAATGTGCTGCTATCAGGAATAGGCCAACCATACCCGCTCCGTACCATAAACTCTTGGGTACTCCTAAGGCTGCTGACCCCACTTTTCCAACGTACCAGACGAAATTAGCGCCTCCTATCAAAAGCAGTAAGCATGTGGCTGTCACCACCACGTAGCTGAGGCATTCGATAAAAAGCTTTCCCTTATCTCCGAGTCGTGAAGAGATCATGTCGACCATGATGTGTCGTCTTTCAGCCATTACAAATGCGGCTGAGATAAAGGTCATCCAGATCAAAGCAAGTCGTGCAACTTCCTCACTCCACTGAAACGGCGCACCGAAGACATAGCGTGCTAAGACCTGTGCTGCCATCGTTGAAAAAATAATAAGCAGAAACAGGCCTGCAATCATCTTTTCTAAACCCACTACCCATCGAACAAAGTTTGCAAGTGGTAGCGCTGGTGTATTACCTGATCCATCGATCTCAGTCGGCCCTGAGTCGTTAGAGGATTCGTTTTTTTCCGATTTCAAAGTTACCGTCTCGTTGTCGGTGATCATTGTTGATTGTTATCTGCGGGTTCAGCGGTGATGCGGTTGTAAACATCGCTGAATTCAAAACCCTTTGAAAAGAACTTGCGGCATCGTTCGCGAAAAGCGTTCATGTCGACATCATCAACGATTTGCATCGTCCCGTCTTTTCGCCATTGTTCAATTAATTGTTTCTCGTCTTTCATCAACCCTTCATAAACCTGTTCACCCAGCTCTTCGATCACGCTCCGGAGAGAGCCTTGTTGATCCGCTGTCAGTCGCTTCCACGTGCGTTCGTTAACAAGAATCTGTAGGGAAGACTGTATGTGACCCGTCAGATTCAGGCACTTCTGAACTTCATGAAACCCCATCGATTTAATTACAGGTACCGGGTTTTCTTGCCCGTCTGCAATTCCTTGCTGTAACGCGAGGTAGACTTCGCTAAATGCGATCGGCATCGGACTTGCTCCAAGTGCCTCGGCAGATGCCTGAAAGATCTGAGCTCCAGGTGCTCGCAGACGAAAACCAACTAAATCATCCGGGTGTCTGATCGGGATGTTTGATGTGAGATGACGCGAACCATAGGCCCAAGTGTCTAAGACACGTGCATCGTACTGTTTACGAAGTTCGTCCCACTCAGGAGCCATTTTTTCACTACCCGCAATTTCGAGCATGTGGTCAAGGTCTCGAGTCGCGAAAGCCGCATCCAATACACCAACTGGTGGATGCCACATTGCAAGAAAAGATGGTCCGGTGATTACCAAATCAAGCTCACCCGCAACCAATTGTTCGAGAAGCTCAGATTCACTCCCAAGTTGGGCAGCGGGATAGACTGTCACATCCAAGTTACTTGTTTTCTCTCGAAGTCGCTCTGATAAGAGAGCCGTACCGTATACATGAGTGGGTGCGGTGACTTCGTAGACATGTGCCATCCGCAATGTCAGGGGTTTATCTGAAGCCCTTTCAGATTCACATCCACAAAGCAGCAAGGCTACCATGAGAGTCATCAGTTTCCGGCTTCGTTTCATCATATGATTTGTTTTCACGCAGGATTATTCCTAAATCAATTCGCGGCGCAAGCAGAGTTTATCATCAGTGGGGTGTCAAGTTTCCTCGATGACATACGTGCACCATCATTATTGAAAGAATCTGGGCCTTTCGAAGTTTGCAGAGAGATGGAAATAGAACAATCTGCCTTTGATACTCATCCAAATATTACTCATCAGCACTTTTGAACGTGCACGATTGAAAAGAGACAAGACACGTCAGTGGTGTAAAACTCAATTGAGGCGACACCATTGTAAACAGTGAATACGATTAATATTGCATTGCTTACAACGAGAGTTAAAAAGCCTGGGATTAACACCAACGGACTGGGTAGCTCGCTGAAATGAATCAAGAGACGGCGGTTTTAAGGTGCTCCAATCGCTTCTGTGTAAATTGCATAGAGACCTTGGCTTGCGGCCATGAACAAGCGATTGCGTTTTGTTCCGCCGAAGCACAAGTTGGCACACACTTCCGGCAGCATGATTTGTCCGATTCGATCGCCATTGGGGGCAAACACGTGCACACCGTCGTAACCATCACCCACCCAGCCAGCGCTAGACCAGATATTGCCATCCATGTCGGCGCGAATACCATCCGCTTTCCCTGCTTTATCAAAGCCGTCCATTTTCATAGAGGCAAATTGCCTCCCATTCTTTAGTTTTCCATTATCGACGTCCCAAACGCGAATGGAATGGGCGCCATCGCCTGAGTCTGCAACATAAAGTTTGGTCAGATCAGGTGAGAAACAAAGACCATTTGGCGTCCCAATTTCATCCGTTACTTTCTCGATTTTTCCCGTTTGCGTGTCCACCCGATAGACAGACTCTGGTAACTCAGCCGAAGCAGGTTTACCGGTGTAGTTTTTACGAATCCCATAACCTGGATCGGTGAACCAAATCGATTGATCCTCCCGGTGGACGACAATATCATTTGGAGAGTTGAGTCGCTTACCTTCATACCGATCTGCAATGATCTGTAGTGAGCCATCGTGTTCATGACGAATCACACGTCTCGGACCATGCTGACACGTCAGAAGGCGGCCTGAGTAATCAAATGTATTGCCATTGGCATTACCGCTTGGCTTTCTAAAAACGGTGACACGCTCATCATCCTCAATCCAACGGTAAAGAGCATCGGCAGGGACATCGCTGAAGACTAGATAGCGTCCAACGGAATTCCAGGCGCAACCCTCGTGCCATAAAGCTTTTGGGTTAAAGTAAAGCCGCTGTAGAGGTGTGTTGCCTAGTTTGTATCGATCAAATCTTTCATCGAGCGACACAATTCTTGGGTCAGGGTACCGCGTAGGCCCGTGCCATAAGTTCTGGTCACCGAATGCGTTCCGAAGACCCGATGTGGTAGCGATACCACTTGCGTATGTTGCTGCCAAACCGGTCAGTAGCGAACGACGATGCAATGCAGTTTGTTTCATCTCAATCCTCTTTTTTGCAATATTTTATTTGGAAAATCCCAGCGACATCCCTGTCTTGTTGGATTGAGTGAATGGACACTTTATCCGTAGCTTTATCCAGATTTATAGATACGTCGATGGAGCATCCTCGCTTGATCAATGTATTTGCAACACTCCTTGCGGTTTTGTTTTAGGCGAGCAAATCTTTCATAACTGCACCATCAACATTGGTGAGCCGATAAACATGACCAGCATAGCGGTAAGTTAATCTCTCGTGGCCGGTATTCAGTAGATGGAACGTCGTGGCATGCAAGTCACGCATATGAGTATTATTCTGTTGAGCATATTATCCGAGGTCCTCATTTGCTTTGCGGCTGTAACCAGATTTAACACTGGTGTGACGAGGCCAAAAATAAAATCCAGCTGAGTTGTGATCTCAACCGTCAGCACCCTCGGTAATTGGAGTGCTATTGAACTCAGTACCGCCAAATCACAAGTGTGCCTTCAAGTAATGCTCGCTGTTTAGCTTTATCATTCAAAGAATTTCATACCTGCGCGGTTGAATCATCGAATGATCTTATTGGTATTCACAGAACGGATTTTTTAATCCTGTGTGTTCCAGTCATCAGAGTGTTGGAAAGTTGCGTTTAGAGGAGGCCCTTGAAAAGATCGAAGTCTGCAAGAGCGTCTATGCAACGATCCAAGTTGATCAGTTGGTTGACCCGTAACGACAACTCAAAATCATTTCTTATCTTGATTTGATTAAGTCGCTGGATCTCTCGATCGAAACTGCGCTTCGGGATTCGAATCAATCCAATTAAATCTTAATCCATTGAATTCTTGAATTCTGCGGTTAATTGATCGTGTTCAGCTCCCTGATAGTCTCAAGAAACAGCGAATATTGAATATTAGGTACCGTGCGGATTTTAATGCGTGGGTCCAAG
>CAXQOB010000018.1:0-63019 GCA_964225475.1 Candidatus Nitrosopumilus sp. | reverse complement strand
TAGCGTTTCGGCCCGAGACATCGCCTGTGGCAGATCCTCTAAAACAGAGACGATGCCCTCCTTAATCGTTTTGGGTCGACTCGGATCACACCATGTCACGAGATCAAGGGCATGCTGCCCCGATGATGGTGGAACGCCGGGCGATGCAGCCGATTCCTGACCATCAAAGCTTAAAATACGACGAATCGACGAATGATCAACGGAAACAATGGGCATCTGGAGTGAGATTGCGAGCGGTAGAAAAAATTGCAAACCCTCATCACCGGCCTGAAAATACAGATTAGCAGCTCGAAAAACATCGGAAGGGTCACTGAAAGATCCTGGAATTGCAACCGATGCACGCACGCCCTCCGCGCGAAGCCAATTGTAAACCGAGTCTCGATTAGGGCCGTCTCCAACCAACCAGATTCGTAGATTGGGATACCGAAGCAACAAGAGACGCGAGACGCCAACAAGCAACTCAAGGCCACTGCTGCTTGACATCTCTGCGTGGCAAAGCAACACCGGCGTATCTGCTTCTGTCGCCAGATCGGTGTTGGCCCGAGCTAGTTGCTGACGAATGACCCAACGTTCCTGATGGCTTGTAATGGGCAGTTGATAAACGCCTTGGGGGATCCTGAAGAATAACGGGGTTTCGATACCGTGAATCAGGAGTTCTTTTTGAGTTTCTGCATCCTCGACAACTAAACCCTGAGCTTTTTTTGCCGCTGTGATGCATCGTTTGCCATTGCGACTCGATTCCCACCACTGAATATCTGACGATTGACCTCCCCCGCGACATCTTCCCAAAACAACCGTCCCCGAACCTTGGGCCGTTTCGACCGCAGCCAGTAATTCCTCACGTGCCGCATCCACATAGATCACATCGTAACCGTGCAGATTCTCTTGCAGCCAGTTCGTCATCCCACGCATGTATTTACCCATGGACCACTCCCTTCGAGGAGCAAGGTAAGCTCGATGCACAGGAATCTCTCGGATTACCGTATGTTCTGGCCAGCTGGAGTCATATTTGGGGGTCAAAACCTCCACGTGAAGGCCCTGCCTTCGAAGCCCCACCGCTTGACTCAGAAGAGCGCAAGCTGAGTCGCAACCACCATGTGGCCAGAATCGACGACCCATCAACAGGACTCGAGGCTGCTTCACGGTCACACCTGCTTTGCAGCCTCCTCAATGTCGCCGGCATCCAGAACGGCTAAGTAGGGCAGGTTTCGGTAGAGGTCCAAATAATCCAACCCGTACCCAACAACAAACTCATCGGGGATATCGAAGGCGACAAAATCTGGGCGAATTTCAACGGAATGCTCACGTTGCTTATGTAATAAAACAGCCGATCGCACACTGCTCGCCTTACATTCGATCATCTCCTGCACGAGGCGTTGAAGCGTTTTTCCGGTATCAAAAATATCGTCTACCAGCAGAACATCACGTCCCGAAACGTCCAGCATCATCTCAGTAGAGATCCGCAAATCTCCTGAACTCACTCCACCTCGATAACTTGAAGCCTGAATGACTCCAACACGCAAAGGCATGTTCAGCACGCGAATTAAATCCGCTAGCAAAACAAGGCTGCCAGTCATCACAGCAATCAGGGTCAGTGGCTTACCCTCATAGTATTTCTCGATCTGATTTCCCAACCGAGACACACCCTCACGCAATTCGACCTCGGTAAGCAGCGTTCTCATTGGTGGACAAAATCCTTTCAGAAGAATTATTCACTCAGGCGGCTGTAGGGCCATCGAAGATAACCTACACCAATCCGTCAATTTAGGAGAGATGGGAATACAGTACGAACCGTAACAAATGTCGCGAAGATACTGAACGCAGAAACCGAAAAACCAGATAGATCGGGCGCGTTCTGGCCGAAAAACGATCGAAATCAGATTCGTTTTATCCACTGCCAAATCACGCTGGTCTCCGATGCTGAGGAGTCGACCTAGGCCGATTTCACCCCTACAAACAGCATGGAAGTTCGTCCTTTCGCAATCGAGTTTAGCTGAATGACCAATTCCCAACGTCAGGCCAGAGCACGACAGTGCTTCCTTCATTGGGTCATGCAGACAACCCAGACAGAAAGCGAGTCACCGAACGAGCCAGGAGAAATGGCAGCCACCAACGCCATCATTCGAGAGGGGATGGTGATCAGGGATGATTTTTTCCTCGGTCGAAGGTTTGTGACTGAAGGTTATGACGCAATATGGTTCATTGAAGAGGACGAATTGAAAGTCTTTGATTCCCAAGGAAGCGTCATTCAGGTAATGCATCGCGAAGAAATGGATGATGCCGCAGAAAAGTACGAAGCGTATACAGCATCCCTCAAAGACAACGGCGCCGATTCGGACAACGGCGTCGATTCATCAGGCAACACCCTGCCGATTCATGCCAACAAGCATCACACGCCGATTGCCGACGTCGCAGCTCCAAGCCACAAGCATCGATCGGATGA
This sequence comes from Candidatus Nitrosopumilus sp., assembly GCA_964225475.1. Lineage (GTDB taxonomy): Bacteria > Planctomycetota > Planctomycetia > Pirellulales > Pirellulaceae > Rubripirellula. Next base: position 60,576 of record CAXQOB010000018.1, on the reverse strand, counting down.
CAGGAAAGCCGCGTGATCGGGATCGTCACCTCTCTGTTCAAGTCGGTTCACGGTGAAGAATGAGGCAGATTGGCTAAGTGGGTATGACCAGTCATCTGATTGAACCATCACGCATTGCCATCTCTAGGCAAGCTTCCTGCGCGTTGCTAAACCGCGATTAAAATGCACTGATTTGCTTGAGAAGTGGTGGAATCTCGTTGCTACTCTTACTCTCGAACGAGCAAAGAGGACTTCTGCTAAAATCCGGCTTCTTCCGAACAACTACCTGCGTCCGTGAACCGACCTTGTGATTCACAGACCTCCCGCTACTGCCAACAATAGGGATGTCAAAGATGTCAATTCGTTTTCAATCCTTTACGCGATTGACGAAAACACTAGTTTTCGTTGCTCTGACGCAACTGACAGGATTCACTGATGAACCCCAAGATCCAAATGCTCAGAGAATTAATGGCATCCTGCAGGAAGCCACATGGAAGCCTCTTTTTAATGGCAATGACCTCGATGGGTGGACCGGAGATCTGAATGGGTACAGCGTGAAGGACGGTGTGCTCGTCTGCAACAAAGGCGGGAAAAACCTGGTCAGCGAAAAAATCTATAGTGATTTCGCCTTCCAATTTGAATTCAAACTCGAAGAGAGTGGTAACAATGGAATTGGCATCCGAGTGCCTCCCGGGGGGCATCCCGCAAGTCAGGGAATGGAGATTCAAATCTTAGATCATCATGGTAGTCGTTACGAAACAGAAGCAACCTTTACCAACGGCTCCAAACGAACGCTCTCATGGCTCAAACCTTGGCAGTATCACGGATCCATCTACGGAATTGTCCCAGCAAAAATCGGTTACTTGAAACCCGTTGGTCAGTGGAACGAAGAAACAATCATTGCAATCGAGGACCATATTGTCGTGATCCTCAACGGACAGATCATTGTGGATGCCCACTTGGACAAAACCGTTCCTGTGGATGGAGGCCCTCACCCGGGAATGAGGAACCAATCGGGGCATCTCATGCTCGCAGGCCACAGCGATCGAATGGAATTTCGCAACCTCCAAGTTGCAGACTACTCAAAACCCAAAACCACGCCAATTCTCGAACAGCAGAATCAACCTCCACAAGGATTTGATGCCTTATTCAACGGGATGAATCTCTCGGGTTGGAAGGGATTGTCACACCGAGACGCAAATGCTCGCCGAGCCCTCAAGGGAAAGGAGCTTGCCGAGGCTCAAGGCAAAGCAGATGCGAACATGAAGGAGCACTGGAGTGTTCGCGACGGCATCCTGACCTATGACGGCAACGGACAAAGTCTTTGCACTGAAAAAGACTATGGAGACTTTGATCTTTATGTTGAATGGAAAATCCCACCGGGGGCGGATTCCGGAATCTACCTTCGAGGCACACCACAAGTGCAGATTTGGGATCCATGGGACCCGCGAATGAAACCCCCTGGTGCTCTGCCGGGAACCGCCGAAGCATGGGTATCCGCCTATAACAACGGAAGAAACTTGGGTTCCGGGGGACTTTGGAACAACAAGCGATGGCGAAACAGCCCATTAACCCGAGCCGACAAAAAACCCGGGGAGTGGAATCAATTCTTAATTCGAATGGTAGGCGACAAAGTAACGATATGGCTGAACGATAAACTCATCGTCAACCGTGTTGGCTTAGAAAACTACTGGGATAAGACCGGTACCATTCCTCTACCCAAAGCCGACCAAATCGAACTACAACACCATGGAAGTGAACTTTTTTTCAAGAACCTTTTTATCCGTGAATTACCCTATTGAGGGCGAGATGAAACGCTGGGTTCGACGATACATGTCACTCGGGATGGCGTTTAGACAAAAAATGGAAACACGTTCCCAAAAAGCGTTTCTTAATTGTTAAATCGCATGTTGAAGAAGCGACGAAAAGGATTCAATGTCTACGGTTTTAATTGCCGATACACTTCTCGGATCGGTTAAGCGAGATTAAAATTCAAGTGTGTGGGATTGAATATTCTCACACACGCTTTGATCCATTTATTTTCGGCAGAGGGATCATTTTTAGGGTTCGCCTTCGTCACTCAAAGGCTTGTGCAGTAGCACGCTGAGGCGATCGCGTTTCTCCCAGCGGCTCCATTTTGCCGCCGACGGATCAAAGCACCTTTAATAGCCGGTGGCCAGACTCCTTGAGACTGGCCGCCGGTTTTTTCTTGGCTACAGGTTACTTGAATCAGTCATCAAGCGTCACACCCAGCAGAAATGATGCACCCGCAGTCATGGTACTACGATAATCGATTGTTTTAATTTCAGCGTCAGGTCTCGGATTTTCCCAGGTCATTGTGTAAAGCCCTATGTCTCTGCCATTGACCTGCTTGCTCGAGTGAACCCAAGCAATCTTTCCGCCGCTAACCTCGCGCTCGTAATATCGCGGCAAGAACCAATCGCGGACATGGACTCCGGCGCGTATCTGAACGATCTCTGTTTCCCCGTCTTCGTAATTGACCACGATTTCCCCAATGCACGTGCCATGAGGTTCACTGCCACCCCATCCCGCTCCGTGTAGAAGGTTGATGCCCGATGCCTTTCGCCCGATTGGAATGCCGTAAACATCCGGTTTCAACTCATACACGCCCGCCTTCAATTCGGTCTCGCTACTGGCCAATGCGATGATCCCTCGCACATCGAACGGGGTTCCTGCAAAATCCCCGACACCCGGCTCAATCTGATCGAAAGTTTCCGTAAGCAGGCGAGTTGATTGCTCCGTTTGGTAGGGAAATTCGTTGAGCGTAACGTTGTAGTATTCGCCTAAATCTACAAACCTCGAGCTTAGATCTTCGCTACGCTCAGCAATCGCTTCATCGAGGAATGCCCGACGAACTTCCTTCTTTGTTGCTCGAGCAAGCGGGAACTGCTTGAGTGAACCAAGAATCTCTGATTTCAAATCAAGACATTCCGCTTTGTTTGCACCCTCCAGCTCCAACGCGCTATTGACCACTTGCAGAGCACGTTCAGATTCCTCGAACCGCGAGTAGATCTTTGCAAGAAGATACAGAGCCTTTTGGCTCGTTGAACCCTCCGCCTCGATCTTCTCAACCACCTTTCCAACATGCTCGAGCACCGATTGGTTCACCGCATAACCTTGATTCGTTTTACGAAGAGCAATCTCCGCAACTTCAAGAATCTCTTCTGGGTCCCGACTCAATTGTTGTTCAAAAGACTCAACCGTCATTGCCACGAGGAAAGGCTGCGCGCGACCATCGGCTATTTTCATATCAACATGATCGATTGAATGCTCCGGGGTTGGATTATTCCATGTCGACTGGTGTAACAGTGCATCACTCTCGTTGGAAAAGGGAGTACTGTTTGGCGCTATCCACACGGCACATTCTGGTCTCGGGGAGTCATGTGCACGGGTCATCTCATTGATATCCAAACCAAAGCGTACGACGTGGTCGTGCACATCGCCGTTGGAGAGGTGAATCTGATAAATCGCAACTGGCGTACCAGGCCTGTCATCGCTGACGGTCGCATGTAGAAAATGAATCTGATTCCCTTCAACTCCAACCTCGATCCCATTCACCTGCTGGGGGAACTTATAGTACAAGTCGATCGCAGTTCGATCATTCAATTGAACGAGTCCACGAATATCGAAGGGCGTTCCATCAAGAGTCTTGACCCCTGTTCGAAACTGATCGAAAAACGATCCCGAATAGTTTGGGAAACCTTGGGGTGAGTACCAAGACTCTGCAAGACTTGCGTTGTAATGCTTCGATAGATCCACGAGGTGTTTCGGCAAGCTTTCTTGTCGTGCTGGAATGTGAAGTTTATAAAGCCAATTCCGCCCCTCGAACTCACCCATCTTTTTGGTAACTGCTTCTGAGAACTGATCCCAGAGCAATTGCTGTTCATCGCTCAGAGCAATGCTGAACGGCGCCTCCGAAGCCCTCCGCTGCAGTTTGCTTTCTGCCTCCTCAACACGACCGAGATTCCACAAGACACGTCCCTCAAGCAGTCGATAGGCCGTGTTTTCCGGATGCTTCTCGCTGAGCGACGTTATCAATGCGAGCGATTGATCCAATTCATTGATTTGAAAGAGCACCTCCGCACGACGATAGGTGATTTCGGGATCTTGCGGTGCAAGTTCTGAGGCCCGTTGAGACAATGCATCCACCGCATCACGTGTGTGCTTTGTCTGCCCCTGAACTAAAAAGGATCGCCGGAAAGCTTCTGCTGACATTTGATTCGCATCCTCTTGTGAAGGTGCAAAATCATCTGACTCAATCGAAATAGCAACAAGGAATGGAGCGGAGTGTGTATTGGTCGACTCAAAAGTGATCGATCGAATTTCAACGTCGGGTCTGGGATTTTCCCAGACGCTATGCGAAAGCGTTTTATGGTTCTGATACAGCCCCTCGGACCATCCCACGCGTGCACGTGTGGGTTTTACATAACGAGTGAACACCCATGGAACGACATCTTGACCGTATCGAATCGGAAAACGAACCTGCTCGTCATCGGTGTAATGGAGGGTGTAATATCCGACGACCTCACCGTTGGGAATTCGAGTTGATACATTGGCGACGACGTTGTGGAGAAAATGCAAGTATTTCGCAGTCTGATTTACCGGAATGTCCTTCACCTGTGATGGCACAGGCTCGGCAAACTCTCGATTGGCAATGAAACCACCACCAAGACGCACGTAACCGCGAACGTCAAAAAGAACCTCGTCACCCGGCAATAAACCTAGCGGTAGGCGTTTCCAGGTGTAGGTCTCGTTATTTTGGTCTGTCCGAATCCGATAGGGCATTTGCACAAGCGCCTGGTTGTACTTTGAGCTCAAATCAATCTGCGCTTGCGTGGCTTCGCTCGATCGAGGCGGAATCCCAAAACGAAGAACATACTTGTGAGCTTCAAAGAATCGCTTCTGCTTGATCAACTCAGCACAACGCTCATTGACAACATCTCCGTATTGCCGCCAATCAATCGTTCCATCCTCAAGACGCCGAAGCGATTTAGCGATCGCTTCTTGGAATTCATCGTCTCGTTCAGCAGACGCCAAGAACTGAGCTCGATATCGCCAAACCCGGGCGTCATCCGGCGCCAAGTCACATGCATGACGAGTCAGCCAATCGGCCTCCAGTGAGCGACGCGCCGCAGTATCGCCTGTCTGAAACAGTCTTTCGACGCCCACCTGCGAGAAAGCAAATGGATCCCATTCTTCCCCTAACAGCAACGTCCTCAACGTCCCGACCATGAACGGTTTCTCATTTTCCCAATCTAGTCGGTGACGGGGCGGCGGCAGCGAACTGATCGATTTCGTGAACGCCTCGTATGCCCCTTCTGCATCTCCTTGTTGATGAAGCTCATGAGCGTTGACATACAAAGCAATGGAAGATTCAGGATCTAGCTGCATCGCTTTCGCGATCGAATCACTCGCAGATCGCCCCAACACCTGTTCAACCGCAGCCTTCAACGCCCAAGCTTCACCGTTGTTGGGCGCAAGTTCTGTTCCCTGATCGCAATACCACATCGCACACTCATCCCATTGCGTTCGAGCTTGCGGAGACAATCCAGCACGAACCGTCGAGACGGCTCGCAAGTAACCCGTGCGACAAGAGATTAATCCATTGTTCGGATCTAATAGGAACGCTTCATTTTGCTCGAATACCGACACGCCTCGTGATTTGATCTTAGCGAACTCTCGCGTGGAAACATTCGATGTCGGATTGATCGGCCGCTCAAGCGGATCAGCGAAAAACCATTTTGCCCATTGTGTGTATCCATCTTGTGCGTCCGAGGACTCGACCGTTGACTTCAAGTCAGCCAATTCTTCGGAGACCGCTTCAACAGCACCAACTTCATTAATCCGTTTCTTCGCAACTCGCTCGGCGAGTTCGGGAAGCCAATCTGGAATGGGGTCGTTGACCGGCGGTAAATCATAAACCGTCACAGCTCCACCTCCTTCATCCCCACGGCACGTAAGTAATTGCTTACTGTCCGCACTGAAAGAAACCTTCCAAATCCTTTCAGAATACTGCTCGCTGAAAAGCGGCTTACCTGTTGAAACCTCCCAGACTTTCAAACGACCATTCAGTGTGCCGGCAGCGACAAAGAGCCCATCGGGACTGAACTCGAGGCAACCGGGATAGACTTGCCCCTCACAATCCAAAGCCTCAACCGGCCTTTCACCAGTTCGCCAATTCCATAGGTCGATCTTTCCAATTAACCAGTCGTAGCTCAGAGCATTACAGACCGCGACAACATCACCGTCCGGGTGGAAGGCGGTAGCAAGGTTGGACTCGCGACTGGGGGCCGTCCACTCGACGTCACCCGTCTCAAGATTCAAAACTCTTAGAACGTCGCCAAACGATGTATAAGCGACATGGATACCGTCAGGACTCGGGCTCAGACTGATCCCTGTGTTCGTTCTCTCACCAACCTGTGAGATTTCACCGGTCTCACTGTCGATGAGTCGAAGAATCCCGTCCAAACCTCCATACAGGACAAGCTTGCCATCGATCGAAAAACTCGCCTCACCACTTATGTTGATTGGCTCAAATAACGGGAATCCCGACTCCGCATCCCAAACACCGACACTCCCCTCTGTCGTCGTAATCAAAAGACGTTTTCCTGATCGATCAAACTCAATGTAGTCCGGTTTACCACCAGGTAGGATCTCAAACTCCAAAGGCTCCGTTGCCTCGGGGTCCCAAATACGAACCACACCGTCCGAAGAAGCGGTCACGACTCGATCGCCACTGGGGTTAAAGATCGAACTATTGATCCCTCCACCATGACGGAACGACTTCAAAACCTCGCCGGTTGCGACCGTCCAAAGCTGGGCTTTCGTACCGTCAGCACCAGATCCGGCAATCACCTGAGTACCATCGGGATTGAAGCCTCCTCCATAAACCGCGACCGGGAACTTCTTCGGTAAGCGACGAGCTTGGCGAGGTCGAGCCGACCAGCGATAAAGCAGCCCTTTGTCCAAGTAGGAAGTGCCCTGAGCAGTCACATCCACCTTTTCAGCCGATACGAACTGCGTTCGATCCTTTAGTTGTGTAAAATCGGAGGCAAAAGCATTAGATGTCGTCGAGAGAGGAAGCATCAACTGCTCTCCCGTTCGAGTGCTGTAGACTCTCATCGATAGGTCAGCAGCATTGAAAGTGACGACCTTTTGCCCATCGGGTGTGATCTCGAAATTAGGGCGAAAAGGATGTTTAATGGGCCGAGTGACCTGCACTCCGGCAAAGACGTTCCAGATCCGAAGCGTGCGATCATCGTGTGACGTAATCATTCGACTACCATCCGGTGTGAAGTCCGCCACTCTTACCAAAGAGTCATCAAAATCAAACCGGTGAATTTCTTTCCCGCTCTCAAGATCACACACTCGAATTTGCCGTCCCTTGTGACTTGCAATTCCGATGATCCAACGCTCAAGGATATTTTCTTCCTCGTTTAACCCAATGAAACGCATTCCTGCCATGGATTGTTGTGACTGTGCACCGAATTCATTTTCCGTAATTTTACAAACAAACTTTCCGGTTTCCAAATCAAGAATACGGATCATTCCCTCCGCAATCGTTCGGCCAGCGATCAGCAAAAGTGGCTTTTCAGGATGAAACGCAACCGTGCGTATGGGAAATTCAAAGGTCTTGGTTTGAAAACTCGGTGGCGTCGCAGATTCATTCGATGCCTCACTCAAATCAGCCCACTTGAGTGTTTGCTCCACTACTGACGAGGCAAACAGCCACCGAGAATCGGGGCTCATCCCGCATTTATCCAGCCCGATGCCGTGCTTTAGGTTTCGAACGACAGCCTTACCGTCGGACGCTCGCCAAACGCTGATCGACTGGTCTGCGAAAGCAGCAAAAACATGACGGTGATCGGGGCTGGGTGCGATGGTCCTGTCATTGACAGGATTGGGTCGACTCAGTGGAGCCTCGGATTCCCCCTCCAACGCAATTACTTCTCCGGTTTCACCGTCCCATAACATGGGTTGTCGGGTTTCGACATTGTCAAGAAAAATGCGAATCTCGCCGGGTACCCTCGAGAGGAGCCAGAAGGGTTTGCTGGATCGATTACTGACAGTCATGATGGGTGTCACGGGGTCGCCAGTTTCCGTGCTCATCCCGACAAGACTTCCGCCCTGGTCTGGCAACGTGACGAAAAGGTGATCACCAGAGTCTGTGAAATAAGGCCAATTCACCCTCTTACCCTCATTGAGCGTCGCGACTTTCTCGCCGGTGCTCGCAACCCAGAGGGCCCCAACCTGATCATCCGTCAGTGACCAGATAAAACGCTTACTTTTGTCAACGCCGTGATAGCGGAAAGGCTCCTCTTGCTCCAGAGTCTTCGTGTCCCCGATCGGGAAATTGTTATTCGAGAGCAAGGAAACGATTTGAGCTGCAGACTGCCAGTGAGATGGCTTTGTCCGGAGCGATCGAGCAAAATAAGCAAGCGCGAGATCCTTGTTCTCACTCGCGAGTTGTTCATGCCCTGTCACAAACTGCGAGCGGGTCAGCGTATCGTTGAGTTCAACCGCAGCATCCTCAGCTTGACGCTGTGATGTTTCGGCGAGGCTCTGTGCTTCCAATGCATTTTTCTCATTCTCCTCTGCATTGATTTTTGCACTCTCAGCCACCACGGCGTTCTGTTCGGCGATCCCTCTCTGACGAGTCGATTCACGCTGCGCGCTGAGCGCGAAGAGGAACGCAATCAAAGCGACTGCTGCAACACCCGCCACGCCGGTAGAAAGAATTCGTAAACGTTTTGCAGCTCGCTGCTGGCTCTCCGCCCGCTCCGCCTCCGCAGCGGCTAAGGCTTGAGCCTGCTCAAGCTCCCTTTGCCGGGCGATCTCACGCTCACGCTCTGCTGCCAGCGCTGACTCCTCGCTGCTTTGCAGGAAGGTCATCGCCTGATCAAATCCTGGCGCGTATCGAGTTGCCCACTTTGAGGTCGGAGACTCAGAATCCCGCCACGAAAGTGCTATCTGTAAATCAGGATCACGATATAGACCCGCATTTCCTTGCTGATGAAGTTCGGCGGTTTCTGTAAGCCGACGATAGATACGAGCGGACTGAGCTTCATCATCAACCCAGTCTTTTAACCTCAGCCAAACTCGCATGAGACTTTCATGCGAGATATCGACGACGGTCTCGGGGTTTAGCGGAACCTCAGAAGGTGGCATTAAAAAGGTTACGCCGGGGTGGCGAAACGCTTCCACAATCGAAATCACCTGACTCAGATCGGTATCAGCGATCTCAGTGAGTAAATCCAATCGTGTTGGTCGTCGAATGCCTCGATTATCGACGCCTCGTTCAGTAATCGCCTTGAACACCGACTTGGCAACAAGTTGCTGTTCATCATTCAGTTTTTCAAAAACTTCATCGGCGTGACGGGACAGAGCCGTCTCCATACCACCAACACTCTGGTAGTGGGAAAGATCAAGCTCTTCACTTTCTGAATCCTCCGCCTGCCAGTAGTCGAAGGATCGCATCAAGGCATGCTGAAGGACAGGCAGTTGGTCCTGCTCGCTTCCCAAGCTATTAAGCAGCTCCTGAACCAAGGCAAAGGAGATTTCACCGCCGCCCACTCGAATGGGTCCCTCAATACAGGAACGGATCTGATCACGCGTCAATCTCGGGATCAGGTATTCCCCCTCGTTAACCGCCTCAGTAAGACCGCGGAATTCCGTGCAGTCGCCTAAATAATCGGACCGCATCGTGATGATGATAAAAATCGGGAGTTCACGTTGTGCACCAGCTTCAAGCAGTAGATTTACAAAACTGACCGCCTGCTCCTGATTCGCGGCGCCACTGCGTTGGAACCTAAAAATCTCCTCAAATTGGTCAACCAAAATAAGAATGTTCGTGTCCGGCTCAATTTCAGATTGCCGAATCGCCTCAACCAGCCCCAGACCACTGTGATTCAAGGTCGCCAGTAGTTCACCGATCACCCTCGGATCCTCAGGGTCCTCCAGTGAAGCTTCCGCAACTGATTCAGCAAGGTGCTTCAGCGGCGCGCCGCCTGGACGAAGAACGAGCGTCTCCCAATCAGAACCAACCTCCTTCATCATGCCGCCTTGCAATTCAGGCAACAATCCTGCACGAACCAGAGAAGACTTACCGCTTCCTGATGTTCCGGTGACCGCAATGAATCTTTGGTTCCTCAGCAATGTCACAAGTTCAGCAACTTGCTGCTCACGGCCAAAGAAGAGGTAATCCTCTTCTTCGCTAAACGGCCTCAAGCCTGGGAACGGATTAAAAATGTTGGGTTTTGGTTCAGTCATTGATCTTTGGGTGTTGATTCGTTGATCAACTCTTCAATCATTGTGTTTACGGACTAGCGACTGGCCTGGATGGCATCCACGAATTCTTTTAATGCATCCCCGGAAAAGGGGTCCGAACCGTGAATGACCTGAGCGGTATGACTTCGGAACCGCTCCTTTCGTCGGTCGATTGGCGGAGCAACGTATACCGCCTGAAGGGAAAGATCGCTCGTGCGTCCGTACCCGCGAGCTTTCATTAGATTTCGGACTTTAATATCCACCCATGAGTGGCGTGCTGATCCGTAATAAATCAAAACGGCATCTGCATCGACAATGTTCTCTCGATGGATCTCCGCTGCTTCTTCCTCCTCGGCTCCAAAAGCAGGAAGCGATACCTCGAAACCTTGGTCAAAGAAGAAATCGTCTATGCACTCAACCTCTTTTTCATCACGCTCATCGCAGATCAAGTAGACCCTTAGCGGACCTTGTTCACCTGATTCCGAATCGGATGATTTCGCAATCGTCTTTACTGGCTTTGGAGCGAGACGATCCAGAACAAAAGCCTTCAAACCGGAGAGCTGTCCTTGGATGATCTCCGATCCTGCATAAAGATCGGGCACCGTTTTTAATGCCTGCACAAATTCATTTTGCCGTTGATCATTAATCTCCACGTCCGGCGGGATCCAAACCACTCGATCAAGACCACCTTGCTTCGCCTTCTGTGCGGCAATCCGATTTTGGATTGCAATCAATGACTCGCTTTCACCCTCCGGCACGACGCCGTAGGCCTTTCCAACCGGATGAATCGATAGCGAGCTTTCATTCAAATAGTCAGCGACCTGAGGAAGTAATTCGTCTCCCAACATCGACAGAGGCTGCGAGGGCAGCACTTTATGGCCACGACCAATCAGTTCTCGCCGAATTTTCTCAGCCTCATCTCGAAGATCGGCCGTGGTCTGTGCAATGTAGATCGTCTTGGATTCATCATCGCTTATTACGGACTGAACCAACTCACCCGCCCGCTGTTTCAGTAGCTTGATTGTGGGCCAGAGTTCTTGGCAAACATCGTAGACACGAGAAAAGTATTTCTGATTCGCTTCAGCTCCGAACCGCTCGTCATACTCGCTAACACGACTGGACTCTGGGTCCTCGTCAAAGAAATTAAAGCTGATCAACCCACCCAGCCGTGATCGCACTTGGGCGGGCATCTCGGATTCCGCAACGGGCGTTTTCACAACCTTGACCAGGCGACTCCTGGAATCCACCACTAATCCGCCAGTCCCGACACTCTGCGCTGAGAACCGCTCAAGGAACTCATGTGCGGCCGCATTTTGCAAGAATGCAGGCGACACGACACAAATCACACCATCAAGCTTCTCCAAAGCAGGGAGCATCGCCTTCCAGCCAGCTTCACTGTCTGGTATCTGCGTCAACTTCGACACCCTCAAACTCTGACCAGAAAGCTGCTGCAACCGAACTTGCATGTGCTCTGTAAACTTTGTGACCCAACCGTCAGAGCCCGGCGTGATCGGATGATCATCAACCTCCGTTGCGAGGATAACCACGTCGCTATCGGAAAGTCGATCAGCCAAAGTAAGGACCGATGTGCCGTCACTTGCCGACTCCATCGTTTGATCAAACGCGGACGTTGCAGCTACCGGAGCTGCCGGCACGGCGGGCGCTGGACCAGCTGGACCAGCTGGTCCTTGTAATTGCTGGAGATCACTCAGAAACTGCGAGGGATCCGCATAGCGTTCATCCGGATTCTTCGCCAAACATTTCTGCAACACCGCATCAATGGCAGCAGCATTCTCGACTCCACGATTCCCGACCGAATCGACTGGCTGGTTAAGAATCTTGTCAAAAACGTCACCCAACGAACCACCCGTAAATGGGACGTTACCGGTCAGCATCTCATAGAACACAATTCCCAGACTGAATATGTCGGACCGGTGATCCGCTGCTCGCCCCCGAACCTGTTCAGGACTCATGTATTTTGGGGTCCCCAGAACGGAACCAGCAACTGTCATCGACGTATCTGCCGTGACAGGTTTTGCGAGTCCGAAGTCCGTTAATTTAGGGACTCCGTCCCTGGTTAACAAAACATTAGCCGGTTTAATATCTCGGTGGATGATGTTGGCTTCGTGCGCCGCGACTAATGCAGAGCACAATTGTTGCGTCAGGGAAATCGCCTCCGGTGCGGCAATCGGACTGCCATTGCACCGATCATCCAGACATCCACCATCAACAAATTCCATGATTAGATATGGACCGCTTTCTGCCTGCCCATAATCATAAATTTGAACAATACTCGGATGGTTCAAGGCGGCGATTGATTTTGCCTCAGTCAAGAAACGCTGAACCGAAATCTGGTTATCAACGTTCGATCCGAGCATCCTCTTGACCGCAACTTTGCGGTCAAGCCTGGTATCCGTTGCCAGGCTTACTTCACCCATTGCCCCTTTGCCAAGAACCTTTTCAATTCTCCATCGATCCTCGAGGATAAACGCCTCGATCGTCTCATCGTGCTTTGGTATGTCTTCGGACATCATTCGTCATGGTCAAACAAGAAAAAATCAGCAAGTTCGAGCCGCCACAATAGAGCAGATTCGCTTTTTTTTACAACGTTTCCTGAGTGCAATCATTTGTGAAAAGCCGAAGTCACTACCTTGTTGTGAGACTACGAGCTTTTTTTTCACACTACGACTGACGGGGGGGGCGTAATAAATTCCAAAGAATGACTTGCAAGCCGGAGAAACCAGAGAGGCAGCAAACCACACTGAGAAGAGATTTGCCTTCTCGGCCATGCGAAGTGTTCAACGCAAAGCATCGATACAAAGACAACTACAGGGACCAGAAAAGTGATCACGATCAGTGATCAAGATCTTTGGGTGGAAGTCACCCAAGGACAACACACCCAATCAAGCTGAGCGGAGGGCACGGGTCTCGAACCCGCAGCCCCTTGCGGGGTACCTCAGTTCCAGTGAGGCCGCTCACCAATTCGCTTACCCTCCAAACTCGGGTTAGTATTCTTGCGATCCAAACGTGATGACGCAATGCGTCCTACCACGTGAAATTCAGCAGAATTTTACAGGACTAACCCTAATTCACAGCGGCTAATTAAAAAGCGTCTTTTGCACCGCTAATTAGCTCAATAAATTCCTTATTGGAGTCAAATCTACCCAATTGCTTGGTCAACTGCTCCATCGCGTCACAAGGATGCATGCTACTCAGGGTCCGACGAAGCATGGTCACCGCTTCGTAGGTTTCCTCGTCATGCAAGAGTTCCTCGCGCCGAGTTCCGCTCTGCGAAATATCAATCGACGGCCAAACACGTCGATCCGCTAACCGACGATCGAGAACAAGCTCCATGTTTCCGGTTCCCTTGAACTCCTGAAAGATGGCTTCGTCCATTCGACTATTCGTGTCGACCAGAGCCGTTCCAACAACCGTCAGGGAACCGCCCTCCGCAAAGGCTCTCGCTGTCGCAAAAAGCTTCTTGGGGATGTCCATTGCCTTGATATCGAGTCCACCGGTCATCGTTGCACCGCCACGACCTGATCGCCCAACCCATTTGTTAAACGCACGCGCAAGTCGAGTGATCGAATCAAGCATGAGAAATACATCTTGACCACTCTCGGCAAGACGCTTTGCACGGTCGATCACCAATTGGCTCAAACGCACGTGACTCTCTACATCCATGTCCAAGCTGCTGGCAATCACTTCACCGCCCTGAACATTACGTTTCATGTCGGTGACTTCCTCGGGCCGTTCATCAATCAGCAGAACCATCAATTTCACGTCAGGGTGGTTCAAATGTATACCCTTTGCGATGTCCTGCAGCATGACCGTCTTGCCGCTACGCGGTGGAGCAACAATTAAAGCACGCTGCCCTTTGCCCATTGGTGCCAACAGGTCAATCACTCGATTGGTCAGGGGTTTTTTCTCTGTCTCAAGATAGAGCCAATCCTCCGGATTGACAGGCGTCAAGACATCGAAGCTCTTAACCTCAGGATAGTCCTCTGGTTTGATACCATCGACATCAAGGATCTCCCTGACACGAGGACCTTGCTGTCGTCTTGCCTCCTGAACCATCGCTTTGATGCAAACACCCTGACGTAGGCCAAAACGCTCGATCATGGTCCCGGGAACAAACGGATCCGTCCGCTCCCTGGAGTAGTTATTGTCGACACTACGAAGAAAACCGTATCCGTTTGGATGCAACTCCAAAATACCGACGCCTTCCTCCAGTGGTGCATCGCTCTGCAAATCTGCATCACGGTCATGGTTCGACCCGCCGTTGCCACCATTACCGCCTCCGCCTCCGCTTCCGCCGCGTCGGCGGCGTCTGACGCGTGGCTTGCCGTTTCCTCCACCATACCCGGATCCGGGTCCGTTCGAGCCAGAGGAATGTCGACCTCGATTCGTCCGTTTCTTTTTCGCCATGGGTTATCCAGAGAACCAAATCAAATCAGTTAATCAATACTCGGATTCGCCAACTCAGGGTCCTTGCGGCCTGGGGTTGCCGAGTCCGTCTCAAGAATCTCTGTTCAATTCAGCCAGATTAAAAGAACTACCGCGTTAACTAACTGGAACTCAAACCCCAGACTTTCTGGTTCGGCGGTTCACAAACCGCTGGGGTGTCAACATCAGCCAAACAGATTGTTCGAACTAAAGTTGGTGAGGAGAACTGCTCCTCTAAATTGCAGCCCGTTTATCGACTGCCCTCGTCATTGACTTTTCTCAATGGGCTTTGCTTGAATGACGCCACTCGTGGTAACACCTTCGAGGACGAAAAACTCCCTTTCAATTTGCCGCATCAATAGTTGAAACGTACGCTCCGTGCTTTCAGCAACGCTGCAGAATGCAAACGCTCGTCGGCTCGATCAAAAACGGACGCTCTGAAATCCCCAAATGCTTGCAAAACCATACGTGAAGTCAGCATGCAGAGAAAACCGATGCTCGCACTCAAATCTCTAAATGAAGGAAAAGGTGCGGGCTGATCGCCTGAGAACGACGAGATCGAGACGTCTGAGAAGAGACATAAACGCCGGAAATCGACGCATTTCTCCGCCAGACCCTTACGAATATAAGCGACTTGAAGCCGCTGTCAAGTCCGTGAGCTCAAGCGGATAAACCCTCTCTGGGCTGGACTGAGATGAATCTCGCTGGCGTTAAAGTCCCCCCAACCTGTATTTTCGGCTCATGTTACCCAGCTAAAGCTGCCGAATACATGATTAACGACCACCTCGTTTTTACCCCAATCTGCCCACCCCACAATTTCTGATCGCTCCGCCGAAACGTTGACAGAGCGAAATCACACGGGAATTCAATTCGATGCATACTTGCCGAAGCGTTATCACGCTAGCAACTATTCTACTCGCACCAACCGCCTCGCTTGCGGAAATCAGGTGGCACAGCGAGCTTGAGACCGCGCATAAGATTGCCTTCAAAGAGGGAAAACCACTTCTTCTGCATTTTTACGCGGACGACTGTTTGTGGTGTGAAAAGTTGGAAAAAGGCGCTTTTGAATCGCCAGTCGTTCAAGAAGCTGTCCACACTGAGTTCATCCCCGTCAAAGTTCACGCTAACAGCAATCCTAAATTGGCGAAGATTTTTCTTGTGGACAAGTTCCCCTCGGACGTCGTGGTTACCACCAGCGGGAAAACGCTTTCCCATTCCGTTAGTCCTCAAGATGTCAGCCGCTACGTTGAAATGCTGCAGAACGCGCTCTCAAACGCAGAGCTGTCAATGATGACGACCTCAGACGAGGAAGACCCTGAAAAAACTACCTCTCCAGAGGCAGTGCAGAGCGAGAATACGCCTGCTGCTACGACTACCGCAACCATCCGTGCTCCGGACGCGACCCCCGCACTCTCAGTCAACCACGCGACGCTCCGTGTTCCAAACTCGATCAGTGAAACAGCGGACACCGTCCCCTCTGAACCTACCCCGCCCGAGTACGCGACGTTAGAAAACCCGGTCTTTGCCGCATCAACTCAAATGATCGATACCGAGGCATCAACAGCGGTGAACGCACTCTCGGATGAGCAAGTACTGTCATTACCAGCTGAAACGTCAACGGTGACTGAAACGGAAGCGACGGTGGAGGCTTCAGCTGCAAACGGAACGTCCATGAACCTGAGCAACGATGACGAGGGTGAACTTGCAAACACCATGACCCTACCTTCTGCGATGACGCAACCCGCTCCGAAATCATCACCAGCATCGAGCATCATCAATTCGACGGATGCCGCTGGTGATCTGATGTCGGAAACAGAGGAGAAACAACCAACTCCACCCTCGCCTGCAACCGCTCAACCTGCAACCGCTCAACCATCCGACCTCGCAATGGAGGGCTACTGTCCTGTGACCGTAATCAATGAGGATCGTTGGAGCGAGGGTGACCCATCGATTAGTGCCATCCACCTTGGCAGGCTATATCTTTTCTCGTCTGAGGAAAAACGGAGCCAATTTCTAGCGGATCCAGAACCATTCACCCCTGTGCTCAATGAAATTGATGCCGTGGTTTTCTTCGAAGAACGCAGGATCGTGCCTGGCAAACGCGAGTGGGGCATGAAAGACCCGATTCATCAACGAATGTTCTTTTTTTCAGACGAGGCATCGATGAATCATTTCTATCAGGAGTACGAGCGATACACCCAATCCGCGATCGATCTCATGAACCGGGCAATCCAAGAATCCCATCAGGGTGGCTGAACAATCAGTCATCAAACAAGTTTGAAATCTACGACCGTTGCGGCAATTGCCGCGTGAAAAAGAAAATCAACTTGCGCCCACACCCCTTGGTGAGCTCACCCGGTCGCAACGGAGAACCGGAGCGTTTCTTCGCCGCCTCCAATTACCATGACACGGTCGAGAGATCGGGGATTGACGAGAGACAAGGCTTTGCGATTTTTCTGGCCAAACGATGCGGAACTTAGAGTGACCGCTTGAACAAAACGACTTGCCTGTGGACTGGTGTAAGACGGACGCCAACCAACTACGATCGCAATTCCCACGCCCCCCAAAGCCAGAGCAAGTGCTAGCCAAAACAATCTTGCGAATGGCTTTCCGTATTTCTCTGTGATTGCAGCAGTCGAACGGAGCCGGTAGGGCTGACTCCATGGACCGATTGCAAAAAGCAAAAAAAGAACCGCCATCAAATTGGCGAGACCTCCAACAAAAAGCTCGTCGTTCACCGATCGAATCCCTCTTGGGTTGGTCAAAAGCAAATGGCCCCGCACCCGAAAAACGCACAATCCAATAAGCCTATTAAAACAGGATTTGAATACAAGGTGAACGTTAAAACTGACTCATCATATCGCTGATGATGCAAATATCGCGTCTCGTCATCTTTGTCTTGAGCTGGGAAAAAACAGCTCTCAAGATGGAGCTTTTAAAATGGATCGGTCATCGCGGTCCCACAATGGGTCCCAGCAGAATCCAAATCGGCTTATTCGATCCGTCCCCAATTCACCGAAGGCGGGAAACACTCAATTCAATTAATTTACATCGATAAAGAGGCTTCTCGTGACACTCTGCTGTACAATCGCGATGGTACGATTCTCGGAGAGATTCCAAATCTGTGTTTTCAATGGACTCCCGATCAGTCACAACGTGTAACGGGAATAATCGCAGCCGGCACCACGCCGAGACAACACTTCGACGCAAGAAGACGCCAATCAAGCCGTAAACTTCTGCAACAGCGACCAACTCACGTCTTCGAGTTTTGTCACCCTGCCACTAACCACCCGAGTAATTCCCCTTTTGGGATGGCCGCATGATCGACATACAACAGTTCCCTTGGCTTAGGTTCACTGCGTATCTGTTGATGGTTATTGGCTTACCTCTAAAGTCGACCTCTCTGAGTGCCGTCGACACGTTCTCTGAAAAAAGTGTTTTCATCAAGAAGTTGTCGAATGCTGCAAATTCGGTTTTAGACGGCCGGACGTTTCGCGAAGCCATTGAACGCATTACGACAGCAAACGAACTCAACCTCTGGATTGACCGCGGCGTCAACCCAACGAAGGTCATCGAAATTGGCGTGTTGGGACCAACGGTTTTCTCGGCAATTCAACAAATTGCAGCAACTCAATCCTGTGAAGTCATGCCAATTGGCAATGTTGTACTCATTGGTAGACCGATTTGGATTGAGCAACTGACGGGAAAGATCTTAACAACGCCTGTGAGCCAAATGGGACGCAAGGTCAATGTGACTTGGGATGAACTGACCACGCCTTCCGAAGCACTCGCTCAGGTGACGGGCCGCGAGAGCTCACCTTTACACAACCTACCTCATGATCTCTGGCCTGAGAACGAATGGAACCAAATCGATCAGGCAGTTGCTAAAATCCTGATCCAAGGTCAATTCACGATTGCAGGGACGACGGACAATGGAGCAGTGGTCGATAATCAAGGAAATCAATCCGGTAAAGTCTCGCGTCTGTACTTACTAGAGTCGAAAACTCTACAAGATGCTTCCAATGAACTTCCAAAACTTACGTCGGGTATCCGTTTGAGAAAGTCGCCCGATGGGCTCCGTGTCGAGGCTGAAGTTCACCAA
This sequence comes from Candidatus Nitrosopumilus sp., assembly GCA_964225475.1. Taxonomy (GTDB): domain Bacteria; phylum Planctomycetota; class Planctomycetia; order Pirellulales; family Pirellulaceae; genus Rubripirellula. The sequence continues at coordinate 41,762 of CAXQOB010000018.1, read as the reverse complement.
CATCAACAAATCACTCGATGGCTCATTGATCGTTCGAAGACCAGCGATTCAATCGACATCGAAACTGATACGTTTACTCTCAAGCAAATGTCGACATCCGCAGAGAATGCGTTTCGTCAACTGGCCAAGACAGCGAACCTCCAATGCGTGATCAAGCCGAATGCGGTCGAAGCCTGCAAAGCCACCATCTCATTGGAGGGCCAGAACGTTACGCTCCGTTCACTTCTAGAGATGATTGCGAAACAGGCTGATGTTAAGATTGAATTTGGCAACGCAGTGATCATCATCTCGAAGTAAGATTTGCGGCAACAACCCACGGTGCATGCAAGCAACCAAATTTGACGGACACGTCACAACACGCTGAAATAGCTCTCATAAACATGCTACACACCCACGTACCATTTCAATTCGCAAAACCATTTCCACAACGATCGATCAACATGCACTTTCGACGCTCTTTCGCAATCGCCCTTCTGACCGTGTTCATGCTCACAGGATGCAATCGGGACTTGTCCTCATCGACTACTTCAGAAACAGCACCGTCGACGCAAAAGGCGGGTGCAAACGAGCCAGTTGATTCAGTGGAGGGTGACTCGGAAGGAAATGAACGAGCGGATCAAACGCCTGAATCCTCCTCATCAGATCAAGGCATTGATGGCTCATCAGATCAGGGCACCGATGGATTGAACGAACAATCGCCCCAAACACCCAATCCTAACACACGACGACCAAACATCAGTGCCGAAGCCTTCCGGCTGGCGGCCTACGAGGGCGATCTTTCGAAAGTCAAAACCGCGACTGAGTCTGGAATGGATGTTAACGGCGAGGACCCGACGCAAAAACTGACTGCTTTGCACATGGCAGCCTATAATGGCCATACGGAAATCGTGAATTACCTGATCCAAAACGGCGCGACAGTCGATTGCCTCGATCGAGAAAAAAAGACCCCACTGATCCATGCCTGCACCGGTCCATTTTCCGCCACCGTGACATCATTGATCAAAGCCGGGGCCAACGTAAACGCAACCGACGGCACAGAGGGCTTTACACCACTGATGATGGCAGCTGGTCTTGGCCAATCTGAAATCGTTGAAATTCTCTTGGCCAACAAGGCGAAGGTATCGCAAAAAGACACTGATGAGGAAACCGCGATCGACCATGCTCGCAATGCTGGGCATGATGACATCGTGAAACGACTGGAAAGTTACAGCCAAAAGTAGAAGCGGCATCAACCACAGGTTGACTGGCGTTTAGGGGGTTACGGTTGTGGAAACGGAGCGAGAAACGCCCTTTTCCTCACGGTAACTACTGACTCCGATGGTCAGATCAAATGTCTGCGGCTGGTTACCAATCAGAACGATTTCGTAATCGACTCGCTCGCCCGGCTCAATGGATGGAACCGTCGCCGTTGCGACTGAACCCGCACCAATCTGAAATTCTCCGACGTCAGGATTCGTGGAGCGACTGACACGGTCCAACCTGACGCCATCAGGTAATTTAAATTGGATTTTTATATCCCCATCACGCTCAGATGAGTCGTTAGCGATCCGCAATCGATATCGAATGGGTGATCCAACCGCAACCGGATTGTCGCGACCAAACAAGGTTACTTGCAGAGTACTGGATGTACTTTCTTGTGCCGTTGAGCTGCCTGTAGGCGAAGGTGTGTTCGGCACCACATTCCCTGTCGATGATGAATCGGCAGGAGTGGGATTTCCCTGCAGCGGCAAAGAAGGTCCTGCATTTGGATTCGCATCTGCCCCGCTGCTTTCAATACTACCTGCCCCAACACCGTTACCGAGATTGCTGCTACCTAGGTTTGCCCCGGTACCGACAGATCCATCACCATTGGCGCCGGCACCGGTGGGCCTGATCGTCATCAATTGCTTGGCGGTGGCAGGATCTCCAAAATCAGCGTTCACCTGCAGGACCGACTCCACTTGGTTTACTGGGAAGACAGCTTGGAAAACCCCCTCCACCACAACCTGCTGCCCTGGTTTTAGCTGCAGTAGATTCCAAGCAACCTGGCGCTGTTGCACAAGTGACTGATCAGCTCCCTGAGTCGCCTGTTTTAGTTGTAATTGCGCTGGATAGGCAATGACCGCTCGAACTTGATTCGCAACGACCGGACCATTGTTGACAATCGTGGCGCGAAGCAAAACATCCTCTCCCATGACCGCGTTATCAGGCCCAACCAAGCTTACTTGCAGGTCAGGGGCGCGGGGTATCGGGTTGATCACTGTGACGCAACTTTCCTCAGCGAGTCTCTGCCCACCGTCAGCAGTAGCTTCAACCGTCAAGCACCGCTGGCCCGCTTGAACCGGAATGAATTGAACTTGAGCACCCCAAGTCTCACCAGGCTGTAGTGGACCATTTGTTTTTTCGTTAGAGACTGCCGCATTCCCGCTCTCATGAATCATTCCGGCATCGCCAGACGCCAACAATTTTAGATTCGTCAGCGGACGGTCACCGCTATTGGTTACATCAATGTTATAGGTAACCGGCTGTCCCGACTCGACGCGTTGCAACTGCGGTTCAATCTTCATCGACAACGATGGCTGAAAGACATCGATCCTCACTGTATCTTCACTCAAAAGGCCATCTGCTCGCGCTTGAAACACGAGATCCACGGGAGCCTGAGTTGAAACCTGGAGGAAAAGATCCAACTGCTGTTGCGCGGGAAGCGCTCCGATGTCCCATGTCACTGCATTGGGCAGGACTCGGGCAAATGCGTCACTGCGAACCACTCGGGTACCCGGGGGTAATTGCACGTCAACTCGAACGTTGGTAGCAGGTTGATCCCCAGCATTCGCAAGATTCGCAATCACCTCGAATGGTGCATCAAACGTTGCAACATTGGGAGCTCCTGCTCGCAGGGACAATTGCGGTGCACTCCAAGTAACCAGCGTTTCCCCTCGACCGAGTGTAACGCTCGGCAAACTATCACTTAAACCACCTGGACGGATAACTTGTATGGAAATAGGCGTTGCGCCACTGGTACCAGAGGTGGGTAATAATTCGATCTCTGCGACGCCTGAATCATCAACAGCGGCTTCGGTGACGACCGCACCATCGGTGCCTGCGAAAGTTGCAATTCCGGGCTCCAAGATTTCGTACCGCACCTTCCAACCTCTCGCCGGTGCCCCACCCTCGGATCGCATCACTTTAGTTGACAGCTTGGCTGCTTGACCCTTGGGTAAAACCTGTTGACTTGGAAACTGCCATCGAGCGTCTACCCAATAGATCGTTGCGGTCGCCTTGCGTTGATCCCAACATTCACTCTCAGGCGCCAGCACTGTCACGTGACTCACCCCTTCACTCGGACTACTCAGGGTAATCCAGGTCTGGCCCTTCTCCAGTTGGACGTCATCGCGAGTGTCACTATTACCCCGCGTGATCAGGGTTTCCTTCGTGCTGGTCATACCGATCGCGTAAGTTGGATCCTGCTTGTTGGGACGTGCTTTCGCGTTAACCATGCGGCCCAAGACTCCGGGGGAATCATCTCCGACCTCGATAAAGGTTCCAACGCTGTCAGGTGTTAACATCCACTCAAGCTTCTCACCCATCTGTAGGTAGCCATCGGTCCCGCAAATCCCTGAAAGTAGGACAACCTCGCCACCTACAGGGGCGACAACCTTACCCGGTGTCAGGAGGATACTCCCGCGGTTCCCACGGCGAGGCAACTTACAAAACTCGTGGGAGCTTTGATTCCCATAGATTACGGCAGGCGGCCCTTGAGGGCAGGAAGCGTCACCAAGGCTCACTGATACCAATGATGACTCAGATTCAGAAATCCCAGCCCCCTCTGGCGGACACGGAACAGGGGCATCAGGCTGCCGAAATGCAGGCTCTGGTAATTTTGAAAATGGAGACCCGAGTCCCAAACCCGAAACGTGATCTTTAAAATGATCAATCACACCGCATTTCTCGTCACCGAACCCAGGGACGGTGAGCGTTGTGGTATACGGGCTGGGTGCAAACAGCCGCGAACCGGTAGAATCAATAGCCGGCAGACGCACCTGCCGACACCCGGTTGCAACGACCAGCATCGCAACGGCTGATGCAATCAGGAGCATCACTCGCTGCGAGCGGGGAGTTAGGATTCGACGAGATGTGACTAATGCAGACATGGCGATCCATTGCGAGGGTTCGATGGAACCAACGCGGTTTGTTAAAACGTACCGGTCAACTGAACTTTGACCCGGGGAAACCTACCACGCACAAAGACGCCACGTTGCAAAAACGAAACATCAATCGTTGTGAAAAGACCACGTCACGCGTTCAACTAATTGGGTTGTAGGGGTCGTAACGTTCAGAAGGATCGATCTCCACCCAATAGGTAAACCTCAATCGCTTCTAGCTTTGAAAACTTGAGATCGAAGAAGGCATCCAAATCACGCAAAACACGGTTCCGATTGACAAAAAGCGGGCTTCGCGTCATCCTAGGCACTACGCGAAAAGGCAACGAAATTGCGGCACGAACTGGATTCTGCGATCCTTTTTGTCTGGACGCCCAAATCGCTCGCGTGGTCTGCCAACCGAATCGAGCCACAAGCAACTCTGCTTCAACAAAGCTCTTGTTCGACACAGATTTTGTGAGGTACTTAGCGATTCAAGCCCCCAGTACCTGCGACGGTAGTGGGGTTTTTTATTTGAACCTCGCTCGGACCCGCAGACAGCTTTGCATCGCGGTGAAATCTGCTGATGTTGATCACAAGAACGAACCTTGCCCCAAACACACGATTGAGACATCGAGGGAATCTCTAGGCCTCCTCAATCGACACTGAGCTGGTCAAGCTCACCCCACAAAACCACGATTAACCGATGACCAAGCAACCGATTCTCATCTACGACACAACACTGCGTGATGGATCACAGGGCGAGGGAGTCAGCTTCTCCCTTCAAGACAAGCTGAACATCGCTTCCCGACTCGCGGAGGTCGGAATTGACTTCATCGAGGGTGGTTACCCACTGTCCAACGAAAAGGACGTTGCTTTCTTTGAGCAAATTCGTCAGAGGGATCTCGGTCAAACCAAGGTATGTGCTTTCGGAATGACTCGCCGAAAGTCAATGAAAGCCTGCGACGACCCCGGCATGAAAGCATTAGTCGCCGCACAAACTCCCTGCATCACGCTGGTAGGAAAAACTTGGGACTATCACGCAACGGATGTTTTGCGAGTGACGTTGCAAGAGAATGTGGACATGATTGGTGAGAGTGCAGAATTTCTCAGTGGTCATTCTGAGTTGATCTACGACGCCGAGCATTTTTTTGATGGATACACCGCTAACCCGGACTATGCCATCGAAACCCTTCGAGCAGCCGCAGCGGGTGGAGCCAAATGGCTTGTGCTATGCGACACCAATGGTGGAACATTACCAGAACGCATTGCTGAGATAACGAGTGCGGCCAAAGAAGCATTAAAGGACCAGCAGGTCGAGTTTGGCATCCATACCCATAACGATGGAGCCATGGCGGTCGCCAACTCACTGGCTGCGGTGGATGTTGGTGTGAAGCAAGTGCAGGGAACCATTAATGGCATCGGTGAAAGATGCGGAAATGCAGACCTCATCTCTGTCATTGCTAACCTTGGCCTCAAGAAGCGCAACCTACAAGTGCTCGGTGGTCGCCCCCTAACTCCGCTCACCGAACTTAGCCGTTACGTCTACGAGACCGCAAACCTGCAATGGCAGAATGGCCAACCCTTCGTGGGTCAAAGTGCTTTTGCTCATAAGGGTGGAATGCACGTCCATGCAATCAACAAGGCAGCCAACACCTACGAACATATTGATCCAGCACTTGTTGGCAATGAACGCAGGATCCTGGTCAGCGAACTTTCGGGTCGTAGCAATATTGTTGCACTGGCAACCAAGCACAATTTGCAAGATGACCGTGAACTCATGGATAAGATCCTCTCGGAGGTCGTCTCACTCGAGAACCGCGGATATCAATTTGAAAACGCGGGAGCTTCATTCGATCTTTTGGTAAAACGCATCGCCGGTAACTTTCAGTCGCATTTCGAGACCATCAAGTATCGTGTCGTGGCTGGAGATCGTGATGCCGCGCAAAACCATGACTTCGCCGAAGCAATCATCAAGCTAAGAGTTGGAGAGACGCTGTGGTTTGATGCGGCAGAGGGAAACGGGCCCGTCAACGCATTGGACGCGGCACTTCGCAAGGCACTCGCCGATACCTATCCATGTTTGTCCGAAGTGAGGCTTCTCGATTACAAGGTCCGTGTCGTCGACTCGGGGGCCGGCACCGCGGCATCCATTCGCGTTAATATTGAAAGTGGTGACCACAACGAATCATGGGGCACCATTGGCGTGAGCGAAAACATCATTGCAGCCAGCTGGATGGCTCTTGTGGATGCTGTCGAGTACAAACTTCACAAGGAAAAAATGCCCGTTGGCGGCTAACACAAGTATCCCGGACAATACCGGATACTGGTTACAGGCGACGCCTCAAGCATGAGTACACAGCTTAATGAGTCCGCCAATCGTTAACAGTCAGAGTTATCGTATAGCGATCACACTGCACTGCTAAACCTATTTCAAATCATTCATCTACACCATCACTGATCCTTAGACCACGATGAATCAACTCCCAGACCGTTTTGATCATGCCTCACAAGCCACGCGTATTTCTAGAATCTGGGAAGATAATCAGTGTGGCCATGCGAGTGTGAACAAGGAGCGAGAACCTTTTTGCGTTGTAATCCCACCGCCCAATGTCACTGGCGCTCTGCATCTGGGTCATGGACTGAACAATACATTGCAGGACATTGTGGTACGCATGCACCGCATGATGGGTCACGAAACCCTCTGGATGCCGGGCACGGACCATGCAGGGATTGCGACCCAAGCAGTGGTTGAAAGACGACTGAAAGAACAAGAAAACCTTTCACGGCACGATATCGGCAGAGACGGATTGGTCGATCGAATCTGGAACTGGAAGGCTCAATATGAAACTAGGATCCTCGGCCAACTCAAACGCATGGGATGCAGCTGCGATTGGGAACGCACTCGATTCACACTGGACGATCAATGCGCCGCTGCGGTTCGCGCAACCTTTTTCGATCTCTTCGCCAAAAAACAAATCTACCGAGGCAAGCGATTAGTCAACTGGGACACATTCCTTCAAACCGCCGTTAGCAACGACGAAGTAAAGAATGTCACAAAGAAAGGTCATTTCTGGCACCTGTACTACCCCGTCATCGACCCAAAACCTGGTGAGCCGGAACGCGTCGAAATTGCGACGACGCGTCCCGAGACGATGCTTGGTGATACCGCAGTTGCGGTGCATCCAAACCCTGAAAAAGCACTCAATTCAATTGAGAAAGGACTACGAGATCGGCTTAGCGATGCGGGTGAAGGTGAACGGACCGAAATCACCGAGCAATTGGAAAAACTCGCTGAACGTCGAAAGCAGATGCTTCCAGCGCTCGAACGACTCCGTGACATGGCTCGGGACGGCCGTCGCCTGAGGCTACCTCTTAGCAATCGGGAAATACCGCTAATCACCGACCAATGGGCCAAGCCGGAGATGGGTAGCGGTTGTGTGAAAATCACGCCCGCGCATGATCCAAATGATTATGAAGTCGGTAAACGAGCGAACCTGCCGATGATCAACATTCTCAACTCTGACGGCACCATTAACCAAGAAGGTGGTGTCTATGAAGGATGCACGATACCAGAGGCAAGAAAGAGAGTAGTGGCTGATCTGGAAGCAGCTGAACTTCTCGGTGACGTAGAAGACCGAGAAATTGAGTTGCCTTTAAGCGACCGAAGCAAAACACCGATTGAGCCTTACCTCGCGGACCAGTGGTTCGTTGCAATGGATGAATTAGCTCAATCGGCAATGGATGCGGTAACAGACGATCGCGTCGCCATATACCCGGAACGATACCGCAAGGGATACCTTGATTGGCTCAGCGAAAAAAGAGACTGGCCAGTAAGCCGTCAGTTATGGTGGGGACATCGAATTCCTGTATGGTCAAAGACTCAGCTAACACCCGAGGAAGCCAAGGCACTTGCAAGCCAGCTCGAGGAGATGGTGCAATCTGCGCCGAACTCCGTGAGCTATCGAATTGACGAACTTGACGACGAAACGCAAGGGATTTTTGTCTGCCTGCGAACGGAGGGAGATCCCAAAGAAGCGGAACTGGATTCGTTGGGTCTCCGCCGTGACCCTGATGTTCTTGACACTTGGTTCTCTTCAGCATTGTGGCCTCATAGCACACTGGGATGGCCACAGAAAACGGAAGAGCTGGAGTACTTTTACCCTACCAGTACATTAATCACGTCGAGAGACATCATCACTCTTTGGGTGGCAAGGATGGTGCTGATGGGACTTAACAATGTCGGCGAGATTCCGTTCCGAGAAGTCTTCATCCATCCCAAAATTCTGGATGGTCAAGGCGAGACAATGAGTAAGAGCAAAGGGAACGGCGTTGACCCGATTGATGTCATCGACAAGTTTGGGCCGGATGCTCTTCGCTTCGGACTTGCGCGACTTGCCACCGACACGCAGGACGTGCGGATGCCGGTTCAATATGAATGTCCGCATTGTGAAAAACTCATCGACCAGACCAAGAAAAACCGATCCCAGCCCACCGTACAGTGCCCTGGCTGCAAGGAGTCTTTCTCGACTCAGTGGGCGGAAACTGAAGCGGATAAATCTCTTCCCAAAGGATCGGTTGTTAGCGAGCGATTTGAAACGGCAAGAAACTTCGTCAATAAACTTTGGAATGCAGCTCGATTCGCCATGATGAATCTGGATGGTTACTCTGAGCAAAAACTGACGATTGAATCCCTGCCCCTTGAGGACCGATGGCTGCTAAGTCGCTTAGCGACCGTTACTCACGAAGTCACCGTGGGCCTGAAGCAGTACCGCTACGCTGAAACCTCTCGAATCCTCTATGATTTCGCCTGGGATGAATTCTGCAGCTTCTATCTTGAAATTGCGAAACCAAGGCTATCGGATCCAGAAAAACGCTCGCAAACCCAACTGGTCATGGCACACGGGCTGGACACGCTTCTTCGACTGCTCCATCCGACAATGCCGTTTGTCACGGAAGTCATTTGGGAACACCTCAACCAAGTAGCTCCCACCCGCGGGCTCGAGAAGCAAACCGAATCCTCACGATTTGCAATGGTCGCGCCTTGGCCAAATGCAGACCTCAGCCATTTTGACGAATCCATTGAGAGGCAATTCTCTGAATTCCAAGAAGTCGTTGGGGCGATCAGACGCATCAGAGCAAGCCAAAACATCGCGCCCAAAGAAACGGTGCCAGTTGCGATTCGATGCTCGGAGTCATCAAAGAGATTACTGCAACCAATGCATGAGTCATTCATGAGCCTGGCACAAGCCGAGGTCATGGAAGTGGGTCCCGACGCTCAAGCATTCGAGACCGATGCACCACTCGCAATTCCATCCATGGAAATTGATGTCCATGTTGATTTGGAGAAGTTTATCGATATCGAAGCGGAACTCGCTCGGCTTGACAAACTACTCATTCAGATCACCAAACAGATCTCGGGCAAAGAGGCGAAGCTAGGCAACGAGAATTTTGTTTCGCGAGCTCCAGAAGAGGTTGTACAGCGCGAGCGTCAAACCCTCGAGGAACTGCGCGGCCAACAAGAATCTGTATCCGGTGATATTGCGCGTCTCAAAGCAAAATCCTAGCTAGATGATGCAAGGCACTGCATCCTCTCCTTATTCAGGTCCTTTGCTAATCCAAACAGACCGAGGGTCCGCAGCACTGACCAAAATCTTTGGCGATGTCTTCATTTGCTCAACGCGTGTCCTGAGATGACTCAGTGAACATTCTCCCCCAAAAGAAACGCAGCATCTCCAAAGAAAGGCAGTCGAACCAAGCAGATTAAGGGTATCGAATTTGTTAAAATTGGGCCCAAGCATGAGTTCGAATATCGTCACCCAACGATGCCATTCACTAGATCACTCGAAGGTAGAGCGATTACCCAACGCTTCATCAACCTAACTAGAGAGCCTGAACGCAGGGAATAAAACCATGATGTCACTGGGATTTGTGAGTGCGATACTACCCGAACACAACCTAGAGGAAGTCTTTAAGCTTGCTTCCCAAATCGGGTATGACTGTGTAGAAGTCATGTGCTGGCCTCCAGGAAAATCGACACGACGGTACGCCGGTATCACGCACATTGATGTGACCGAACTCAACGCAAGCGAGATCCAGAGGCTTTCGGAGCTCCAAGATCGCTATCAAGTAAAGATCAGTGGCTTGGGCTATTACCCGAATCCACTTGCTCCGGATCAAGAAGAAGCTGAAACGGCAGTGGATCATATTAAATCCGTCATCACAGCCACCTCGATGATGGGACTGCAACGCATGAACACCTTTGTAGGACGCGATTGGACCAAGAGCCTCGATGACAACTGGCCCCGTTTCATGGAAACATGGGTACCCATCATTCGCCACGCGGAAGATTGCGGCGTCAAAGTAGGCATTGAGAATTGCCCAATGCTTTTCACAGCTGATGAATGGCCCGGCGGCAAAAACCTTGCTGTCAGCCCACGGGTTTGGGAGAGAATGTTTAATGACATTCCCAGCGATCACTTTGGGCTTAATTATGACCCCTCACACATGATCTTTCAGCAGATGGATTATTTAAATCCGATGCAAAACTTTGCGGACAAGCTATTTCATGTGCATGCGAAAGACGTACGAGTTGATCGAAATCAGTTGAACCAAGTTGGTATCCTCGCCCACCCCAATGAATACCACACTCCCAAATTGCCCGGTCTCGGCGATGTGGATTGGGGCCGCTTCTTTTCAACCCTATCGGATACGGGGTATCAGGGTCCGGTTTGCGTCGAGGTAGAGGATCGTGCGTATGAAAACTCATCCGAGGACCGAACCCTCTCGCTTGTTCAGAGCCATACCTACCTCAGAAACTATCTGCCAAAACCGCTACCGTGCAATTAGCACCAATACATCTCGCGGATGACCGACAATTCCCACGCTTGTGGGCAAGATCGCGTTGACGGAGCCGAATGCTAGGCAGTCGCAGAGGCAAGCCCAAATGCCAAAAGTGACTCACGTAGTTGTTCGAATTGCTTCGCCTCCAACGGAACCATTGGCAGTCGCATCTCACCGGTGTCACGACCGACCATCTGCATGGCAGCCTTGATGGGAATTGGATTGGTAGAAAGCCCTAGCATGCTTGAGCAGAGCCCAAACAATCGATGATGCAGTTGCCTTGCAGTAGAGAAATCGCCGTCAAGCGCCGCACGAACTAATTCAATCATCGGTCCAGGAACCAAATTACCTACCACAGAGATCACTCCCTCGGCTCCCACGCTCATCATTGGTAGTGTCAGAGAATCATCTCCGCTCAAGACCGTCAAATCCGTGGTCCCGGTGATCGCCGAGCATTGGTCCAACTTCCCCGTCGCTTCCTTGACCATCGTGATACCAGCAATCTCGGAGAGACGTTGAATCGTCTCGACCTCGATTTCTTTTCCTGTGCGTCCTGGAATGTTATAGACGCAGACAGGTATATCAACATCCTCCGCAACCGCTTTGAAATGCTGATAAAAACCCTCTTGAGTCGGCTTGTTGTAGTACGGAGCGACTTGCAACGTCGCGTCTGCCCCCTCGGAAGCGGCTCGCTTCGTCAGCCGCAACGCTTCCGCCGTACTATTGCTACCCGTTCCAGCCATCACTTTGGCACGACCTGCAACACATTGAATCACCTCCGTGATCACACGATCGTGTTCAGCATGCGAGAGAGTGGGCGATTCGCCAGTCGTGCCAACCGGAACAATACACTTGGTTCCTGCGGCAACCTGAAACTCCACTTGCTCGCGAAGACGAGCATAGTCAACAGCCCCGTCGCAGAACGGAGTGATGATAGCTACCGACAATCCAGCAAATTCGGAACCCTTACGGTGGGTCATGACAGGCCTCGAAAAGCATCGTGAAATCGAAAACAGGAGTTTAACAGTGTCAAGCGAGTACCAAAAGGACCAGCTATGGCGCAAAAACCGAGTGAAAACGATAATGAACTCAGAAGAACACCAAGACTCGTCTACCCGTTTTAACCGGTATTTTGCTACATATTGCATATCTCGGGATCATCGAGGATTTCGAAGCCCAATTTCGTGGCTGGCGGATCTTCAATCTCGGTGAAAAAACCTCGAACAAAAACCCGCTGATAACAAGCTTTGTGCCACCGGCCAATCAAGGCCTATTGCAAAGCGAAACGTCGACCGTTCGGCTCCTCGGCCAACCACGAATACCTCCACACGACATCCGCTCCATGCCCAGCCGTTTGACGCGATACGTTGTCATTGAAATCTTCAAGATTTTCATTGTGTCGCTCATTATTCTGACGCTATTGATACTTCTAATTGGCGTCGGACGAGAACTACTACGTCGTGGACTGGGACCGTCAGCGGTTGTCCAATTACTTCCTTTCATTCTGCCCATCTCTTTACAGTTTGCTTTCCCAGCAACTGCATTGTTTTCCGTATGCTGCGTCTACGGCCGCATGGCAGCTCAAGGCGAAATCGCTACCGTCAAAGCCTCGGGAATCTCTCCGCTTCGCCTGCTTAAACCGGCTCTTTTCTTTGCCGGAATACTGAGCCCAATCGCAGTCGTTGTTTCCGACCTAGCAGTGTCATGGGGACGACCAGGGGTGAATCGGGTTGTCTTGATGTCCATCGAGGATATCGCATACCGAGTTCTACGAAGCGAACAGACCTATACCTCGGAACAAGGATTCTCCATTCACGTGCGCGAGGTCAAAGGACGAACACTCGTTCGACCGACTGTCACGGTCCATAACACCGGTTCGAAAGGTCCGATGAAATTGACGGCCAAGGAGGGAGAACTGACGCTCGATCCCGAAACGGAAACGCTCTTATTGCGAGTGGTTGACAGTCAAGTCGAAGGTGGCAGCCTGTTCCAAAGCATTGTGCCGGGTGAGACGGAATTCAAAATTCCCTTATCCAAAAATACGTCACCGCGAGATCTTAGCAGCAAAAGTCCGAGTGAATTGCCGATGAGCCTACTCAGCGGCGAACGTTTGCGCCAGGACAGTCGCAATCATGCAATCGTAGGTCAGCTTGCCGCACACACAGGATTCTCGATTCTCACCTCACGCAATGAGAATATCATGGGTGTGGGGGGAAACCAGATGGAATCACATCTCTATAAGAGTCGCAAGCGGCTAATTCGATTACAGACTGAGCCTTGGCGAAGATGGGCTTGGGGTTTTAGCTGCTTCTTTTTTGTATTCGTCGGTGCACCGCTCGCAATGCTGACAAAAACAAGTGACTACTGGTCCACCTTTGGGCTCTGTTTTATCCCCACATTGATCGTTTACTATCCGCTCTTTATCTTCGGACTTGAGCAAGCCAAGGATGGTTTGGTTCCCCCTTACGGCGTTTGGCTTGGCAACGTGGTTCTCGCCCTCATCGGAACCATACTGATCACCCGAGTTCGTCGGTACTAAAGCGAACAAGAAGTGCCTTTTCGGTATCCTCCATCCAGCGGATCCATTACTTCCCCGAGTGTTTCGAACTTCCCAGAGCTTTTAGTTCAGCAATCAAACGCTGTGACTCATAGCGAAGCCTTGGGATTTCAAATGAAAGTCGATCTCGATCGTTTTCGATGGCTGAACGCTCCACAGACATTGCAGCCTGTCTTAATGGAGTCGCCTCAAATAGGTCGGCAGAGCCTTTGATTGTGTGTGAATATCGCGTCACCGACGAGAAATCCCCTTCACTCTCGGCAGCGATAATCTTTTCCGTGAGTGACTCACACTCGGGGATGAAGACCTCAGCAAGTTGCTGCAACGCAGGAATACCGCCAGGTAAGCGACGAATGGCTGCGTCGAGATTCATTGCTTTTTGAGTTCGCTCGTCCCAACCACTTTGACTCTGCAGTGATTCACCCTCCGTTGGTGCATGAGAGAATTCAGCGCGTTGCTCTCCATCGAACGGATCACCCGTCAACTCCACTTCGTGACTTTTACCGCGCCGTCTTGGCGACTCACCAGATGTCTCCGATTGGGAGGCATCTGGTGAACATTCTGCTCCTTGCGTCTGCCCCGCTGCGAGCGGTGGTTCCATCATCACTCGATTCAGAATTGCCTGAAGCTCTCGAGGATTAATCGGTTTGGAGAGGTGCGAATCCATTCCTGCATCATCACAGGCGACGCGATCCTCATCAAAGGCGGCTGCGGTCAATGCAATAATCGGCACCCGTCTATTCGTTGCAGCTTCCTCTGCCCGAATCTGCTTGGATGCCTGAATGCCGTCAAGTTTTGGCATATGCATATCCATCAGGATGACATCGATTCCCCCCTGACGCCATCGCTCGACCGCTTCATCTCCGTCCCGAGCAAGCACAGGTTGATGACCTGCAGCGCGAAGCATTCCCAACGCCACCTGTTGATTAGCATATCCATCTTCAGCCACCAACACGGTTAAAGCTCCTATTGATTGCTGATTGGCATCGCCATCCCGCTGAGCGGCTGGCTCTCTCAGCACCTGTAGCAGCACCTCAAGAAACTCTGATTGAACAATCGGCTTGGTCACACTCCGCGATATTCCAAGCTGTCTCAGATCCCGTTGCCGAAGTTGCTGATGCGCTGAAGAAAACAGGATGACCTTTAATAAATCACCACCGGTGCATTCTTTTAGTCTCTCCGCTACCTGCAGGCCATCCATTCCTGGCATCATGTAATCCAACAAAACCAAATCAAATGGACAACCGGCCGACGCTGCTTTATCAATCAACTGAAGTCCCTCTGCACCGCTCGCAACGAGCTCCACCGAGGCGCCCCATCGATGAAGCAATTCGTCAAGAATCTGGCGGTTGGTCGGGTGATCATCGATCACTAGAACACGAACGTCCATCATGGGGTTGGGTCGCTCGGCATGCTCGAGTCGCTTTGACTCATCTTGCCCCACGCTGATCGTGAAATAAAATTCACTACCACTTGCAACTTCACTGCGAACGGAGAGTTGACCTCCCATGAGATCAACAAGTTGACCTGAAATTGCTAGACCAAGCCCCGTCCCTCCAAATTGGCGGGTCGTGGACGCATCAGCCTGCGTGAACGCGTCAAGGATTGCCTCTAGTTTTTCTGATGGGATTCCACTCCCTGTGTCAGTCACTCGAAAGGTGATCGAAATATCACCCGACGCGGAAGCGTCTTCGATTGGTCCGCGAAGATGACGATCAAGTGCGTCATCTCCGTTTTGGGAAAGGCTGTCTTTTTGAACACCAGAGCGGGCAGTATCGGCGTTACCAGATGATCGATCCGCTGCATGCTGTTCAGAACCACCACCCGCCTCCGATGCCAGTACGATCTCAACAACCACGTTACCTCGCTCGGTAAATTTAATCGCATTACCGACAAGGTTAAGGAGGATCTGACGTAATCTACCGGGATCACCGACGATAAACTCAGGAACCCGCGGTGAGATATAACAAAGAAGTTCAAGCTCTTTTTCTGCAGCTCTTACGGCAAGTGTTCTTACCGCTTTTTCAACGATATCTCGAATTGCAAACGGAATATTTTCAAGTTCCAACCGACGCGCCTCGATCTTGGAGAAGTCCAAAATATCATTCAATAAACCCAATAGCGAATCAGCGGAATCTTTAAGAATATCCAAATACTCATCTTGTTCAGGATTCAGCGTTGTCATGGAGAGAAGCTCGGACATTCCAATGATCGCATTCATGGGAGTCCGTATCTCGTGACTCATATTTGCCAAAAACTCACTTTTGGCCTGATTTGCATCGTCTGCCGCTACGCGCGCGGATTTAAGTTCTTCCTCATACTTGATGATGTCAGTGACATCACGAGAGATACCAAATGTACCCACCACCTCACCCTGATGATTGAGAAGAGGCATCTTTGTCGATCGGCACCAAGTATCGGATCGATCATGCCAAGTCTCCCTCTCAAGTCGATTCAATAACGGCTGCTTCGTTTCCATCACATCAATTTCATCAGCGCGGGCGTCCTTCGCGTGCTCACTACTAAAAATATCGGCGTCTGTCTTTCCTTCTGCAGCCGAGGCATCGACTAAACCAAACTTGCGAGCCATCGCCTCACTGATACGAAGGAAGCGACTTTCTCGGTCTTTAAAGTAGATGCTATCCGGAATATGAACGAGCAAATGGTTTAAAAGATGCCTCTCGTTCTGCAGATGCTCCTCCGCTCGAATTCTATCCGTCACATCCCAGAACATCACCTGCAGACCAATGATGCTCCCACTCCTGTCAACGATAGGGCTTTTCACTCGTTCAATCCAACACTCCTCACCACTCTTGTTTCGAGTTAGCTCAACATTGTGTAACGCCTTGCCCTCCCGAAGCACTTGTTGATCATCCGCTGAATATTGCTTTGCAATATGAGGAGGGAAAAGATCAGAGTCAACTTTTCCCACCACGGCTTCAAGCTCAACCCCTCGCCACTTGAGGTAGGAAGCGTTAGCAAAGAGCCGCTTGCCCTGTTTGTCTTTGATCAGAACGCTCAGCGGCAAACTATCTACGAGCGTTTTATAGAGTGCGTTCGATCCAACCGACTCATGAGGAAAAACGGTTGCCCCAGCGTCAACACCGGAATCCTTCTTCGCTTCGTTAGCCTTTTTATCGTTGTTTAAATTGGCCATTTCAAACTCTGGTAACAAAAACGGAGGATTCGATCGGGAATGTGCTGGAAGCAAATCATCTAGACATGAATAAGCCAAACGTAAAAAGCCGCACGCTTCACTAAGCCCGACTTGCTAACGGATCAACAGCCAGCCTGCAGGGTTCTGAGCCAGTAAACCCACCGAATGATTCAATGGCAATGTATCCACTCGAAGCTCGCCACGAAACACACCAATCTTCATGCCGCTACGCGTCGAACCGCCGCTCCTCCCAGATTACAGGATTTTGAACAATCACCAATTGAGTGTGGGTGTTTTAACGAGGTGTGAAATCATCTGAGCTGGAGAGCGACTGAGCAAACTTAGCGAGCAACTCTGCGGCAACATCGACATCCTCCGTGGAAATAACCTCAACCGCGGAGTGCATGTACCGATTGGGAATTGCAACAAGACCTGTTGCGACGCCCCCACCATGTACCTGCATGACATTGGCGTCATTCGGGGTTGCCCGTCCAATCGCAGCGAGTTGATACGGGAGCTGGTGATCCTCTGCCAGCCGGATGAGCCGGTCAGAGACCACCGGATTGATATTTGGCCCGCGGAATATCACGGGACCGCCGCCGACCGCCAAATCACCCTGCGTCTGCTTACTGATCGTGGGGCAATCCGACGCATGCGTGACATCAACCGCGATCGCAACATGCGGGTCGATACTGCCCGCCGCGGTCTTGGCGCCGCGCAGTCCAATCTCCTCCTGAACGGTCGAAACGCTATGAAGATGGCAACTCAAGGGTGAGGCGACTGCACGACGCAGTGCTTCAACAACGGTCCAAAGACCCGACTTGTTGTCCATGCCGGGTCCTGAGATCAAATTCCCCAATAATCTGCGGCACCTTAGATCCAAGGTAACCGGGTCTCCAATCCTGACCCGTTCCTTCGCTTCATCACCATCACATGCGCCGACGTCGAGCCACAACTCGTCCAAACGCACAACCTTCGACCGCTCCTCGTTGGTTAAAAGATGAATCGGCTTTCGACTGATTGCTGCTGCCAGAGGCCCACCTTGGGTCCAGATGGTCATCGATTGGCCAATGAGTTGTTGTGGATCCCATCCTCCGATTGTTTGTGCGTACACAAAACCACGATCGTCAATGTGGGAAACGAGCATGCCAATCTGGTCACAGTGTCCAGCGAACATCAGTCGGGGCCCCTCGGGATCGCCAGCTGAGGCAATCAGGTTGCCGTGCACATCGACTCGAGAGGATGCAGCGTGCCCCTTGAGGTAGTCGGCGACGAGAGCTTGAATCTGCTGCTCATATCCCGATGGGCTTGGTGTCTCAATCGCAGCTTGGAAGAATCGGAAGCCAGCATCATCCATGAGTCAAATTCCTCTCTCTCAGGAAACTTTACGGTGAAAACCTAACGGCTTGGGGCTTGATAGTGAATCGCAAAAACCCCGAGTTACGGCGACAGAGGGACTCGTCGTGACCAGAATACCGAGCCAAAAGTGCTATGACACCCTGCGGTAGCCCCTCTTAACCGTCGTGAAGCATCTATTTTGACACTAGAAAATGCTTCGAACAGACACCCGGAAAAAAAACTTTTGACGAACTTCTCCGGCGTTTGACCTGCTGTGCATGGCACCGCGATTTTCGAAAAGTTCATAAAACACGGCAATTCAGGGCGAATCCGGATAATGGATTCGGTTCCGGTAACACCACCGAGCGCGAAGAAACGGCTGATACTGCTTATTCGCAATCAAACGCACTAAAGAGTTGGGCCGGTTTTTCTCGACAATAAGTTTCGGATGAGTAACTCTCAAGCATTTTAGCTCGAGAGTCGGTTCCGAGTCCGCTCGCCCCTCGGGTTAAGGCGGCCACGAACGACAAATCCACCCCGGGGGGAATCTGGGGAATGCTCTGTTCGACGCCTCTAGCATTTGATTGCTAGACGGTGACGTAAACAGAGCAGACCGGCGAGCATAGCCGAAGCTTCCTCGTTCCAGTCGCATGACTGGCAACACAGGGAAGATTGGGCATTGGTCGTCGTGTATCCACGGCTTTTCCCCGACACCACCACTCGGTGGTTTGATTACGGTCACCCGTGATCGCAAAACAACTTTTTGACAACCAAAACCGCGAGGATCCCGCAGGGCGAGCGTCGCAAGATGCAAACCGGGTAGCCCCGACCCAACGTTTAAATGCACAGCACTTGTTTCTGACACCGCGACCCACCGCAGTGTTCGGAAAGTGGCCGATCAGGACCGTCCGCTTGCTAAACCATTTTGCGATGAAGGGCTGCGAGGACAATGGATACCGACGCACCATTGTTCGAGGGAAAATTAACGAGGCGTTATGGAGAACCTAGCATGAAGGTCTTCACAACTGGACAGGTCGCCAAGATCTGTAAAGTAGCACCCCGAACCGTTTCCAAATGGTTCGACTCGGGGCGTTTGAAAGGCTATCGCATTCCTGGATCACAGGACCGTCGCATTCCACGAGAATACTTGATCAAGTTTCTCAAGGAGCACGGTATGCCATTGGGAGATCTTGAAGACGAAGCAATGGCAAAGTGCCTGATCGTCGCTCAGGATCAAGTTTTAATCGAGAATCTCAAGCGAGAATTACCACCAGAAAAAGCGTTCAAAGTTGCTGTTGCAGCTAGCGGTTTCGAGGCTGGGATTCAAGCAGAGAGCTTCAACCCTGATTGCATCATCGTTGACTTCTCGATCGGAAAGATCGAAGCGGTTCAGATCTGCCAAAACCTGCGAAAGAATATCGACTTCACCGACATCGTCCTCATCGCTCTGCTTCCAGACGATGGTCAGCCGATGAGCTTCGATCGCAGTAGCATCAACGAAACGTTCAAGAAACCTTTCGATGCTCACCTTCTCGCTGAGCGTCTTCGCACGCTTGTCGGGTCACGTAAAGAACTCGTCTGAGTTCCCTGAGTCACCGCCGTCGGTGACTCTTGGTTCTCGCGGAACGACCTCGCAAAAAGGCGTTTTCCATCCCCGCAGATGGAAGACGCCTTTTTTTATTGCCTCTCAATGGTCGACTCGGTCAGCGCTCTCCGCGGATTAATGGCTCGTTAAACGGACCTCGTCACAAACCAAGGCCAGCCCCCAATCGGGCCTCACGATCACTTCGAATCGCTGTGGACAGGTTACAATAAGACTCTCGCGCGTATCCGGTCGGCCCACTTATGTGCCGGCCTGCTTTCGATTAAAACCGGACCTTCCGTCGAGTCACCATCATGTACCCGTATACGACGCTAAAACGTTGAACCACCAATCCAATCATTTCGACCGCCATGGCAACGCACACATGGTCGATGTTTCTGCCAAAGAAACCACAGTTCGTCGAGCGACCGCGCGAGCTGAAATGATCATGAATCACAAAACTGCAGAGACCATTCGTAGCGGTGGCGTTGCGAAAGGCGACGTTCTCAGCGTTGCTAGAATCGCCGCCATCCAGGCTACGAAATGCACCTCGCAAATCATCCCACTCTGCCACGCGATCCCAATTGAAGCGGTATCAGTGGACTTTGCATGGCCCGTGCCCGGAGAGGAAGAGAGTGACTCCCGCTTAATTTGTGAGGTGGAGGTTCAGACGTCAGCAAAAACCGGTGTGGAGATGGAGGCAATGACAGCCGCGAGCGTTGCATGCTTAACCATTTACGACATGATCAAATCCAATGATCGAACTGCTCAGGTGGAAAACATACACCTTGTCAAAAAATCAGGGGGCAAAACCGGCGACTTTTGCCGGCCCGCGAGGACGAACAGTTAATGGGGTTAGGATTTGTGCGGTATTACGGGCTACGAAGCGGAGTACTTTTCGAGTACCTCCTGTGATACTTGACGGTTTTAAACTCACCACTGCCAGCCATGAATGTCACTTCTCTGACTGCCGATAGCGAAAACAGATCGGAACAATTCCCTAGGGATCAGGTCAACGCTAGAAAGAATGGTTCCCCGGCTCTTCGGAGCACTCTCACCGAGGCCTATGGGAATCCGCCGTGCGAGCAAATTGCATCCCTTTATCGCCCGATCAAGACTGAACTCGACCAAGTTGAGTCGCAGCTGACTGCGGAACTTTCCTCGCGATACGAAGAACTCCAACCCCTGCTGAAGCACGGAACACAGTTGGGTGGTAAACGTCTAAGACCGGCAATGTTATTGCTTATTGGGCGGACCGCAGGGAGCCTGACGACAGACCACCTAACGACCGCTTCGGTGATCGAGATGGTTCACACGGCGACGTTGATCCATGACGACGTCTTAGACGAAGCGGAGTCTCGGAGGCATGTATCGACGATCAACGCGAAATGGAATAACCACACTAGCATTCTGCTGGGCGATTACCTCTTTTCTCAAGCCTACCGCTTAGCTGCAACCACATCGTCGACGACCGCATGCGGGAAAGTGGGTGAAGCGGCTCGGCGTGTCTGCGAAGGCGAGCTTCGGCAAGTCATGCATCGAGATCAGCTTGAAATTAGCGAGGACACGTATATCGCTATTTTGCAAGCCAAGACCGGAGAACTATGCCGAGTTGCCTGCGAACTTGGTGCTCTTTTTTCCGGCGGTACAGCTACCGAAATCCAAGCCGCTGCAGAGTTCGGCAATTCACTCGGAATCGCTTTTCAAATTGCTGACGATTACCTCGACCTTTGGGGCAATGACCGCGTCGTCGGAAAAACTCTTGGAACTGACCTGCAACAAGGAAAAATCACGCTTCCGATTCTACGACTGCTTCAGACGGCGAGCGATCGAGAGCGCGTAGTGATCGAAACCATTCTGCGAGGCAAGCCCGAAGATCGATTCACGAGGATCATGCCGCTGCTGAATGAATCGGATGCCTGCGAGTACACCCAATCCACGGCCAGACGATACCACGCAGACGCTACTCAGGCACTGGAGCAACTACCAGCAGGGGAGGCCAGGGATTGCTTGAGCGCCATCGCTGACTTCAGCATTAACCGCAGTTTCTAGCACTGGAGATCTCCGGATCGGTTCATGGCGAAGCCAGCGTACCTCGCCAAGTTTTTGAAAAAACGCCGTTCCCTAGAAACTCTTCGCCGCTGAAATCACAGCATCCACGGTGATCCCGAAATGTTTATACACTTCAGCGTATGGCCCGCTGGCACCATAGCTGTTCATTCCTACGAACTTACCTTGCAGACCAATCCAACGATCCCAGCTCATTTGCAATCCAGCTTCGACTGCAACTCGTTGAGAAACCGCAGACGGCAGCACTTCTTCCTGATACTCCGCACTCTGCGAGGCAAAAAGCTCCATACATGGCATGCTGACCACACGAACATTCTTCCCCTCTGATACGAGCGATCGAGCCGCATCCACACAGAGACCGAGTTCACTGCCGCTACCCATCAATATGACGTCTGGAGTTCCCTCACAATCCATTACCACGTAAGCACCTTTGGAACATCCATCGGCAGGTGCGGTTTGCGTTCGATCCAGTGTCTCCATATTTTGTCGAGACAGAATAAAGGCCGATGGAGCGTTATCGATCTGCATGGCTGTCCGATAGCACTCTGCAACCTCATTGGCATCACCCGGCCGGAAAACATAAAGCCCCGGAATTGCCCGACAAGCTGTCAAGTGTTCGATAGGTTGGTGAGTCGGCCCGTCTTCCCCAACACCGATCGAATCATGCGTCAGGATATAGATGACAGGCTGGTGCATGATTGCCGAAAGCCTCATGCCACCGCGCATGTAATCTGTGAAAACAAAGAAGGTTGCCGCATAGGATCTCAAACCTGACAGTGACATGCCATTGACGATCCCCGCCATTGCATGCTCACGAATACCGAAGTGCAAATTCCTGCCAGCAAAATCACCTGGCAGAAAATCCCCAGCGCCCTCAAATGTAAGGTTCGACTTGTTACTAGGAGCCAAATCGGCGGAGCCACCCATCATAAAGGGAACCCGATTTGCAATCGCATTGAGAACCTTGCCGCTGCTGTTCCGAGTGGCATCGCCCTTCTCACTGGCCTCAAAAATCGGAATATCAGCATCCCAACCCTCAGGGAGCCTGCCGGAGAATAAATCCTTCAACTCGGCGGCTTTTTCGGGATTCTTACCTTGGTAGTCTGACCAGATCGCATCCCAGTTTTTATACGCATCAGCCCCACGAACGCCCAAATTCGCATCGAAGTGCTCCCGAACACCCTCCGGTACATGAAACTTCTCTTCCGAAGGCAACCCGTAGGCGGCTTTCGCGAGCGCGACCTCATCCCAGCCTAGTGGAGCACCGTGAGCACCGTGGGTGTTTTGCTTGTTGGGAGCTCCAAAGCCAATGATGCTCCGAACAATGATTAGGGTAGGACGATCCGTGCAGGCTTGAAAATTACCAATCGCATCCTGCAGTGCTGAGAGGTCGTTGGCATCGTCCACGTTAACGACATTCCAACCCAACCCCCTGAAACGTTCAGCAACATCTTCACTGAACGCAAGATCCGTATCGCCTTCAATGGTGATATGGTTGTCATCGTATAACCAACACAAGTTATCCAACTTGAGGTGTCCCGCGAGGCTTGCAGCTTCGCAAGCAACGCCCTCCATCAGATCACCATCACTGCAAAGGGCGTAGACGTTGTAATCGATGAGCTGATGCTCTTCGGTGTTGTAGTTGGCAGCAAGCCACTTCTCGGCCATAGCCATCCCGACCGAATTGGTGACACCTGCCCCCAATGGACCGGTGGTTGTCTCAATTCCAGCCGCTTCACCAAATTCCGGGTGACCTGCACAGGGACTACCGATTTGGCGAAAATTCTTGATGTCTTCAAGTCGAATGGACGGATTACCCGTTGGATTGCCGTCCTGATCGGTTGCCTGAACCCCCGAGAGATGCAGGACGCTATAGAGCAGCATCGAAGCATGCCCACATGAAAGCACAAATCGGTCTCGCGACGGCCAGTTGGGCTGCGCGGGGTCGTACTTCATGGTGTGGTTAAACAACTGATAAGCAATCGGTGCTAACGCCATTGGCGTACCGGGATGCCCACTGTTAGCCGTTTGTACCGCATCCATACTCAATGTACGAATCGTATCCACGGCAAGCTTATTGATGTCACTCGATGCAACACTCATCCGTTAGCAAACTCACTCAGTTGTCGGAAAAAAACTCTCCGGACGTCACTCATCCGGTCTTGTCGCTAAAAAAGCAGCAAAAATCGTACTCGGAAACGCTTGCTTCTGGGAGGGGGGAACGCACCAAGATCGATTGCAGAATCCTCCACCCCCCCCTGAATTTCCATCAAAACCGTTAGAAAAAGCGTCCTCAGCAAACCAATGACTCGCTCGAATCCCCCCGAGCATCAGGACCGGCGAGCCTCACCAAAGACGTCCGAATCTTACCCCTCACGCCCCAAATCGACCCGGAGCCGGCAGATTGCTGATCGGAGGCCCGCAAGAGGAAATGTTCCAACTGCGGTTCAACTAGATTTTCAGATCCCAGGATGTCATCGCTTGTAGCCTGTGGGGATCAGTCAAATCAAACCGGAGCGGCGTGAGTGTGACATTACCCTCTCGTAGTTGAATCACATCAGCCGATTCTGGAGGGGGACGCTCCGGCTCTGACCAGAGGGCCCAATAATATTCTCTTCCATGTGGGTCAGTGCGTTTTTCGTAACAACGACCGTACTGCTCCAGCCCCATCGGAACGACCTTTAAATCGCTAGGTCCACGTGTTGCAGCGGTTGGAATGTTGAGATTGTACAAACCGCCTTTTGAATCTGGCCGAGCGACAATCCCAGAGATCACGTTCTTTGCGATTTCGGCAGCAGTCTGAAAATCCGCCTCCTCGTCGTATTCAAGCGACACTGCGACGCTTGTCACTCCGAAAAAAGCTCCCTCCACCGCGGCTGCAACCGTTCCGCTGTACAGAACGTTAATGCCGGCGTTCATGCCATGATTCACGCCACTGACAACAAGGTCAAAAGGTTGCTCCTTGTACAGTTGCCCAATGGCCAATTTCACGCAATCGGCCGGAGAACCATCAACCGCCCAAGCCCAGTGTTTGCCCTCTCGTTGGATGGATTTCGCCATCAGTGGTGTCAGAAACGTGATGGAGTGGCCAACCCAACTCTGCTCGGTGACTGGAGCCACAACGACCACTTCACCAAGCTGCCGTAATTGCTGCTCAAGAGCAGCGAGCCCCGGAGCGTAAACGCCGTCATCATTGGCTAAAAGTATTCTCAACGGTCTTCTCGTGCGTCTGTGATTCGGTTCCCGCTACCACTGTGATGCCAAAAGCCTGCGAGTCAGGCCTGAAAGTTTCTTGTTTTCAGCAACACGGTGTTGGTCGACATCACATCACACACAGTGCACTTGAGCAAGGTGCTTGAGGCGAGGAAACGCGGTTTCCGCCTTTGCACGGTACTCCCAGACGGCATTCCTACTCCCAGCAGCCATTGGTTGGAGCCCTTGAACGTGATACTTGCCTCTCGTGAACCGGCTCTCTTCACCTCGTGCACTCCGATTCCGCGTCTCTCTGAAGGCAAGGCCCCCGTATCTGCGGGCAAGGCCCCGTGACTTCTTCGAGTGCCGGGATTGAATCCTTCTGATTTGGTCTTAACGGCAAAATCGTCGCCTCGAGGCGAGAAAACCGGCAGCCGTGTGCACCTTTAAACTTCGGCCCCTTGGGAAGCCGCGTCTGTTCTTCTAAACTTTCAGATTACCCTATCGCGACTCTTCGCAAATGGCATGCATCGGATGACGCACTCACAAGACTCCTCCGCTGAAACAACGACAAACAGTACCGCTGCATCGGAAGCCCCGACAGCCCAAGACCTCACACAGCAGCGAATCGTTGTTCTCGACTTTGGATCACAATACGCTCAACTAATCGCACGAAGAGTGCGCGAGCAAAACGTCTACTGTCAGATCCTTCGCCACGACATTGATGCGGAACGGCTTGCAGAAATTGCTCCCAAGGGGATCATTTTGTCGGGAGGTCCTGCGAGTGTATACGAGGAGGGGGCGCCACGTTGCGACCCAAAGCTATTCCAATTGGGTATCCCTGTTCTCGGTATCTGCTACGGGATGCAACTTACCTGTGAAGCGCTTGGCGGAAAGGTCGACAATACAACCTGTCGCGAATACGGACCTGCGACTTGCCAGATTAACGATCATTCAGGAATCTTTGAGGGGCTACCCGATGAGATGGATGTTTGGATGAGTCATGGAGACCAGGTATCGAGCATCAGCGATGTCTTCGAACCCATTGGTAAAACAAGCACCTGCCCCTACGCAGCCATTCGCCACCAATCTTTACCTGTCTACGGTCTGCAGTTTCACCCGGAAGTTACGCACACTCCTCTTGGCGGGCAACTCCTGCGGAACTTCGTGATCGGTGTCTGTGGTTGCGAGCCAACCTGGTCGATGGGGGACTTCGCCGAAGCAACAATTGAAGAATTACGACGCCATGTAGGCGAGCGACGCGTTATCTGTGGTCTTAGTGGTGGTGTCGACTCAAGTGTTGTGGCGGCGTTGCTTTACAAAGCCATTGGTCCTCAGCTTTCTTGCATCTTGGTGGACAACGGCCTGCTTCGAAAGGGTGAACAGGCGATGGTCATTCAAGAGTTCTCGGAACACTTTAAGACGGACCTCCATGTTGTTGAGGGGGAAGAGCAATTCCTTAGTGCGCTCTCAGGTATCAGTGAACCACAAGAAAAACGCCGGCGAATCGGGCACGAATTCATTGAGTGCTTCAAAGCAGAGGCGTCGCAGATTCAGGACGCGCATTTCCTAGCTCAAGGCACCCTCTACCCAGACGTGATCGAAAGCGGAGCCGATCCCGACGGCCCCGCGGCAACCATTAAATTACATCACAACGTGGGTGGCCTTCCGGAAGAATTGGGGTTTGAGCTCATCGAACCGCTGCGAGATCTATTTAAGGATGAGGTTCGTCGACTCGGACTCGAACTTGGCCTGCCTGAATCGCTTGTCTGGAGACATCCGTTCCCCGGACCGGGACTGGCTGTCCGTTGCCTGGGTGAAATTACGAAGGAAAAACTGGCTGTCCTACGCGAGGCCGATTCAATCGTCGTCGAGGAAATCACAAAAGCAGGGCTCTATCGGGAAACAAGCCAATCGTTTGCGGTGCTACTTCCGGTGCAAAGCGTTGGCGTGATGGGTGATGCACGCACCTACGAGAACGCCATTGCCATACGAAGTGTCAATACCAATGACTTCATGACAGCGGATTGGAGTCGTCTGCCTTACGACCTTTTAGCCAAGATGAGCTCTCGGATTATCAACGAAGTGAAAGGGGTCAACCGAGTTTGCTACGACATTAGTAGTAAGCCGCCAGCGACCATCGAGTGGGAATGAACTGAAGATTATGTCACGGCAATATATTTACCAAGTCGAAAACCTCACCAAGAAGCATGGTCAAAAGACGGTACTCGACGACATCTGGTTAGCGTTCTATCCGGGGGCAAAGATCGGTGTTCTTGGACCCAACGGCGCCGGAAAATCAACACTCCTGCGCATCATGGCTGGACAGGATACCGATTTCGATGGTACCGCCAGACTCAGCAACGGATTCACCGTTGGATACCTGCCTCAAGAACCACCCTTGGATGAAACCAAAACCGTTTTTGAAAATGTGCAACTTGCAGTCGCCGAGCGCCAATCGATCTTAGATCGTTTCAACGAAATCAGTCTTCTCCTCGGCGAAGTCACTGACGATGATCAGATGACCAAACTCTGTGATGAGATGGCGGTGCTCCAAGACAAGATTGATGCTGGGAACCTTTGGGAATTGGATCGGCAGGTAGAATTGTCGATGAGCATCATGAACCTGCCTCCTGGTGATGCGGATGTGTCAAAACTTTCTGGGGGAGAGAAACGTCGAGTCGCACTTTGCCAACTTCTGATCCGCCAACCGGATCTGCTTCTTCTCGACGAACCCACCAACCATCTGGACGCTGAGAGTGTTGCGTGGCTTGAGCAACACCTGCACCGATACCCGGGCACCGTTGTTGCCGTCACACACGACCGTTACTTCCTCGACAATGTGGCACAATGGATTCTTGAAATTGATCGTGGTCAAGGCTTACCATTTGAGGGCAATTACACCGCATGGCTTGAAGCGAGACAGAAACGTCTGACGATCGAGCAGCGGCAGCAAAAAGCTCGGGAGCGAACGCTTGCACGAGAACTGGAATGGATTCGCATGAGTCCCAAAGCGAGGCAAGCCAAGAGCAAAGCAAGAATCAAATCTTACGAGGAACTCTCCACGCAGACATTTGAAGATCGTCCCGATGAACTCGAGATTCAGATTCCGTCGGGTCGGCACCTCGGAGAATTGGTCATCGAAGCAAATCATCTAAAGAAAGCGTTTGGTGAGCGAGTCCTTTTTGATGACCTCTCCTTCCGGCTTCCAGCGGGAGGGATTGTTGGAGTCATCGGGCCCAATGGTGCCGGTAAAACAACACTGTTTAAAATGCTCACCGGCCAGATGGAGCCGGACAGCGGCAGCATCCGTGTTGGAGACACCGTCGACCTGGGTTATGTCGATCAAAGCCGAGATTCACTGGATGACGACCTGTCGGTCTTCGAAGAAATCAGCGGAGGAACAGAAACCATTGTCATGGGGGGCCGAAACATCTCATCGCGTGCCTACGTTTCGCGCTTCAACTTCAAGGGGCCTGATCAGGAGAAGAAAGTCGGAAACCTATCCGGTGGAGAGCGAAATCGAGTGCACCTGGCCAAGCTTCTTCGACGTGGATGCAACGTTTTGCTACTCGATGAACCAACCAATGACCTGGACGTTGACACACTTCGAGCACTCGAGGAAGCAATCGCAAACTTCGCGGGATGCGTGGTTGTCACCAGTCACGACCGCTGGTTTCTTGATCGACTCGCCACACACATCCTAGCCTTTGAGGGCGATGGCAAACTGACATGGTGCGAAGGTAACTTTGAGATTTACGAGAGAAACCTTCGTGAACGTCTGGGTGAAGATCCTGACGACGAGGACAGTGATCGCAGGGGTCGATACAAAAGCATTCATGCAGGCCCCTAACACCCTGTAAATCGTCGTAAAACGGGTGCAAACGAGCCCTCTCACCATAGTAGGTATGCGCTGAACAAAAGCGACTCACGCGGCTCAACCAGAACGTTTCATTCCCCGCGCAACACCTTCCCGGCCACCTGTCGCGAGTCGGCCTGCGGAATCAGATCGACTCATATCTGACAGCGAACCTCGAAATTGCCAGCTCCACAGCAACAACGTTTCAGCCGCGGATTCATTTAAAGGTTCAATGCTTCAAACCCGTGCCCCCTTTACCACACACCTTGATACAGCGGTTTTTGTGCCTCGCATCTCCGGTGGTGCCTTTAATCATCTGGCGAGAATTGGTACCGTTTGGGGAATGAATCTACCGCCAAGCACAATCCTGTTTGGGGCAGCATGTTTCTGCCGAATGGGATTCCGGTAGAAAATCCAAATCGACAAACCATTCTTTCTCCACCATTCACGAGCATCTGGAGCTAAACATGACGATCCTACGCGTCGGCACGAACGAAAAGTACGCCGATGGTTGGGCCAAGGCTTTTTCGAAACCGAAGAAGAAATCCACCAAGAAGAAAGCCGCCAAGAAAAAGGCCGCTGCTAAAAAACCCGCGGCAAAGAAAAAAACCACCACTGCAAAGAAAACAGCAAAGAAGGCAAAGGCGAAAAAGTAGCAGACGCGGTTTTGCCTATTCTTTAAGTCCCCGAGGCTTTAAGTCTTCGGGATTTCCACTGGCCTCACAGTACCAGACTTCACAGTGTCAGACTGTTGACCCCTCGCACCCAAAACCCATAGTCCCTGATGTCAAACCTCCCGCCTCCCGAAAACCTGAGCGAACAGCTCCATCGGCTGGCGGGCTATCTTAATTTCTCATCAGGGCAGGTTGATGCTGCGACGTTAAAGGCATGGAATGAGGTCTACAGCACTGCCGTCATGGGAAATCCGCTCACCGGCCCGCCGGCTTGGCTGGTGGTCCGAGACTGGATAGCGGAAACACTTGAGACGCTTCGGCGCGAACACGCGGCCTTCGAGGACTGCCAGCAAGCATCGCGTGTGATCCGATTGTTATGGAGCGAGTTGCTTCCTGCATACCTGGACTTCCATCGGGACCTTCTTTTCCATCAGGTTCCGGAGTTAATCTTCAACGGTTTCTTCATGGCAAGAGCTGCCGATGTTTTGTTGGCGGGTAACCTGCACGCGGATGATGAACAAGTCATTCAAAATGCCATTGATGGCCTAGACGACTTCGTCGGCTACCGTCCAGTGGCAATGCTGGAGAACAGACAATGCCAACCCTACCGTCATGAGTTTGTGAGGCCGATGCCGCTCTATGTCAAAGACGCCGGCATATCGATGGGTCCCTATCACGACTTGATTCAAGAAGCAATGCACACGCTTCGGAATACCTCACCGGAGATCCTCCAAGCTGCCTCCTTTGATCCGAATCGCGTTGAAGAACTGGCGATGGATCCTCGAGCTTACGACTTTGACCACCCGGTCAACCGAAGGCCTAATTATCACTTCGGTGGCTGGGATGATCGTTCGATCACCGAGGATGGTTACTACAACCGTTTCATTGTTCGACAAGTCACGATGGAGGCGTTGTTAAGTCGATTACGTGAAGAGAATGATATCGATCCTGAGGAAGTCCTGCAGGAGGCAGCCTCGGTGCTTGCGGGCACGATCTTGATGGCATCAGCGATCAATGGATGGGGTCCAGGGTGGCACTCGAGCGAAATCACACTTGGCTCACTGATGAAACCGATCGCTGCTTTCAGAGACTCCTATTATGAAGATCGGTTAAGTCGACTCGCAGGCCCTCATCGTGACCGTCTTAATGAAGAACAGCAACTGAGGCGACAACCGTTTGGCGCTGCACGCCAACACCTCAACGCCGCGTTAGCAGAGCGTCGAGCTGCACAACTCCAACACGTCCAACTCGCTCGACTGTACGCCCGCATGGGCTATCCAGATGCTGCAAAACGTCAGACCGACGAAGTCGCAGCGGCCTCGGCAAGAATGATGTGCAGGATCGACTGCCTGATGACATTGGGAATCAGGGCGATTCGGTCCGGTAACCTGAGGAAGGGTGCAGATGCACCTGCCATCGCATTTGACCTTCTCAAGCGTGGTGTCGAATGTGGGGCGATGATGGACCCTTGGGACATCCTTGGCTTCGGTGGGAACTTCAGCCTCTACCCCGGTCCAGAAAGCGGCGTGCACGACTCAAGAGTCGACAACATGGTAGCGCTGATCGAGGGACTTTTTGGCTACACAGCTCATGTGTGGAGTGAGGCTGCAGCACAGAACGATGACAGCATCTATCGCGAGATGGATCATAAGTACCGCGAAATGGCCGAATGGTGGAGAGAGTTTGCGGCACATACCGTCTCGTCCATCGAAGCAGCAGATCCGTTGGAATCCTACGAGTCTGCAAAGCTCGTCGCGCGAGCCCTTCGCCTCTGGCACGAGGGAGGCGCAGAGGCAGGTAATGTCGGATTCTGGGCTCCCCATGCAGACCTCTTCGACTCACCTCGTGCGTATGCCCTTGTGATTTCTGCACTCCTGGATCGCGAGGATTTTGTGCCTGCGATGGCATTGCTAGTACATTGGCTGAGCAATGCAGAGCGCATCGGACTACGACTGGGCGAAAGCTCACTCCCGCATCTTTCCGAGCAATGGCTGCTCCGACTCAGGAGCCATTGGACCAACCATCATTTAAACCCGGAGACTCCAACCGGGGAGGAAAAAACAGACTCACCTCAATCACCAGTCCCTTCAGCCTCCGGTGGCAAACAACCATCGGACGATACGAATCCAGAGGAATCAGAAGCGGCGGCGCATCGAGAAGCGTTGTCGTCAATTTGGGGGCAAGTCAGAAAGCTCTTTGATTACTTCGAAGCGAACGCAGAGGAATTCTGGTCAGCGCCGGTGTTCTCTTTAGGCGATGACAAAAAAGAGGGATCCCCACGTGATTGGGAAAGAGAACTTCACGAGGCAGATGAATCCGAAGATCTTTACAGCGCTGCCTATGAAGACGTCGTGTACCACGATACGACGGATGATGGCAATGATGGTGCGATCTTCGAATCAGGCGATGATGGAGGCCAAGAGGAACTAGAGACGGAATCCAAACGGTTAAAAGAACACCTTAGTTTCATGCAGTCGCTTGCGCGCATGTGGGTCGTTGCGGCGGATATTGCAGTCACAGAGACAGATCCTGATAGTCGCGAAGAACGGCGAGAGGCGTTGGAAAGTTGGTCGAAGCGTGCCAAAGAAAATCGCATTGGTCTTTTAGAACTATTGGCTGCCGTAAGAGAACATGTGGTTGCACCGGCGGGGAGCGACAAGGACTCGATGCGAAGCTATGATCGACGCCGTGTCATTCGCGATTCACTGATGGAGCGAATCATCGGAACCGCGGTGGAGATGTCCGACGCACGACGCTTAATTGATGGTGCGATCCTCAGCCTGACTGACGATCCCGATGCTTGGTTAAGCGATGCGGAACTGGCCGAGGACGACCTACACGCGATTCGACTTTTTGGCGCGATCATCGCATGCAAGCCAAATGAGATCCATGAACTCTTCCCGCAGTTTATTGCTGCACTACAAGACAAAAGCTTGCTCTACATCCCACTGGCTAGGGGTGGTGATCCGGTAAAAATATATCTGGCCAGACTACGCCAACGAGTACTACGCCACCTGATGCAGTGGCGACCTCGAAGAGGCCTCATTGCGGAAACCTGTCGTCTCATTGAGACAGCGAGAGAGATGGAACAAAGCAACCCGATTGGTATCGGTGCAGTGACGGAGTTCGATTCGCTATTTCGGTCGGGTCATCGCGCTCTCGTCACCTGTCTCGTTGAATCAGCTCGCACCACGTGCTCCTCCGATCAAGCTGGGATGGATGATGCCGACGTGAATCAGAATGCGATCGCTGATGTCTTGATCCCGCAACTTGAACGTTTAACCGAAACCATGCTTGCAAGCTGGCTATCGCACAGCCAGACGTTGCGTCTCTCACCCTTGGAGATGGTCTCCCACCCACAGAAGTGGGAGAAGTTAGTCCATTTCATCAAGACCTATGGTGACCCGATCTTCACACAGATGTTTCTTCAGCTCGGAAACGTCCGAGCGATCTTGCATCAGGGTGTTGCAACGTGGCTCAAACGAGCAATCAACGACAGCGATGAGCATCTCATCAACACTCGACTCTTTGAAGACTTAGAAAACGAAATCATTTCGAATCAAGACGCCGAACGTTGGATGACCTTGGTTTACGAGTCGCTGATTGATCATCACACCGAATACTTGGACTACAACAGCACGACCACGCAAAGCGACCGCGGAGATCTTGTCTACATGTTTCTTGATTTCCTGAGACTGCGAGTCCGATACGAACGCATCGCGTGGAACCTCAAACCTGTCATGTGGGCACACGAAGTATTGGTTCGATCGGGCTTGGAGGAATCAGCCGCTGTCTGGCGAAGAAGTCTCAGTGAACGAATCAGCAGCGAGGCAGAAATCTACGTCAAGCGACTTAAGCAATTGCAACACAACTATGCAATGAGGATGCCCACTGTTGCGGACCGAATTCAGGAACGATTTGTGCAACCCATGACCATCGATCGCATGCGTGCATTAATCCGACCTGCCATGCAGGACGCTGAGACCAGTAGCCACAGCGCAGCATTTGACTTGCTCGAACAAGAATCCGAGTTATTAAACGAGCATCCGACTGGAGTCGGCTTGGATGTTCCCGCATGGATTGATGCGCTCGAAGAGGAAGTTGATTCGCTCTCAAAAAATACAGCAAATCAACAGCTCGATCCGCATTCGTTAATGACGATTCAATTCATCCCGCTCTCGCAACAGCAACTCGATGAGCAACTCGAACTCGCCCAAAAGCAGGGCCGTCGTCTACCGCACGTGGAATAATTAAAAATTCCGCAAAGGCCACTGCAGCTCAAGCTCGTTTTTTTAGATCTAATTTGCACACTTACGCCAAACCCCTACTGGCTGCCCACCGGCAAATCATGACGCAGAGACCAAACGAGTCATGTCGCTATTTCCAAGAGAATCTAGTTCGAAAATCGTTGGACTTGGTGTCTTCAGCCTAAAAAAACAAGCGTACCAGAACGGCCCCCTCGTCGAAGACAAAAAGCATTTCCCTGAGCTTGATCAAGATGCGTCGGGAACTCCTAAGCTGCTTACCTGACGACGGAGACTCAAATGCTACTATCAGTGATCGCAAAGATTCAGTTTCTCGGCTGTCGTTTCACGCAAACTGCCCTTTGGCTTCAGGGTGCGGATCTGTATGGTGACCTCTCTACGGCCAAGGCGTCGGCTAGCATCCATTGATTTAATATCAGTCAAATGCACCGGACACCTTCCGTGCCTCGGTTCCGAAAAAAACGGGTGATCTTGTCGATGAATACGGTGTCCATCAATCAGCTTTCGACTTTACGTTGGAGCTTTGAAGAGGACGCAGAGGCGTACCATCGGCATGGTTTTTCCGGGATCGGAATCTATCGCCCTAAATTAGAAGATTTTGGCATCGACCGGGCGATCGAACTACTCGCGGAATTCCAACTAGAGCCTACCTCACTGTCTTGGGTAGGTGGGTTTACCGGCAGTGACGGCAGAGCCTATAGCGAGTCGGTTAGCGACGGATTGGAAGCGATTGCAGATGCGGCGAAACTCAATGTCGACTCTCTCGTTGTTCTTGCCGGGGGACGAAACAATCACATCCGAAACCATGCCCGACGCACTCTCTGTGAAGCGTTGAAAGAACTCGCGCCGGCGGCAGAGGATCACGGTATACGATTGGCAATTGAACCTATCCATCCGGGGTGTGGTGATGAGTGGTCGTTTGTCAATGATTTGCACTCCA
Source organism: Candidatus Nitrosopumilus sp. (assembly GCA_964225475.1). Classification (GTDB taxonomy): domain Bacteria; phylum Planctomycetota; class Planctomycetia; order Pirellulales; family Pirellulaceae; genus Rubripirellula. Next base: position 7,167 of record CAXQOB010000018.1, on the reverse strand, counting down.
CCTTGGAAATCATTGAACTGGTAGGCAACCCCCACTTGGGAATCGCCTTAGACACCTACCACCTTGGACTGGACCAAGAAGTTGTACACTGGCTACCCGACGTCATTCCTCATCTTCACTTGGTCCAACTCGGTGATGCAAGGCATTACCCGTTGGGAGAGATGAATCGTTGCCTTTTGGGTCAGGGGTCAGTACCTTTACATCACATCCTTCGACAATTACTTGATTGCAATTACACTGGCCCTATAGAAGTTGAACTGATCGGTGAAGATGTTGAACCCATCTCATACGAGCAAATCCTCGAACACACACGCTGCTTTTTCGAGCAAGCGATCGGATCGGTTGGTCAGGCCTAAAGCACGAAATCGTGTTGAGATCAGCCCACGATTGAGCCTGTCCAATGAAAGGCTCAATTGCGTTGTCAAAATAAACAGAATGCATCGACAATCAATATCAGATCGATTCAATGTCGTTGGCAAAATAAAACAACTGCTTCAAGTTTTGGTCGCAGCCTCTCTGTGTGCAATAACGAGTGTTGCTGTAGGACAAACACCGATCAAACTCGACTCACTTCCCCAGCCGCCTGAGTCCATCTCAAAACTCATCACTAGCGGTCGTGTCAGCTTCGTGCAGGGACAGCAGTTTCTCTCTGAAGAGAGCAACCGATCGTTAGAGAATTTACCTGATGAATTACGTCAATCACTTAAAAGACAGTCCTCGTACGGCGAATCAACCTCTCCGCGAAGCGGCCGTTTAGATGCGATCACCGCTTATCGTGTTGAATTCCGATACGCTGGACAAAGAACGTGGGATTGGGATGCCTCCACACGCCGCATGACGATTAACATGCGTCCGAGACTGCAGACCTGGAATCCAGTGCACACGATCTGGTTGCGCTCGCCGCCCAAGCCGGTCAATTTCTGGACTGACCCACTCGTACTTCACGAGTTCGATCATGTAAGACTATCGGCAGATCGGTCGATGAAGCAACGCTTTGCGGGAATCCTGCGAGCGGGAGCCAGAGAAGAGTTTCAACTCTCTGAAAATCAATTCCCATCAGATCAACTAGCGGACGAATTGACAAACCAGTGGGTACAGAGCAAATTCCGAGAGATTGTGGAATTAATTGACATCCGCTACCGGGAGTTAGACGAGGACACACTCCATGGGCGACGGCCGTTACCGGACGATTCAAACTTGATTCCACTTCTGCGTCCCGAAGACCAGTAGCTGCCTCAACACGCCTAACCCCATAACATGATCGGCGCACGCTAAAACTCGATCACATCGAGAGAACGTAGGCTGAGTAAAGCCAGTCAAATAAGAGCGAACGCTTGACTGCTGGAGACGCCGGAGTGGGCTGCCGTGCAAAATGCGCGAACGGATTGAGCGATTGGACCCGAGGGGTAGCAATCACGGAACCAGTATGGGTCGGAATCGGGGCAAAACGAGGAGCCCAATGAATTACCGCGAAAAACACCGTAGCAACAGGGGGTATGGGTGTCACGGCAGGACATGGTAAATTCTGTGGGAGCGAGCCAATTGAGTGCCCGCATTCTTCACCCATTGAGCGATACGACCTGATGTCAGTCGATAAATATGCTGTTTGTCCTTGCGGAAGCGCCAAGAAAATTAAATTCTGCAAATGCAGTGATTCCATCGATGAGATGGATCGAGTGGTAAGTATGGTCAACGGCGGCCAGGTAGTACCGGCACTCGACAGACTCTCCGAAGTCCTCGAAACGCATCCGGACGCTGCCTGGGCGTTGGCAATACGCGGTCGGCTGCTACTCGATTTACGTGAATACGAAACACTCAAAGAGAACGCGGATCGCTTCATCCGACTGCAGCCGAGTAACCCTCTGGCGCTTACGCAACGTGCCGCAGCAAATCTCTTTCGTGGTCAAGTGGAACCTGCCACCGAGTCGATGCTAGCTGCGTTGACCGAAAGTGGACGTGACGTCGATGCATTCGTCCTTGATGTCTCTTCAGCGCTTGCTTACATGCTTGCTCAACGAGGCGTTTTCCTCACCTCTCGTGTTTATGCCGCATTGTCAATGATGGCATCGGGCTATCAGGGTGGACAAGCTGCGGTGTCGGTACTGCAGCAACTCAATACATCGCCGACCATCAACCAGCTAATCAAGGCAACGCCGACTCTAATTCCTCGCCCGGCGGATGTGGACTGGGCAGAGCGATACGACGAGGCTTCATCGTTATTGGAAAACCAGAAGATTGATCTCGCGGAATCCAAATTTCAGTCTTTGCAGCGCACCCTTCCGAATGAACCCGCGGTCCTCTCCGGTTTGCTCATGTGCGCTATATGGCGAGGCGACACGGATGCCCAATCCAGTATGTTCAAAAAGCTTTCAACCTGTGAATCACTTGATGAGGAAAAGAGAATTCAGGCGAGTGCGTTGTCTGCTCTGGTTGATCCGACATCACCTGATCTATCCATCACGGTAAAGCGGCTGGAGGGCAACATCACCAATGCTGAGGAAGTGGAGTTAAGCTTAACCGCAAACTCTCGTTTTACTTTGCTGCCAAATAACATGCTCGCCTCGTTGCGTATGACAGATAGTGATGTGCCCCCGAGAGCAGGATTCCAGATTCTAGATCGCGACAAACCCGAATCCCTCGATCAACTTCCCCCGATCGATGAAGTTCCCGAATCGATCGCTCTGGTTTTTGTGTATGGAAAACAAACAGATCGAGACGCCAGAATTGAACTTCACGATGTTCGCCCTCAAAACGTGGAGGAGGTCAAAAACCTCGTCTCTGAGCTCGTTGACGGAGTTGAATTTGATGAAACCGATGGCGATCCACTTCCGTTGCTAGCAGCCTGCCAACCTCAAGTTGCCATCGTCGCTTACAAAGCAAAACAAGCCGAAGCGGAGACACTCCAGTCAGAATTGATGGAAGCCAGATTGGCAGACCGAATCGTCAACACCGAACTCCCATCGCTCGGAGGAAAAACATTAGCTGAAACGGCCGGAGATGATTCACTTCGTTTTGAGCGAATGGTCGTAGTGAGGCTGATTGAGCAATATGATGAAATTGTTTCAAAGTGCGACAACCTGATGGCAGATGTCTATCGGTTGGCAAACCTTACTCAGCCGGAAGACTTACATCCGGATGCATCTGAGGCTGAATCGATTGCAAACGAGGATCTGAATCGTGTTCAGGGAGACAAACTGGATACGGAAACATTGACCTACCTTTTGCAGCGTTGTCAGCAGGTCTCCGCAACACCAGCAGCAAGACGACTTGCAACTCAGTTGATCAACACAGAATTAACCGAAGAGCAAAAACCTGCGAAAATGTTAGCGCACATGACGCTGGTCAACACTGCGAAACGCAATGACCATGCGTTAGAAGCTCTGGAAAACGCAAAGGCATTTGCCGAGGCGAATCAGCTTCCGACGGCGCAGCTACTGTTAACCGAAGTTAGCCTGAGGCTTGCTGCCGGCGACCCTCAAGGTTTTCAGCAGACGATTGAAGCTCTGACCTCAAACTACGGAAGTGATCCCGAGGTCATGGCTCGTCTTCAGCAGATGTTGATGGCCTACGGACTCATCGGACCCGATGGTGCCCCGCGAGGGGGAGCCGCCTCTCCGGAAGGAGCCAACGCGCAGCCCAGCTCCGGTGGACTTTGGACGCCTGATCAAGGTCAACAGCCACCGAGCCAAGAAGGTGGTGGCGGAGGTAAGCTATGGGTGCCAGGAATGGATTGATTCCTTGGCTGAGAATCGATTTTGCTTGAACGCGGAAAGATAAATCGATGATCATGACATCGCAATGATGCCACCTGGGAACCCTCGCACGAAAACGAGAGCGATCGGTCACTGCATTTCCACAGACGGCTCAATGGGCAACGACGGAAAGACCTACGTGATGCGAGTGTGAACCAGAAGCAACAGACGCAAGGTAGACGGAAAGCTTGTCGTACCATGGAAAATGCAACCCACGCTGAATCACCGAACGACCAATACTACATGCGGGAGGCGATTAGGCTTGCTGCTTTGGGTCAGGGGTACGCTGAACCCAATCCGATGGTTGGATGCGTACTGGTTCGCGATGGAACGATCATTGGAAAAGGATACCATCGGAAGTTCGGTGGGCCGCACGCAGAAATTGATGCCCTAAGCTCTCTGGGTACAGAATCCGCTGTTGGAGCAACTGCTTATGTTTCCCTTGAACCCTGCTGTCACCACGGTAAAACACCTCCATGCACTGAGAGCTTGATTGAATCGGGTGTCAAACGCGTCGTTTTTGCAATGGAGGACCCCTTTCCAAAAGTCTCCGGCGGTGGTGCAGTCGCGCTGCGCGACGCCGGGATTGAAGTCACGGGCGACGTGCTGCGAGATGAGGCGTCCCTTTTGAATGCACCCTACATCAAGCGAACGACCACGGGCAAACCTTGGGTGATCGCAAAATGGGCAATGACGGGCGACGGTAAAATTGCGACCCGCACGGGTGATAGCCAATGGATCACCAATCCCGAATCAAGATTAGATGTGCACCGAACCCGCTCAAAAGTAGATGGAATTCTGACAGGAATGGGGACTGTGCGTGCAGACAACCCCATGCTTGATGCTCGTCTTGCTGATCCCGACGCGGAGGTTCCTCGGGTCGCTCGAAGAATTGTATTCTGCCGAAACTCCATCCCATCCATGGACTCGAAATTACTCTCCACCGCGAAGGAGATACCTGTCGAACTCTTGGTTGGCCCGTCTATCGATGAAAAAGACCTCTCTCAAGCTGAGCGAGCGGGAGCAAAAATAAAGAGAATCGAGACAAAAAACTCGAAAGAATTCATTACTGCTGGGCTCTTGGATCTTGGAAACCGTGGAATGACCAATCTGCTGATTGAAGCTGGCGGCGAATTGCTCGCAAGTTTCGTGGAGGCAGATGAAATTGATGAATACCATATTTACGTCGGCGCAATGCTCTTGGGGAACCAACAAGCGCTAAGTCCATTGGGTGGCGTCGGTGTTGATAAAATCACTCAAGCCACTCGGCTGAAACTACAGCAGATTGAAACCCATCAAGAGGATGTCAAAATCGTCTACCGAAAATTGCACTCCAAGGATGAAAGACGCTAATAGCAAGTAAAGATCAATTCAATACCGAGAGTATTGAAAGGTACTCGCTTCACAAACACCGACCCAATCAAACGAATCTCCATACCATACGACCAACCCATTGAGCACGTGATGACTGAACATCTAATTACAGATCGTCTGATGCTTGAGAACATTGAATGTGTTCTAAGGATTGCTGATCAACTCGATCGTTTGCGGGAAAACGCTCAAAGTCGCCTGATCTCTACACAGGTCCGAGACCGTGGGTACTTTCTCCCCTCAGAGGAAGATGAGGTCTTGGCGAACTGGGGTTCTTATCAACATGCACGCGCTGCGTTGCATGAGGTGATTGGCTCCGTTGCGCATCAGGATCTCAATCCCAAAAGACTCGATCTATCGCATTTCCTAGTTGGCTATTCTGCCGCAATCCTCCTAGTGCAAGCAGCTCGGTTCCTTCGTCATTACCTCGGCGACGAACCGGCAATCCGATCCAAGCTAAATGAATCCCAACCGACACTTCAAATAGCGGAGGACACCTTTGAAAAGATCCAACGATCTCTTACCTCCCCATCCAATGCGATAAAGATTCGACAAGCTCGCGATTTCTACGAAAATAATCAGATTGCGATCCACGAGCATTTGCAACAGATTCCGCAACTACAGCCAATCGGTGAGTTAATCCGTGATCGCTGTGAGTCGATGGATGTTTCGACAACGAGATACCTTAAAAGCCGTCTTCAAGATCGTGGACAACAAGTATCAGCGGCGATACTGCAAAAAGGTTTAGTCAAAGCAATTTATACGATCCAGGAACTCGGTGCCGTTGCAATTGGCTCGCTCTCCACCGCGCCGATGCACCAGCCCGCGTTGCCCTCTGCTGTCGCGGATCAGATGCGAGAGACGATTAGAAAAGGTGATGTCCTAGTTACTCGCAAAGAAAATGCTTTGACGAATTATTTCCTGCCAGGATTCTGGCCCCATGCAGCATTTTCGATTGGACAAGAACGCGTCATCGAATCGCTAAAAGATGGAGTCAAGAACAGATCGCTTGATTCAGTATTCCAAAATGACGGAATGATCATTTTGCGGCCAAAGCTTTCCGCAGCAGAAGTGGATAAAGCGGTTGAGAAAGCTCAGACCCATGTCGGCAAGCCCTATGATTTTGACTTTGACTTTACGAGAAGCGATCGCATGGTCTGCACAGAAGTGGTCTACCGAAGCTTTTCGGGCATCGGGGACGTGAAGTTTGAACTCACCAAGCGAGCTGGACGACATACCTTGTCCGCAGAGGATCTTCTGCGAATGGCGATGAACGAATCCTGCTTTGAAATCACAGCAGGTTTCCACCCAAAGGCTTCGGAAACGCTACTCGGTGGACCAGAAACCAAGGCACTACTCAACAAAACGGTAGGACAAAAGATGGTTGATTGGACGGGGACGCTTTAAATCAGGATTCAACGCTGATCGCCGCCCGCCCCGACCAAGGATGCCGGACGTGCAAATGAAGATGCGATGCGTGTTTCATAGGGAAAGAGCGGTGAAGCTTAAGCCGCACCCAGGTGACCACTTTGAGCTAGATCGACTAGGTTAATTTGGTACCAGCGTTCTACTGCGAGGCACTTTCCTTACCGACCCCGCGCTCAGAGCTCGTCGTTCGACGACATCGATCGGAACAGTACTTCACATTCTTCCAATCCCGTGACCATTTCTTGCGCCACATAAAGCGTCTCCCGCATCGCATGCAGGTTTTGGAAGGTAGCTTTTTTTTGTGGTGGACCATCAAACTAAAGATTCATCGAGTGCGTGTGATTGGAAAACCTGATCATCTGGCGAGATAGTGACCAACAGGCTTCAGCCGAGCGAACACACAGGCATGATAAATCCCTGAAAAGGCTCTTCGTGGCTAACACCTCCTTACTCCTACCATCATCCTCGACAAAAAACGTGAGAATACCTTTGAGATCCTCATGGAAAGGATTCAGAGGTCGCCAGTGGCCAGTGCCCAGAAGTGGCCAGTGCCCAGAAGTGGCCAGTGCCCAGAAGTGGCCAGTGCCCAGAAGTGGCCCAGGGAGGGCTTAACTTG
>CAXQOB010000017.1:0-19883 GCA_964225475.1 Candidatus Nitrosopumilus sp. | reverse complement strand
GCTGTTGAGAAGTTGGTCGCTCGACTTGAGGAGGTCACCAACCGTATCGACGCGCTGGAACAACGACTTTCTGAGCTGGAAAGCTAGCTGTCTCTGTCGTTGCAGACTTCACACTGCTGGCAAGTTTTTCACCACCGACATAATGAATTGACGTGTTCAGCTGATCCATCTCTCTTCCATCCATCGAGCTGTGCTTGGCTTTTCAATTGTTGCCCACGTTGGATTGGAGAGACAAAGAAAGAGCAGCTTATTTCCGGTAGGCTTGTCATGTCGCCCCATAGTTTTTCAAATTGCGTCACCGGATAAATGTCTTCTTGTCCATTGCCCCAGCGTTTCTTGACTTCTTTTAGAGTGATGTAGGTTGGTAATCTTTTTGATAAATTCCGAACGGCTAGTTAGCAGGCTGATTGGTTTGCGAGAGACGTACGAGTCAATTCCATACTCGCTAGCAATCGATCAATATTGATCCACGTTGTCATCGAGTTGTAATAGCTCAATCCGAACTCAGACTCTTCGTCAGGCATCGCTAAGCCTTCTACTAGTCTTGGTCGCCCGTCTATCCTTGCTAATCCACCTCCTCGGTCTTCAAGACGTCTTGTGATTACTTCAAACGAGAGTGTGGAATCTTGTTGAATATGCATTCCTAAGAAATTCGGATCAACATTGGCTCCAAGCGTGTCAATGTTATGGAGCATTAAGTACTGTAATTGGGGATGTTCCTCCAATAGTCGCTTCAACGTGCCATTCAAAAACATATTAGGAACCTCGTACCAATGACCCACTGGATGAATACATTGATGAGGTAGATTATCGGTATAGTCTGTGCCCTCACCTGATGAGCGAGCCCAATCAATCAATGCATGCCTGCTACTTTCGAGTACTTTTTGCTGTTGCTCGTCAAGGATCTGTTGCGATGTTTCCTCCCATAGGAATCGAAGATCGCGAATCATTGGAATAGTACGTAATCCAATGCTTTGGCCGGTTGAGATATATAGTGGACCATTGAATTTGTAGTTATTCTCAGCTTTCAATCGATCTCGAATCGCACTGTCTGTGAGATGGCTGGTTGTAAAAATGTGAGGGACGATACCCTTCAGATCGTCGGATGTTTTCCGATTTTTCGCGAGGTGAACTTCGAGGAACGTTCGGTGCTTTCCATTGAATCGATGAAATGGGTGCAATGCTTTGCATACGCCTGCGCCCTGTGTCCAGCGACTTCCAACACCCGCTGCAAGAGTAACGATTGCCACCTGATTATTCCGAATTGCCTCGCGACCTAATTGTGAGATCTCTGGATCTGATGGAGATCTCATATCAATTACATCGTTACGTTCAACGTCGGCAATCGACAGCTGAGGCGAGAGGCGATTGTGAGCCAGACCGATTCGCCCTTTGTGAAGATCATCTCGGATGGTGTCATGTTGCTCGCGATCAAACCCACATTTTTTCAGTAATTCAGAGAGGTTCTGTCCACCTTCCGCCAATTGATTGGTTTGAGGCAAGATGCTTTTCAGCAAAACATTGGATAGAGGATTGGTGGACGTCCGACATTTTTTGCCGATCTCGCTTAGTTCAATTTGACGGTCACGCGAAAGTTCACGCAGCGGTTTTCGCAAGAGTGATGGTAATCTGAGGGCATAATACCGATCAGACATCGGGTTTGGTTTGTTCTGAATTACCTCCCCAAAGGTTCCTCGGTCGTTGATTTTAAAGTCGTAAACTACCGGATCCATCGCAAAGGGTAGAGACTCGGCGAGTTCGTTCTTGGTCGTAACGAGCGTTTCGGCCAGCCAGCTTTTTGCTCTATCTTTGATGCTTGGATCAAACAGGAATCCCATGCCACCACCTGCCATTCCACCAAGCATCCAGAAGCCCCAAAAATCATCATCGTATTGATCTCTGCATTTCTCAATGATCACATCCGTAAAGCGATTCGTAGCCCAAGGAATAATGGTTTGTAGTGGTCCCTCAAAGTTTTGTGTGGTCAACTTTCCAATGCGTTTGATGTCTCCATCTCGCATTGCATCCAAAATATCATCAAGTATTGAGATCGCGTGTTCACGACCTAACCATTCGGCTTCACTCCTCAATAGGTAGCGTTCTGTCACCATTTCCAGAATTGGACCTACATTCTGAGCCATGCCACCATGGACTAGCACAAGACTTTCTTGAAGCTTCTTTCTCGTTTCCTGAGATGCTTCGTTCTCTATCAAAATATGGTGACTTGGCATCAAACGTCCGCGGCTAATTCCAAATTCAGCGTCATCCGACTGAGCTACCACGCCTTCTATCAATTTGATGCCCGGCCAGATTCCACCTGAATCTTGCCAGCCACCACCGCTTCCCCCTATCCATTCTCCAAGAATTGCTCTTGCTCCCACCAGTTGTCGGTCTTGTTCAGAGAGAGGGCCGGATAACTCTGCGATCTGACCAGTCGCGCGCATAAGAATAGAGATAAGTGAGCCGAGTAGGTTTGTCGAAACAGCTAATCTCGACCCTTTCGGTATGTCATTGATTTGACTGACCACTTCAAGGCCGTTTCCCGGACCAACTAATACTTGCAGCACCTTATTGATTGACTGATCCGAGCCATCTAGTCCGGGTGGAACGATTCCTGATGCTACAACTGCTGCCTTAAGCAGACCAAGGTAATCCGATGCAAAATCAAAAACTTCTGAGATACGGTGAATTTCTTTTGATGCACCTAGATCCACGCTCACTAGCCGGATTACTGGTTCATCAATCACTCGCAGGTAGCATTCAATTGGAGGCTTGGGGTGATCATCACGGCCGCATACTGCTAAATCAATCGATGCATTTAATACTCTGGCACCTTGAGGAAAATCCATTCCGAGGAAAAAAATATCGCTCCAAGCGCTATGGGAAAAATCCATTCTTACAGCAGTTTCCTCACGCAACGTGGGACGTATTGAGAGTTCTGAAGATCGCGAAAGGAGTTCCTTTCGTACTCGAAGAGGGTGATCTGCTGGATGTCCTAACCGGAACATCCATTGGTTTCCCTTGACGGTTCTAACGCTCTTCCTTACCTGATCTGCGAGCGTCTGAAATCCAAGCTGATGGTAAGCATCAGCAAGTGCGCTACAGAGGCCATCACTTGGACCGTGTTTAGCTTGTAGATCGAGAAAATGGTCAATTGCCTCGACAAACCTTCTGTTCAATAGGTGTTGGTAACCCTCGTATGGAATTTTTCCTGCATTGGTTATGTCCACTACGTTGGGTAGGTAGTAGCGGTAAATAGCGGATATGAAAAACAAGGCACGGACGCGATGATACAAATTGTTCGAGCCGCGTCGAAATTCATCGAGTGCAATTGCATGATTGACCAATGTCGTTGCATCTAGACACGCGCACACGGAGTCTAAAGATTGATTTCTGATTGAATCATCCTCAGAGACAATGAGCTGGATCAGGGGATTCACTGATTCATTGCTCCTTTTGGTCGATTGGCAAGTAGGTCAACAAGATCAGTGAGGATTTTGTCCCGATCTTGTCCTGAAAGTCCAATGGCCAATTGTGCCCGCAATAGTCCGTATTTCACGCCCAAGTTGCATCGATGACCTTCTACTTGAAATGCCAAATACTTTTCGCGAGTAGGTAATACGCTTAATGCATCTGATAACGTTCTCATGCCATCTGTTTGCTCTATTGCTAAGTCTTCAAGAATCGCCAAGACTTGTGGTGTAAGTACATGCATACCGAAAAATCCAAGGTAATGCCCTGCACGCAGACCCGGTGTGACGAGTGTTTGTTCGGCTAATGTGGGCGTGGGCTTTTCGCAGACATTTTCAACTTCATATAACCCTTGGTGGTTAGGTATCGGTCGACCATTGACGATGCCAAAGTAGGGAAGGTTGTTCTCTCGAGTAGCTTGAACAGCTGATACTGTGCAACCCGATTCTTGTGCAACGGCGAGTAATTGAGACGCGCATGTCAGGTCACTTTCGCTTAAAAAAAGATGGTCCCCGACAAGATGAAGAAATGAAGCATCTCCCACGAAGTTCTTTGCACACAAAAGGGCATCAGCATAACCGTTAGGTTTTTTTTGAGTGACAAACGTGACCTGGCCGTCATGTTGTCCAGTCGCGGCAATAAATGCCGACTCGTCACCAGGCGAAATAACGACGCAGGCTTCTTCGATACCTGATGACCAGCACTCCTCTAGTACTAGCTGTAGTGCGGTCTTCTCTTCACCGGTCCGGTCGACTAGTTGTTGGAGCGGTAATCGGTTCTGACCGGGTGCGGCAGCAGTGATGACAGCTTTTTGGATGTGCATGAGGAATCTACGGTGGTTCGACGCTCAATGAATGATCATGGAAAAAAGCGATTTATTTGTGCAAGAAAATGGCTGACGGTTGTCTTGTCAAGGGTAGGTAATGGCTTGATGTTGCAGTTTTGATTTTTATCGTCTGTTGCGATGTCCTAGGATCAAAAATGTCGGATTGAGAGCGTCAAAACGTACACGGTCGAGTTGATGCTGACCTCGTGCAATATTGATCATTCTGACCTCAGATTCGAGATCTGATTTTTCCAGTTCGGCTTGAACAGAAACAAGGTTGTCTGGGCTCGAAACATTCACAACGATTCTTCCCTCGCTCCGCAAACGTGTGACCGCTTGACGTACCAGATCAGGAACCATCCGCCCGCTACCACCCACGAAAATAGCATCGGGGTCCGGTAGCTCTTTCCAGGCATCCGGGGCTTGCCCATGGATAGGCACCAGTGCAGGAACGTCGAACATCTTTGCGTTCTCAACCATCAGTCCGAAATCCTCAGCATCCATTTCAATCGCAAACACTTGGCCGTTGGATGCGATCGAAGCAGCCTCAATTGCAAGTGAGCCACTCCCCGCACCGATATCCCAAACCACGCTTTCCGATCTAAGCGACATTTCGGCAAGGGCGATGCAACGTACTTCCGATGGTGTAATTAAACCTCGTTTTGGACGTGACTGAAGGAATAGGTCATCAGGATTACCGAATAATCGTCGATCACGACTCCCACTTGGGCGATCTGCTGATCCTGTGTGTCTGACCAGTACCATGACATTCATGGGCCCAAAGTCCTGATCGCGGACCGATTGTAAATCACCCTGTGTTACAACCTCGTCCGGTGTCCCCAGATTTTCGCATACGTAGGCAGTGAAATAGTCAATTCGTCGATCGAGTAATGCCTCTGCAACGACCGAAGGTGGAATCGAATCGGTCGTAAATAGTCCCACACGTTCGGCAATTCGAATGTTATCCACGACTCGATCAAGTGGCTGGATAGCAAGGTTACTGAGGTACGCATCGTCCCAGCTCTCTTTCACGCGAGCGAAAGCCAGCTGCATGCTGCTAACGTGAGGAACGATGTCAAATCGTTCTTTACCAATCGATTCTGTTAGGTATCTGGTAATCCCATAAAACAATGGGTCCCCGCTTGCCAGCATGACCGTGGGTCGATCATCAAGGCCGAGGATCGTTTGTTTTAATTCCTCAAGATTCCCACCAATTGGGACCAGTTCGGCTTTGGTGTTTGTTGCAAAGCCTAAGAGGTTCTTCGCGCCAATTACAACCTCTGCTGCTTCCAGAAGTGTTCGAGAATGAAGTGTGAGTCCTTCTACGCCATCATCACCAATGCCAATGATTTGGATTCGATACTTCATGGCGAATTTTGTATGAGAGGGTTTTTGGTAACGAATAAGGCCGAGCTGTGAAAGCGAGCAAACTCACCGATCAGTGGATCACTTCGTCAGGATTGTTTTTCCTACCAATCACGTTTTTCTCTTTGTTGGCGACTGTAACGCTCTAGAGTTTTGCGTTCACTTGAGGTAAGGCTTTCTTCCCCATGCTCGTGGATCTTGGCGAGTATGCGGTCGGCTTCTTCGGCATCCTTTGCAATCTGTTTGTCTGGATCGTGAATCTTTAAACGCATTCTCCGCGAACGATTGCGTAGTTGCTTTGGTAATTCACCGGGGGAGATTGCAGAGAGTTTTTGGAAATTCCAACCGAACTTGTAATAACCGAGAGCGAAAAAAGCACCAGCTAGATGCACAGTGAAAGCGGTGTTGGAGAACGAGGGAAGAAGTCCCAAAGCACCAGCAAGGTCTGTGGCGATAAAAATAATTGCCATCACCCATGCCTTGACAGGAATGATTAGCATCAGAAGTAATTCTCGGTTTGGAAAGAAACACGCGAAGAGGATCGCCGTTCCAATTACTGCCCCACTTGCGCCGATCGTGCCACTCGCAGATCCATCGACCCAGTGAGTCAAACTGCCGACAATTCCGCCGACCACCACTGCCATCAGGTAGAAGCGTAGGAACTCAGTTTTTCCCAAACGACTCTCGACGTCACGCCCAAATACATAGAGACCAATCATGTTGAACAGTAGGTGGTTGATCTCACTCAGATCATGTGCGAATCCATAGGTGAGGTACTGCCACCACATCCACGGTTCCATCAGGGTGTCCTGGCTTATCGCCAGCCAATCGATGACGACACTGTCGATGATCTTACTACCGTCAGGTAGCCGTGTGATTTCCCGGGTAAGCTGCTCGGCGATAAACACGAAAACATTGATAATGATCAACGTTACCGTCATGCTACGTGGAGTGCTGGAGTTTTCCCATGGAGAATAGGCTTCTCGTCCGTAGTCGCGGTCGTAGATACCCATAAGTGGCCTCTGGTAGCTGCAATAAAATGCGGATGTCGTTCAAGGGTCTAGTTTAATGGTTCAAACTCTGTCTAGGATTCACATCGGCTAGACCGATTCATGAGCCTCACACTGCATGCTTTCCATCGCTGTTTTCTGATGAAATAGGTGTTGGTTCTGCATTCAGATTTCATCGGGGCGTTCATCGTGGAGATCTGTATCAATTAGACGAACCTTTCCAGTTGGGTCAGGGACTGGAATTGGGTTTACTTGGGTGATTGAGGTTCCACCTTTTTGGTCATCTTCAAGGCTTCAACAGCAGCCCACAGTTGAGTGTCAAGCCGATCGTTCGATTCATTTTTGTTTGAGTTTAATTCATCATCTTGAATATCTGCCGCACCAGCTTGTTCTTCGGTAGCCTCGGAGGAGACAGCTGGTGTGCGATCATCTGAAATCGATGCTAGTGATGGATAGGACGCTTCACGCCAACGCTTGGCGAGGCGTTCTAGATTTGACTCTTCTAGATCGACATCGAATCCTGAGTCGGGGGTCACACCCCATTGGTCCTCATCGGTAGCATCTCGTTTTCGATGAATATTTTCACCGTTAGGTCGATAGTACTTCGCTACCGTCAGGCGTAGAGCACTCCGGCCATATTGAAGCGGGAGAATGTTTTGTACCGTTCCTTTTCCAAAACTTCTTTTCCCAACGATGATTGCACGCTCATGATCCTGTAAGCACGCGGCCACGATTTCACTCGCACTTGCCGAATCTTGATCAATTAAGACAGCCATTGGTTTACTCTCACGGATGAGAGTTCCAGTGGTTGCATCAAACTGATCCTCGATTTTGCCACCGCGTGTGCGGGTTGAAACAATTCGTCCCTCCGAGAGAAACATGTTACTGACATCCACTGCTGTTCGCAGTAAACCTCCGCCGTTTCCCCGTAAGTCCAGAATCAGACTCTGATAGTCATTCTGAAGCGAGTTGAAGGCGGCAGTAAGCTCCTCAGTTGTGCGATCACCGAAACTTGTAAGACGCAGGTACGCTATGTCGGGTTCACCTTGAACTCGATAGACCCATCGATTTTTATCATCGCGATAGTCGCCGATGACCGAGTCGATTTCAATGCGTGCGCGCTGCACAACTAAATCGATTTCCTCTTGTCCCCGCTTCACTCCAATCAGAATCTCCGTGCCAACCGGTCCTTTGAGACGCTTGCTTACTTCAGGGAGGCTCATCGATGACACATCTTCCTCTTCAACACGGAGGATGCGGTCCCCAGGTAAGATGCCAGCGGTTAGAGCGGGTGATCCGACGAGCGGTGTGACAACTCGCACCGGTTCTTCCGGCTCTGGTTGTTCAACGTAGATTCCTATCCCAGCAAATTCCTGCTGAATCGTGTCTTGAAATGCTTGGTAGTTCTGTTCCGCGATGAATTCACTGTGTTCATCAAGGCTTTGTGTCATTCCATTCATCGCCGAGAGGATCAGCTCGTCGCGATCAACGGGATCAACATAATACGCATCAATCATTGCCATCGCATCACCTACCAACATTGCGGTTTTTGTGCGACGCTGAACCACGTAGCACAAAACGCTAAGGCAGGCGGTCATCAGGATAATATTGACGTGTCGAGCTGGCATGGCTGTTTAAACGGATGCAATTTCGCTAGGAGACAGTTACTTTGCTGAAATCCTTGGTTTTCAAGGATTGATGTGATGTCCTGTGTTCACTTTGTCAGTTCTGGGTCTGGTCAGCAAGCGGCATCGCCAAGGCTCTGTCCATTTTCGTCCCGATTGGTCAGAGTGATTCGGCGTCTCCTGCTACTCTCGATCTCTAAGTTCCATTAAGAAAAGGCACAGGAATCAGCACAGCGTGTTGCTGAATCCACGTGAGGAGCCCGTCCCAACTGATGTATTGAGATACGTATACAAACACAACATAGATCGCAACAATTGCACAAATCCCAAGTCGTGCAATCATCCGAGACAGTTTTCCAAACAGAGTGAGCTTCGGCCTGCTTCGTTCAGCCCGCCGTAACGCTAAACCGATTCCAATTCTTCCTGGCAAAATAAAGCCGATGAAAAGTAAGCATGGCAGCCAGACGACTTCCGTTGGAATTGCTTCAATCTTCAGCAGATAGAGTGGAATCGGTGTGATGAACAATGCAAAGATCATCGCAATGAAGCAAGACCATGGGGCTGCTCGAAAGAGTTCACGAACCCTGCTTCTCTCGAACAATGCCGAGAATCGATTCTCTGAGGCATAGTGTGACTGCAGCATTGGTAGGTAGAACAAACTGAAGGCGAGACATAGGATTGCAATAAAACCAATTATTCCCGCTAGCCCAGTCTCACCTTCTCGAAAAGCAAAGATAATTACGATTGTTGGTGATAGCCAGATAAGCGTGCCAATGACACAGCGAAGGCCCAACCAAAAGTACCTGAGCGGTTCTAGAGAAACAGTGAAGTCCCAAAGTTGGTCAGGTGCATTTTCCCAAGTTCTCCAACGCCAGCCCTCGCGAATCAGTCGTTTAGGCTGTGGCCAGAGGTAGCATTTTAGACTCCCACCTCGAACCCAAGCCCAAAGCAGGTAGAAAGTCCCAAGTACCGAACAGCTAAATGCCGCGACACGAAGTAGCTTAGCCTGCGTCGAATCTGTCTCGATGATTTGAGCAACCGATTCCCAGTGTGTCAGCAATCGCGTTGGTAGAGCCGCTATGAAAATTGCAATTGCGGCGAGACCCACAGCTCCAGACTGTTTCAATTGAGGTAAAGCCTCTCGTAAGCGACTACCGTTTTTCAGTCGGCCAGAGACATCTAAGAGGTAACCAAACGCAATCAATTGAAGAATGGGAACTGCGGTAAGTGACGCCAGAAGCACAATTAGTGACAGACAGCAGAAGCTAAAAGAGATGAGCGAACGAACGCTTGCAAAGAAACGACTCAGAAGATTCGATCTTTTATTGATTATCGTTCGCTGCTTCTCATCATCTATCATGGAGGCAGATTCACCCTCTAACGCAGCATGTTGGTCGTATCGACAATGACCTACTTCAATTGATGGAGATGCATGCCGCTTCCCGTGTAATTTAGTCAGTAGTTTACCTCGCGGTCACAGACTCATTCGGTAAGCAGGCTACATTCTATCTATTGCTCTGGGCAGTCATAGCTTTTGTTTTTGGCGGATTTACCAGTCTGTTGTCTCTTATCCGGGTAATCAGTTTGGGGGAGCCTAATTGAAAACCCAGGCGGTCATCTCAGAATGGACCTAAAGTAATACAGAAACCTCTGTGGGTGTTTGTCAGAAACGGAATGAGCAAAACTTGAGACAAAATCAGAAAGCTAGTCAACATATTTCAGTCGATGGATCTCATGCGTTTCGGTCATTGGAGAGTTGGAGTTCAGTTTTTCAGGGTAGATTTCTACATTCTCAGCCTATCCTCGCGGGGGATTCTGTTAAATCTGGCAAACCTTGAGGATGGCTGGTGCGTTGGTCAAGCGGAGTGCGGTATTGGTCCGATGGAAACACTCGTGCCGGTTACTCCGGATAGTCCAAGGTGACACTTGCTAAGTTCACCGATAGATAAGCAACGTATTGATTTTGGCTACGGGACTCTATGCGATCCATTTTCCACGTTTCCCGCATCTTCTTGGTGATCGCAATTGGCGTCTGCGGTGTCGTGACGACTGACCGCTTCGTTGTCGGTGCAGATGTAACCGATCAACCCACCGTTTCCCTGCGTGAAACACCCACGGTACGCGCAATTCGTCGTGCCTCACCCTCGGTGGTCAACTTGCATGGGCAAAAGACTGTTCGTACGACTGCAGCAGGAATGGCCGGCGCCAAAGGGCCAGAGAGTTTTAAACATGTAAATGGAATGGGGACGGGGGTTATCATTGATCCCCGTGGTTACGTGATTACAAACTATCACGTTGTTGAGGATGTGGAAAAAATCTACGTCACGCTTGATGATGGAAGCGAAGTTACCGCTGACCTCATTGCAGCAAGAGTACGAAATGATTTGGCGTTGGTCAAAATACAAACCAAGGAATCGCTTCCGACTATTCCTCGAGGAACGAGCGCTGATTTGATGATTGGCGAGAGTGTGATCGCAATTGGCAACGCGTTTGGCTATGTGCACACGAGCACACAGGGAATCATCAGTGCACTTCATCGAGATGTACCCGTAAACGAAAAGCAAGAATACCGAGACCTTATCCAAACAAGCGCCGGGATTAATCCCGGTAATTCAGGCGGACCCCTCCTCAATATTGACGGCGAAATAATTGGCATTAACGTCGCTGTCCGTGTCGGGGCCCAGCAAATTGCTTTCGCAATACCGATTGACCAAGTGGTCGAGACGGTCACAGAAATGGTTGAACAATACAACAATTCTCGACTCATCACCGGTGTGCGAACCGATGGTGGACCTCGTGAAGGCGACGGAGTGACCGTCGTCAATGTCTCCGCCAGCAGTCCCGCCAATGGGAACGGGCTGAAAGCAGGAGACCGCGTGGTTCGCGTGGGTTCGCAGCCGATTGATGATCGTTTGGATTACGTGCTTGCATTGCTAGAAGTTGCTCCCGGGGACCCTTTGGATTGGGAGGTCGAGCGTGCCGGGGAGAGGTTTGAAGTTGCAATCCAATTTGACTCGACACTCACAAGAGCGGAACGTGTCGCTCAAACTGCTTGGGAAGTGATTGGAATACGCGCTCAAACGGTACCCGAAGCGAACATACGCCGTTTGAACTATCGGATGAAGACTAAATACCAAGGCGGTCTGTACGTTTCGGAGGTTCGTCCAGGATCACCGGCGGAGCGTCAGGGGATTCTCGAGGGAGATGTATTGCTGGGGATTCACGGCTGGCAGACGACCAACCTGACGGACTTAGCAGGAATCCTCGAACATCCTGATATGCAAGACGGTCCAAGAACAAAGTTCTATCTGGTTAGAAGAGAGCAAACGCTGTTCGGACACATGATTCTTGCTGCACAGCAAGGTTCACTACGTCGTTAGTTTGCACTTGGAAGCCGTTCCGATTCGCTGCGTTGCTGCGGCGTTTGATCGTGCTGACAACGGGTCTAAGGAAACACAATCGGTTTTAGGTTTTGTCCCTGAACAGGATTGCGCCCCTTACTTTTTTTCGGCTCATCGCAGTAACGCCGAACACTCTATGATCTCATCAGCGTTCCGGGGTAAGTTCACTCTGTTGTAATTGCAGGAGGAAGTTACCGACCCAGCCGGGACGGTTTTGACAACGCGTGCTGCAGGCGATCTAACTGAAACGTCGTGTTACGAAGCGTTTACCAATTTCGACGCTGTTCGTATTCATTGATTGCTTCCTCATGCTGAAGCGTCTGAGCGATGTCGTCTAATCCGTTGAGAAGATTGTGGCGACGACTGGAGTCGATCTCGAATGTAAACGCCAAACCTCCACCGGAGATGCTTTGTGACTCCAAATCAACGGTGAGCTCGAGTGATCCTTCCGATTCTGCAGCTTTGAAAATCTGTTCGACTTCCCCCTCCGAGAGAGCGATTGGAAGGACACCATTTTTGAAGCAATTGTTAAAAAAGATGTCGGCAAATGATGGTGCAATCACAGCACGAAATCCATAATCATCAAGCGCCCAAACTGCATGTTCTCGGCTGCTGCCGCTACCAAAGTTTTGACGGGCGACGAGGATACTGGATCCATTTACCTCAGGTTGGTTGAGTTCAAATTCTGAATCTGGAGTCACTCCGTCATCTTTGAATCGCCAGTCATAAAAGAGGAATTGACCGAACCCGGTGCGTTCGATTCGCTTAAGAAACTGTTTGGGGATGATTTGATCTGTATCGACATTGGCCCGGTCCATTGTTGCAACAACACCGGTGTGAACTGTGAAACTTTGCATGATTGGATTCGATTTTTTACTCGGGTTGTTCTATCGACTGATACAAGAGCAAACCACTCATTCACGAGCGAGTGGAGGTGATCTTGCTTTAGGGCCTTAGGGGTGGGTTGGTTTTTATTTGTTCGTGGCTGGCGGTTGGATCAGGTTTGATAGTCCCAATCTCGTACATCAACGAATCGACCCGTTACCGCCGCCGCAGCGGCCATTTCAGGGCTGACTAAGTGGGTTCGACCACCTTTGCCTTGACGCCCTTCGAAATTCCGATTGCTCGTGCTAGCACACCGTTCACCTGGTGCGAGTTTATCGGGATTCATTGCGAGACACATACTGCAACCCGGTTCACGCCAGTCAAATCCTGATGCCTTGAAGATCTCGTCCAAACCTTCCTTCTCTGCTTGGTTTTTGACCTGGCCGCTACCTGGAACAACCATCGCGTTCACGTCAGATGAAACCTGATGACCTTTGAGGACTTTTGCGGCGGCGCGAAGATCTTCAATTCTCGCATTCGTGCATGAGCCGATGAAGACACGATTAATTCCCACCTGTGAGATAGGTGTTCCACCATCGAGACCCATGTAGCTCAAGGCATTGCTTGTTGTTTTTTGATCGGTTGCATCCGAGAAATCGTCTGGGCTCGGGATATTCTGATTCACTCCGCATACCTGACCAGGGTTCGTTCCCCAAGTGATTTGAGGTTCGATGTCTCCACCATTGAAAACTTTTGAAACATCAAATTTGGCTCCGGGGTCCGTTGAGAATTCCTTCCACCGCTCAACAGCAGCATCAAAATCTTGCGGCACTTCGGGTCGCCCACGCAGGTAATCAAACGTAATTTCATCCGGTGCAATCATTCCCGCTCGGGCGCCGGCTTCAATCGACATGTTGCATACAGTCATGCGTTCTTCCATTGAAAGACCGCGAACGCATGGTCCGGTATACTCCAGGACATATCCTGTACCGCCCGCAGTGCCAAGCTGACCAATAAGGTAGAGGATCATGTCTTTTGCGGTCACACCGGGCGGTAACTCGCCGTCGACACGCAGTTCCATGGTCTTCGGTTTGAACTGACGAAGAGTCTGGGTAGCAAGGACGTGTTCAACTTCACTCGTTCCAATTCCGAAAGCTAATGCGCCGAAAGCACCGTGGGTCGCGGTGTGACTATCACCGCAAACAATCGTCATTCCCGGCTGGGTGTAGCCGTTTTCTGGACCGATGACGTGAACAATTCCTTGACGCACATCACCAATATCAAACAGCGTGACACCGAACTCTTTGCAGTTCTCTCTGAGTGTTTCAATTTGCTTTCGACTGATTGCATCTGCAATAGGAAGGCTGCGGTCCGAGGTGGGAACGTTGTGGTCGGGTGTCGCAATGGTCCGCTCCGGCCTTCTAATCTTTCGTTGATTGAGCCTCAATCCCTCAAATGCTTGGGGGCTGGTTACTTCATGTACGAGATGAAGATCAACGTAAAGAATTGATGGTCCTGACTCTGGGGCGTGAACGATGTGTTCGTCCCAGATTTTTTCAAGCATGGTCCGCGGCGCGGATGAGTTAACATCAGTCATATGGACGAAGGAATTCGAGAAGCGTGAAACGGGTCTAACTATTTGCCACTGTCAGCTTTCCCGTTCGTTATGTCAACGGCTGACCCGCGAAATCCGTTCTGTCAAGCCAACTCTGGCTCCGGTAATTGCGAGAATCCTTGTTGGCCCTACTCTAATGAGCAGGTGCACTACCGTTGAGAAGAGGTCTGACTATTTGGTGACAGATCAGGTATCTGAAGGGTTTTCTTGCTTTTTTCGTACGATTCGGCAAACCCTCACAGTTCGATCTGACTTGCAGAACGCTTATTTGCCTGAAACCGCGCCATCAATACCTGTGATTCAGCCATTCAAAACTTGGCTCGATTTCCATTGGACTTGTTGACTCAGCGAATCAATTCCCCTCGGAACAGGTTCTGCGTGATTCCACACATTGGGTGATTCTATTAGATGGCATAGTACGTTCGATACCATTCAACAAACTTTTGGATACCGGTCTCGATCGGTGTCGAGGGTCTGAATCCAACCGCTTGCTCAAGCGCGTCAATGTTGGCGAAGGTGGCTGGAACATCGCCCGGCTGCATTGGAAGAAGATTCTTCACCGCCTTCATTCCCAATGCATTTTCAATGCACTCAATAAAGTGAATGAGTTCAACCGGCTGATTGTTGCCTATATTGAAGACGCGATAGGGAGCATTGCTGCTGGCTGGGGAAGGGTCGCTGCTATTCCAGTTGGGATCTTCAGTGGCGATTTGTTGGGAGGTTCGATCAACTCCTTCAACAATGTCATCAATGTAGGTGAAGTCACGCTGCATTCGGCCTTCGTTGAAAACGTCTATCGGCCTCCCTTCAAGAATTGCCTTCGTAAATAGAAATAAAGCCATGTCAGGTCTGCCCCATGGGCCATAGACCGTAAAGAAACGCAAGCCGGTGGTTGGTAGGCCATACAGGTGGCTATAGGTATGTGCCATCAACTCGTTACTCTTCTTCGTTGCAGCGTATAAGCTGAGAGGATGGTCCACACTCTGGTCAGTTGAAAAAGGCATGGTCGTTCCACCTCCATAAACACTGCTGCTACTTGCGTAGGTAAGGTGCGGTGTCTTCGCGTGGCGGCACGCTTCAAGAATGTTGATGAATCCGGTTAGGTTGCTTTCAGTGTAGGCTCTCGGGTTTGTAAGTGAATATCGAACTCCCGCTTGAGCTGCTAGATGAACGACTCTTGTGAATTCATGCTCGTTAAACGTTTGGTCAACGATTTGCTGATTCGCTAAGTCACCCTCGATAAACTGAAATTTCTCATGGCAGGTAAGCTGAGCAAGTCGATTACGTTTAAGGGAGACACTGTAATAGTCATTGACATTGTCAAACCCGACCACTTCTTCGCCACGTTCCAGCAAGCGTTTCGCTAAATGGAAGCCAATGAAACCAGCGGTGCCTGTAATGAGGTGTTTTGTCATGAGCTTCTTGCTCTTGCAGGGCTTACAGGAAAGATAGATTGCGACATGGGCCTAACCGCTCAGTGGATTGCTGAAAATCAGTTAAGCGGAAATTAAGCAAATGGCTCATCTCAACACTTGAGGCATTCGCTCAGCATTCTCAGAGTTTAGCAAAATCCAACGCAGCTACTGCGTGATATCAATTAGTTTGCTCCACATTCATATGAAAGTCACCAATTGTCTGCACTGGTGCTCTTGATTTGGGTTCAGCGACTCGTCGTAAAGATTCAACTTCTGCCGCTAACTGTGAAATCAGTTCGGCAATCTCCGTTCCGGCAGCTTCACCGATCGCTTCGTTGATTGCTTTTCTCGATTTGTGACTGAGTCCGCGTTGCTTCATCGCTGATTTTCCAATATTGAGCTGCCATAGGAGTGAGCGTCCGGTCGCTACCCGTAAAGAATGGGATAGTTCGAACTTGCTCTCGCTAAAGTTGGTTTCGTGGCTCGGTTACCGTGTTTCTGAAAGATTGGTAATAGCTAATCCACTCAATTGATTCAATCGTTAGAAGCCAACGTTTTGTGCCGATGGTAAATGGCACGAGGGACTAAGCGTTCTCAATGAGTTAGCCCCGAGGAATGCCGATGATGTTGACCAAGCATTTTCCGTGTACGCATTTTTTCGCAGGAACCGGCGTTTTTCACTTAGTCACGACGCAAAGAGGATCAGATCTCCAAGTAATGCCTTACTTAATCAAGCGAAGTGATACTCTTCTGTTGATTTCAAGGACTTGCTGCACAAATCGAATCGGTGTGACGGTCTAAGCGGCTCGAGCAGTGGATCGATCAACTGCGATTTTTACCCAATGTGCATCTTGTAATTGGAGAATCGTTGTTCTCTGATTCGAGATGCGACTGAGAAGCTGCATGACCTGTTGACGGTTTTCTTCGGCAACATTCTCGGAGATCAGGACTACATCAGCTGATCCGATCGTGTGAAGGAATCGAGTAAGTCCATTGACGATAGGCTCTGGGAAGAGATGAGGCCGAACTGACAAAGAGCGAAGCATTTGGTGGAAGTTTCGGAGCGAGAGATTTCCTCCAGCTAGCTCAAACTGGTCAATGGCAGCGTATCGGACGGATAGTCCTGTTTCCTGCATTCCGGTAAGGAAGTCTACCGTTCGGTGTCCGTCGCCCACGCCAATTTCAAGAATTGTGGCGGGTGACAGCTCGAGGAGCGTTCTGCAAAGGTGAGAGCTACCCTGTCTTGAGGAGCGTTTACCCGATCGGCTAACAGGCGTCTGGCACCGATCGCTTGACTCGAGTTTCACGACTCGCTGTTCCACAACATCGTGCTCTGGCAGCGATTTACCTGAAACTACTTGTCTGCGACGTAATGAATTCCAAAGTTTGCGCAGTGGCATGCCTACACCGTTGCCGTGTTGAGAAATTCAAGGAAACCTTAGATGGATTTCGTCAAGCAGAAGGATGCACGTCGAGCGATTTTCTCAAAGTCCGGTTAGGGAACCTGCGGGAACAAATCACTTGCAGGTTGTGATTTAAGCGAGTTCATCTTGAGATGAAATGCCAATTTTTTTCCCGGTTTTAAGCGATGAACCGCTTTTGCTCAGGAGTAATCTCTCGATCGATTCTCCGTTGATGGCTATCGAAGCGAACGACTGCCTTCGGGTGGTCGCCGCTTCATCCTCTTTTAGGCTTTGAGGGGAGGTACCGTTGACGTAGCTCGGCGATACCACAGCTCGTTTTCGATTCTTCTTGTGATGGCTTCGAGTGGCGCATACGTTTCTTGCGAATTCGGAATTGTCGTACTGGGCAAGTCGATGTTCCTCACAAGCGAGGCTCCAACCTCAGCCTACTCTTGCAAATTCGTGTTGTCCTTCGCTCGTCGCAACAGTCGCAGAGGGGCGAGAAGGTTATCTCGAAGACCGACCGACTGATTGGTTACCGAGCACGCAATCACGGTGCTGTCTTCGCTTTCCGGATTTGCATCTCGGACCAGTCCGACAAGGTGTTCGACTCTTGAATCTGGGCTCGTGTGTGTCGCGTCCTGAAGTGCTGAGTGCAAGCGAGTATGGCCAACCACGTCTCCGCCCGGAAAAGTAGATTGAGCGAACCCATTACCGTAAAGCAGAAAGTGGTCACCAATCTCCAGCTTTGTTTCGATGTGACGATATTCGCCCTTCGAAAAGACGCCATCCGGGACCTCGTCGGGTGGGGCTTCCTGCCGTGTTCCGTGAACAACCTCCCAGGAACGTGCCTGATGCCGGTAAATCATCGGTGGTGGGTTTCCGATATTACACATCACAAAGCTTCGCGTCGGAGCGAAGAACGTCGCAATGGACGCGGTCGCGAACCCACCGTGATTTGCAAACTCGCGGAGTTGATCTTCCATTTCCTCGATCACTTTGGTCTGCCAGATCGAGTTGATGCTTTTCAGTAGGCCATCCCTGATTTGACAGGAAAACTGCTTGAAAATGGACTCGGAACCGCAGATATCTGCGATCAAGATTCGTGTAATCCGGCCTGACGCGCAAGAGGACACGAAGTGGATCTCACCTCCGCCCTCCAACCCTTGCTCGGACTGCTTGCTGAAAATACGCATCTGCAGACCGGGCATCTGGTACTGAACGTCCTCTGACTTTCGCCCGCCTGTAATCTCCATGCAGCTCTTGCGTTCAGTCGGCACCTGCATTTTTTTCGCTCGCGAGTTAGAGGGATAGTCGATCAATTGTACCTTACAGGGAAGCCAATCCCCCCCCATTGATTGTGTCTCACGTCGGCTTGGAGCCGTTGAGCATGTTGTTGAGGATCATTCGGAAGCAACCTGTTTTGTTTTGTTTCGCATGAAAAGGCAGTGTTTCCCGCACTCTGGGCTGTGCTAGAGAGCTAGTGATCGTGGAAAAAATGACCCCCCGAAATTGAACTCGCACAATTCTGAAAAACATTTTTTCCCCCAGAATAACACGGTTCCTGCCCAATGATCTCAATGAGTGCGCATACCGGTCCCCTCTCTCGAGTGGCTTCTTCGGGGATTTGGATCCGACTTGGATTTTCGTTTCTTCGCGCACCGAGGGCGAGCAGGCAGCAGTAAAGGGGCGAGGTGAAAGATCAGGCCAAGCCCTTTTTTGTGAGAAATGAGCGTTCTGGAGAATCGACCGAGGAGCCCGTATTTAAGTTGCCGCGTGCATACCAACTCAAACCTGAAAATAGGATCGGCAGTTTTGGTTGACTATCACGGTTAGCCAGGAACGTTCCTGCGGTTTTTCCTCGCTTCCCTTTCTTTTTTCACTGATGAGATCGGAAATGACTTGTGGTTGTTAGTGCATCTCCATCCGTCGACCGCTGCCGAGGTTGTCACCGATTAAAAGTAACAGCAACTAGTCCCCGATGCTCATCGACTGACGTGGGGTGCAAGTTGTTAGCTTTTAGGGTCAGGAGATAATGACAAAATGAGTGAATTAGAATCCCATCAGTACCTCGTCGTCGGAGGCAGTCACGGCATTGGTGCCGCAGTGGTAGAAAGATTACTGTCTGCAGGCGCGCGAGTTTTGGTTGCCTCCAGAACCCCACCGAATGCAGAGCCAAACACTGATCTGACTCACCTACCAGTCGACCTCTCAAACGAGAAGATTGATAAGGCGCACTTGCCGGATCAACTTAACGGCTATATCTACTGTCCGGGATCTATCAATCTTGGCCCAGTGCGTCAGCTCAACCGGGAGGCAATGATTCAGGATTATCAACTCAATGTGGTTGCGGCTGTAGAGTGTCTTCAGGCCGCTGTCCCAGCATTGCGATCATCTGGAAATGCGTCAGTTGTTTTCTTCAGTACGGTGGCGGTCGCCCAAGGGATGACGATGCACGCATCAGTCTCAGCGGTCAAAGGCGCAATCGAGGGATTAACTCGAAGTTTGGCAGCTGAGTTAGCTCCCCGAATACGAGTCAATTGTGTCGCACCCGGACTCACGGACACTCCGTTGAGTGAGAGGTTCTTGTCCTCCGAGCAAAAGCGAAATGCGATGGCGGACAAACACCCTTTGAAACGGGTTGGTACCGTCGACGATGTCGCGGAACTCGCATCCTTTCTTCTCAAACCTACTGCCTCTTGGATTACTGGACAGATCATCGGCGTGGATGGAGGCATGTCGTCGGTTAGGGCCTGACGCTTTGAGGTATACCGTATCAGGCAATCGACGGCTTGTCACACGAATCAGCGCGAGGACGTCACGGGATATACAAGGGATCAACACAAACCGCTTGCAGCAGGTTTGTTCAGTGACTCATGATTATTGGCACAATGCGAAAGAGGGACTCAGTCCACCAAATGGGTACC
>CAXQOB010000016.1:0-20762 GCA_964225475.1 Candidatus Nitrosopumilus sp. | reverse complement strand
AGTAACGGGCTTGTTCTCACCAATCATCATGTTGCGAGCGACACGCTCCACAAGCTGAGTACTCCGAATCGGAATTTAATCGATGATGGTTTCCTTGCTCGAGGTCTTGATGAAGAGCTCAAGGCACCTGACCTTGAGCTTAATCAGCTCGTTTCCATTGAGGATGTAACGGAGCGAGTTAATCAAGGGGTTGAGGCATCTGCGTCACCTGAGGAGGCGGCGAAACAGCGTCGTGCTGTAATCGCAAAAATTGAGGAGGAATCGCTGGAGGCGACAGGCCTTCGAAGTGATGTCGTCACACTCTTTGGTGGCGCGCAATATCACCTGTATCGATACAAAAAATACACCGATGTTCGTTTGGTCTGGGCTCCAGAGACTGCTGCCGCATTCTTCGGTGGTGACGCGGACAATTTTGAGTACCCGCGTTTTAATTTGGATGCGACCATCATGCGTGTGTACGAGGATGGTAAGCCGGCGCAATTAGAGCATTTTCTGAAATGGAACCTTGAACCCCTCAAGGAAGGCGAGTTGGTTTTCGTCAGTGGGAACCCAGGTCGCACTCAGAGGATATTTACGGTGGATGCGTTGAAGTACCTGAGAGACGATCGAATTCCGTACGTTCTCGATTACTTGAGACGTAAAGAGATCCTGATGCAGCAGTTTGGCCTCCGCGGAACGGAGGAACAGCGGCGCGCACGAGATGAACTTTTTGGTATCCAGAATTCTCGAAAAGCGTACACAGGGATGTTAGGTGGATTGCAGAACCCGGAAACTTTTGTCACGAAAACTCAGCAGGAACGAGCAATCCTTGATGCGTTGGGTCAAAACGAGGAAGGTCGTGAGCTTGTGAAAGCTTGGGGGAGTGTCTCAGAGGCTCAGAGTACGAAGCGAGAGTTACTCGGTGATTCCGTCAGTTTTCGGAGCACCTTATTTCAGATAGCGATGGACTTGGTACTGATTGCCGCTGAAGATCAGAAACCGATTGAAGAACGACTGAGTGGATTTACGGAGGCATCTCGTGAATCCTTGCTTCGATCGCTACTTAGTACAGCTCCCATCTACGAAGATCTCGAGCAGGTGAAGCTGGCGGATGAGATTTCCCGCTTTGTAGAAAAGCGTGGGGCTGATAACGATTTGGTGATTGCCATGCTTGATGGGATGAGCCCGAGGCAGTTAGCTGCGAAGCTTGTAACGGGAACCAAACTGGTCTTGGTGAGTGAGCGTCAAAAGGTACTCGATGGTGGGCAGGATGCGATTGTCAACAGTGATGATCCTATGATTCAACTCGCAAAGCGTTTAGAGGGCGAGTATCGACGATTACGCGCGGCAAACGAAGAAATTGCCGAAACTGAAAGGCAGGCATATGCCCTTGTCACCAAAGGTACAAATCAGGTCAGAGGCACAGGCGGGTACCCTGATGCTACCTTCACTCTGCGTCTCGCGTTTGGGGTTGTCAGCGGTTACGAAGAAGATGGGCGGGCGGTGTCGCCGACTACCAACTTTGAGGGTGCCTATGCTCATTCTGAATCGCATGAAGGGCAAGCTGATTTTGCACTTCCTGATTCTTGGATGAAGGCACGGTCAAAGGTCAAGCTTCAGACACAACTAAACTTTGTCTGTACCGCAGATATCATCGGCGGCAATAGCGGTTCTCCGGTCGTCGATCGCAATGGAGATTTGGTGGGGCTCATTTTCGACGGTAACATACAAAGTCTGACCAGTGATTATCTGTACACAGAACAGCAGGCTCGAGCAGTGAGCGTCTCGGGGGTTGGGATCATTGAATCCCTTCGCTCGATTTACGGTGCTGATACATTGGCTGACGAGATCGGGCGATAGAGTTCCCTCGATACCCTCGCACCTGCAAGCAATCCTACGATCAGTTGAAGGAAATCAACGTGAATTCATCAAATGAGGGTGGCTCCACCCAATCGCTTCGAGCGAAGAAATGCCTGCCGTGTGAGGGAGGTGTTGACCCACTTACACCGGATCAATCCGCGGAACTGCTGAACGCAGTTCCGCAGTGGACGCTTGATGGGGCAGGTAAGGCGATTTCTCGAAAATTGAACTGCAATCATTTCGTTCAGGCGATCAGCCTCGTGAATCAAATTGCCGAGATCGCTGAGGATGAACAGCATCATCCTGATTTGCATCTAACAGGCTACAGACATCTTGAAATTGTCTTAACCACACACGCGATCGGTGGTTTGAGTGAAAATGACTTCATCGTCGCGGCGAAAATTGATGGGGCAATGAATGCGTCATCGTAGGATTCGGGCTGGGTTCTGATTTTCGATCGTTTAAATGCCTGAATAGGTAGCGTGCTCTCTTTGTTCGACCGAGGCCGTCGACGAGATCGGATTCTGAGGACTCGGTGTTTGTTTTCTGCCGGACTGCAACAATTCAGCGTGCTTGTCGTTGCTGTCGCGGTCATTTTTCAGGGTGAGTTTTTTGGGGGAAAATTGAGATTCTGCTCCTTTTTGTTTCGTCTCCAGAGGTAAGAAAAGGTGATAATCGGACGTCCTGCTTGCCATTGAGCGAATCAATACCAAGTGGCCTTTGCTGTTTGGCGTCAGTGATAATGGCTGGCATTTCGTCAGCGAGATTAAACGGATTGGACGTTCCTCTCAATTCAGGAACTGGACACAAGGATGGTCCGTATGGACGCAGTCATCAGAGATACACCGGAACTTTGCTTTGGTGCGAATCCGTTCAATCCTCATGCACCGCGTCCCACCGATTTGATCGGTGCAACCTCTAAAAAGCAATTGCGTCTTCGCTTGGCGCAATCTTGTCCCAGAGTGCCGGGGGTCTACGGAATGCTCGATAGGCACGGGCGGCTGATCTACGTCGGTAAAAGCAAGTCATTGCGTTCACGTCTGGGAAGTTACTTTGCGCAATCGAGTGCTGATGAGAAAGGTGGTCGGATTATTGAGAACACTCGGGCAATCATTTGGGAAACGCAGCCCAGCGATTTTGCAGCATTGGTGCGTGAGCAACAGTTGATCCGAAGATTTAGCCCACGCTGGAATGTCCAAGGTGTTCCTAAGCGTCAGCGACCGGTTTACCTTTGCTTGGGACGGGTTCCTGCGATGTTCTTTCTTTCTGCCGAACCACCTGTAGATTGTGTCGCGGTTGAAGGTCCATTTCATGGGGCCGGAAGGATGAGGCGAGCAGTTGAGACTCTGAATAAGGTCTTTCAGCTTCGGGATTGCGGCCAAAAGCAGGTCTTTCACTTTGCTGAACAGCTTGAGTTATTCTCCATGGAGCATCGTCCCGGATGTCTTCGTTATGAGGTGGGTACATGCTCGGGCCCTTGCGCGGCCGGTTGTACCCGTAGTGATTATGATGCACAGGTCAGTGCCGCAGAGAGTTTTCTAGATGGTTTCAATGATGAGCCGCTCGCCATCATGCGTGAACAGTTCGGCCGAGCGATGCAGCATCAACAATATGAGCTAGCAGGTCGCGCGCACCAAACCGTGAAGAGTCTTGAATACGTGGAGCGAAAGCTGAAATTATTGTCCAGTGCTCGCCGGCGGTTCACCTTCATCTACGCGGTTCCGGGATACGATGGCTGCGGTATTTGGTACCTGATTCATAGCGGTGAGATTGCGGACGCGATCGCCGCGCCAAAAACGAAACGAATTGAGCCAGAGCTGGCGGCTAAATTACGTCAGTGGGCTGCCACGACCCAGCGACAATTGCAACGGGGCCATGGTTTGTACCCTTACACGCTTCAGCTTGTGGCTTCGTGGTTTCGCAAACATCGGGGGGAGCTCGACAACGCTTTTCCGATTGCCGATGCTGCAAAACGGTGCAAAGGAAGAAGGCAAACCGCTTAAAATTTGCGGGGATCTGGAGAGGAGGCCGCGGTGGCTGCTTCTCGGTGGACCGCACATCGCTCTGGTTGCCAATACAGGTTGATTCTCGGCTCGCTTGCCATGTCTCTACACTGAAGGGTACAAATCTAACCATGGAGCGCAAGATGCATCATATTCCTCTCAGAGTACTCACTGTTTGCCTCATTTTCGCCTCTCAGGCGTCTCATTTGATGTCCGCCGAATGGAACCAGTGGAGGGGTCCACTTCGCGACGGGTTAGTAACCGACACTGAGTGGCCCGCGCAACTGGATGGCCATCTAGAACTCGCTTGGGAAAAACCTCTCTCCCCCAGTTACAGCGGGCCGGTCATCCACAAGGGAATGGTTTTCACAACAGAAACCGTTGATCGCAAGAACGAGCGCGTCACCGCTTATGAGCTCGCATCTGGCGAGCAGGTGTGGTCGGTTGAGTGGAAAGGGGCCATGTCGGTGCCGTTTTTTGCCGCTTCAAATGGTGACTGGATTCGTTCCACACCAGTCTGCGCTGAGGGAAAGCTTTTGGTGCTAGGTATGAGGGACTATCTGGTTTGCCTGAACCCCGTTGATGGGACCGAGCTTTGGAAGGTTGACTTCGCAAAAGAGCATGGCTCACCGCTGCCGTCGTTCGGAGCAGTCTGTTCACCGATGGTCGACAATGGTTCCGTTTACATCCAAACCGGTGGTGCGGTTTGCAAGCTTTCCCTAGATGACGGAAGTTTGATTTGGAAGACACTCGAGAACTCCAGCGGGATGATGAGCAGTGGCGCATTCTCCAGTCCTGTGATCGCTGAGCTCGCGGGCGTGAAGCAGATGGTCGTGCAGACGCGTGCTGAGCTTTGTGGGGTCGATCTCGGGACTGGAAAAGTTCTTTGGAAAGAACCGATCGAAGCGTTTCGGGGCATGAACATCCTGACACCTTTGGTGATGGGCGACAAAGTCTTTACCTCGGCGTACAACGGTCGCGCACAACTTTTTGAGGTGAAAAAAGATGCGGCTGGCAAATGGTCTTTGAATGAACTATGGAACCAACGCACCCAAGCGTACATGTCATCACCCATCATGGTCGACGGACAGATCTATCTTCACCTGAAGAATGAGAGGTTCACCAGCCTCGATCCTGCGAGCGGCGAAGCCAATTGGACAACATCCCCGATGGGCAAGTACTGGAGCATGGCGTCCAATGGGAAAGCGATTCTGTCGCTTGACAACAAAGGGAACCTTCGCTTGATTGAGCCAAACTCAGAAGAGTATCAGTTAGTTGACGAGAAGAAAGTTGCGAACGATTCGTGGGCTCACTTGGCGATTCAAGATGACATGGTGATTATTAGAGATCTCAAGGCACTGAAAATCTATCGTTGGAAGTAATCGAGCACATCGATGCTGCATGTTTGGATTTAGTGAAAAAGGTGGGTCGATGGTAGTCGGCCCGCCTTTTTTATTAGTCCCTGATCTCATCAACAACTGACCAGATTTCTCCTTGGTCCAAACGGGTTCGCAGCCTCTCACCTTTTTCGACTTGGTTCGCGGATCGAATAGCTTCTCCCTCTCTAGAGAGCGTGACACTGTAACCACGAGTGAGCACTTGCAGGGGCGACAATGCCGAAAGTGATGCCGCTGATGAGGAGAGTTGAGCTCTGCCAAGTCTGATCTTACTGAACATGGCTCTTCTGGCCCTTGCGTCCAGGTCGTCAAGCGAACGTGTCCTGTTTAGCACAAGCTCATGAGGTTTTCGCAGAACCGTGCGTGAGCGGATTGCGTCCAATCTGGCGCGTCGGTTGTCCATCATGACCGTCGCTTGACGGTTCAGCCGTTGGCCAAGGTTTTGGATGTTTCGGATCATCGCATTGGCATCGGGTAAGACTTTTGTTGCGCCATCGGTCGGGGTTAATGCGCGGACGTCAGCTGCCATGTCACATAGGGTAACGTCGATTTCATGTCCGACTGCCGAAACGGTAGGAATCTTGGAATCCGCTACCGCTCTCACCACGGCTTCCTCGTTGAAGCACCAAAGGTCTTCAAGGCTACCACCGCCTCGGGTGACGACAAGGGCATCAAGTTGTGGAGTGTATTTTTGGGCTGCTTGAATTGCACTGACCAGTCTTCCTATCGCTTCATTTCCTTGAACCAGCGAGGGGATCACAATGATCTCGGTACCCTTCCAGCGGTGGGAAGCCGCCTTTAGAAAGTCTTGGATAGCCGCTCCACTCGCACTCGTAATCACTCCGATCCGTCTCGGGAAGACAGGCAGCATTCGTTTTCTAGTGGCATCAAATAACCCCTCGGAGTGAAGCTTGGCTTGCAGCTTTTGGAACGCAGCCTGTAGTCCACCAAGGCCCTGTGTCTGAACCTTGCGAATCACCAGTTGGTAGGAACCTCTTGGTCCGTAGACCTCGACATCGCCAAAGCACAGTACGCTCTGTCCGTCCTTCAATGGCTCTTTCAAGCGGGCTGCGGCACTGCGCCAAATGACTCCACGAATTTGAGACTGTTCATCTTTTAGGGTGAAATATAGATGCCCGCTTCGTGCACGCACCAAGTCAGAGACTTCACCTGAAACCCAGATCGAAGGGAACGTACCTTCAAGAATCGCCTTGATGTGTTCCGTAAGTTCACTCACGGATACTGAGTTCGTTTCAACCTCACTCAAGAATCGGTCTCCAATAGTTTGTGTCGCTTTAACCCTCACAGCACAGTCGTTTCAAATGGTTCAGGTTCGCGTTCTGCTCGGGGGTGATGGTTGGCACCGTTGCCTGCCTGTGCGGTTACCTTGTTTCATGTGCGGTGAGATCTGTATCAGTTTCTTCGACGGTTTAATGTTGGTAAGGAGGTGATTTTGACAGCGATCGGTAGATTGGATGGCTCAGGAGGATCCGTCCCCAACCGGCCAGTGGCCTTCAAAGACTTCAACAGCACCGCCGGTCATCATCACGTGTTCAGAATCTTTGTCCCATTCGAGTACCAGGTCACCACCAAGTAAGTGATTTAGGATTTTCTTTTGGGTTCGGCCTGTAAGCACGCCCGCAACGCAAACGGCTGATGCTCCGGTACCGCATGCCCATGTTTCGCCTGAGCCTCGTTCCCACGTTCGTTGTCGTACCTCATTAGGGGAGATGATTTCAACGAATTCCACATTGATTCGATTGGGGAATCTTGGGTCACATTCAATGATGGGGCCTATTCCGAGAACGAGTTCATCGGTTGCCTCTGGAACGAAGATCACACAGTGTGGGTTGCCCATTGAAACGCAGGTGACCGAGAATGGTCGGCCATTGAATTCAATCTCGTGATCCACGATTGACCCAGCCGTCTTGATGGTCGTGGGAACCTGGGATGCTTCAAGAATAGGCTTACCCATGTCAACGGTCACTTCATCAACGAGTCCGTCATCACCTAGATGAAGATTTAGGTCGAGGACCCCAGCACCGGTTTCAACTCGCATTTGCTGTTTTTTGGCCA
Source organism: Candidatus Nitrosopumilus sp. (assembly GCA_964225475.1). Taxonomy (GTDB): domain Bacteria; phylum Planctomycetota; class Planctomycetia; order Pirellulales; family Pirellulaceae; genus Rubripirellula. The sequence continues at coordinate 13,447 of CAXQOB010000016.1, read as the reverse complement.
ATCCGTGATCAAAGGCGTACTTTGCCAGGCATCGTATGCCGTTACCACACATTTCCGCCTGACTACCGTCGGCATTGTGCATCTGCATTCGAACGTCAGCAACCTCGCTGGGGCAGATGAAGATGATCCCATCGCCACCCACTCCAAAGTGGCGATGTGAGACTGCCTGAGCCAATTCGGCGGCATTTTCCGGAACTTCTCGAGAGAAACAATCAACGTAAAGGTAGTCGTTTCCGGCGCCGTGCATTTTTGTGAATTTCATATAAGTATCGTACCGTCATCCACACTGATTGAAAAGAAACCGTCACGGCAGACCGGTGGAGAGCATCAACACTTACGTTTCGCTCTCGCAGCTGGAAAATGCTTCGTGGCCCTTCATGAGTTGGTTGGGATCGTATACTGTGTTCTCGTCAAAATTTTGGCGAACTTATTTGCCCCTCAGCTCCACTTTTTTGGGACTTATTTTGTATGGATAATCTGAGTCAATTCATTCGTGATATTCCTGACTATCCAAAACCAGGGATTCTCTTCCGTGATATCACACCGCTGCTCAGCGATCCGGGGGCATTCAAGTCGGCGATTGAAGTGATGGCAGAACCTTTTCTCGATGAAAAGATCGATGTGGTGGCCGCTGCGGAAGCAAGGGGGTTTATCTTTGGAACACCGCTGGCGCTGAGATTAGGAGTGGGTTTTGCGCCCGTTCGTAAACCCGGCAAGCTGCCTTATTCGGTTCACTCCCATCAATATGATTTGGAGTATGGGCAGGATGAGTTGCAGATTCACACCGATGCTTTTCAACCCGGTCAACGAGTGCTCATCGTCGATGACTTGCTTGCCACTGGTGGAACGGTTGAGGCGTGCTGCAAGTTAATCGAGAAATGTGGTGCAGAGGTGGTTGGCTGTTCGTTCCTGATCCATCTGACGGGTTTACCGGGTGGAGAGAAATTGGATGGTTATCGAATTGAATCGGTCCTCGCCTACGATTGAATCGAAGTCAATCAGCCTGCTTTACTTGTTAATCACTTTACTTGTTAATCGCTTTACTTGTTAATCACTGGGGCTTCCATCGAGACTCGCCCCGCACCTGTAGCAGTAACTTGCGTCGTCACGTTGCTGATTGGCATTGCATTGACCGCAAGAGCGTGTATCTGGACCGCGCCGGCGTTGCATGATTTCCGCGCTTACAAATGTTGACGGCACAATGATAAGGCTGTAGCCAAGAAGGATGAGGATTGCTGAGATCACCTTTCCTGCTGACGAAAGTGGTACGACGTCACCATACCCAACCGTGGTCATCGTGACGATTGCCCAGTACATCGCCTGAGGAATGGAGGTGAAGTCGCTGTCCCCGCCATACTGATTAACCATCAGGGTTTCGATATGAAACATGAGTGTCCCACTGATAGTGACTGCAACCAGTACCACTGCAAGAAAGACGATGATTTTATTTCGCGCTGCCCATACCGCAGCCGATAGTTCATCCGCCTCATTCATCATTCGCCACAATTTGAGTACGCGGAAAACACGCAGAAGGCGAACGCTCCGGAGAATCACAAATGAACGCGTGGAGTTGCCAACGATCAGTGTTAGGTAACTTGGTAAGACGCTAAGTAAGTCGATTAAACCCCAGAAACTGAACGCATACTTGACCGGTTGACGGACACAAAAAAGTCGTAGTCCGTATTCGAACGTAAAAAGTATGGTGAGAAACCATTCGGCAATTTCGAAAGCTGACATCAGCCGATCCATTTCTCGATAACTCGGGACGGTTTCGAGAGATACGACGGTAATGCTCGCGAGGATGGCAAATAACAAACCGATGTCAAACCATCTTCCCGAAGGTGTTTCGGCCTCAAAGATAATGTCGTAGAGGGACGCGCGCAGTCCTTCCTTTTCCGGACGCTGAGTCAATCGTCGTTTGAACTTCCTTGTGGAAACCTCGTTGGACATTGTGCCTTTTCTTGTTCTCGTGTTGCCCGGCATTGGTAATCAACTTGGAATCGCGACACTGATTGAGTCGAGGTTTGAGTGGATCTTGAAATCAGCTGATCATGTGATCGAAAGTTTGTTTTAAGCAACTCTTCGATCTACATGACTCTTGCTGAGATGAAGGGTGTGATCCCTCTTGTGGGCGTTCCGTTGATCAGTCCGTGAGATTCATTTTTGAACGCACGATCTCCAGTACCGCGTTGAGGACTTCCTCCGAACTCATGCCGTCACTGTCAATCACTGTAGCATCTTCTGCCGGTCGAAGTGCACCCATTGGTCGGCTTCGGTCTTCTTGGTCTCGCTGGTCTTGGGCGCGAAGAATTTCCTCAAGCGGTACGGGTCTTCCCATTTCAGCGAGTTGTTGATGTCGTCGCTTCGCTCGCTCCTCGGGAGATGCGGTCAAGAAGATTTTACATTCGGCATTCTGAAAGACTTCTGATCCCTGATCGCGGCCCTCGGTGACCATCTTTCTGTTGACAGCGATTTTTCGTTGGATTTCCGATAGTCGCGTTCGTATTTCTGGAAGATCGGCGACGTATCGAATTGCATCGGTCACAGGGGGGGTTCGAATTTGTTCACTGACATCGTCGCCGGCCAACAGTACTCGATTTCCATCCCATTGAATGTCAACCGTTTGGGCGAAATCGATTACCTCGGAAGCGTTTTCAAAATCGACCTGCGAGCGAATCGCCGCGAGCGTCAGTGCACGATACAGAGCACCGGTATCAAGGAACTCGAAACCGAGTTGCTCCGCTGCGGCTCTCGCGATACTACTTTTGCCCGCCCCAGCCGGGCCATCAATCGTCACAATCACGTGAGTGTTTCCTTTCTGAATCTCGCTGCAAGATTAACTCAATCCCGGCAGATAATTCGGCTAACGCTTGTTCTACACCCGCCTCTTCTGTAGCAGAGCGATCGGTTTGGTCGTTTGTCTCGGCTGCTAGGATACCGCCCTCTGCTTGGTTGGTATTTTCCATGACCGATGAAGCATCGGCAATCTGGACGTTTACCGCAAGGTCGCTCTCACTTTCTTTGTTGCCAAAACGCTCGTAATAAAACCGATCCGTGAGGTAGCGCAGTGGTTCGCGCATGGAGGGATTACCTGACTCCGTGAATTTCGTTTCGGCGAGCTTACCAAATTCTTTCGGAGTTTGACCTATCTGAGGTTTGATCCCCAAACGTCCCACCATGTGGATCGCTTCCGCGTAAAACTTCAGGCTTGGCGTATCGACCGTTTGGGTTTCTTTTTGTGTGAGAGATCGCCGTTTTTTCACAATGCGAATCCGCAGAAATCCGATGAAAGTCATGATTGCGAGAGACGATAGCAAAGCGGCTTGCCATGAAAACCAATTTCTCTGTGCAAAAGATCCTCCGCCGAGTTCTCCCGCTCGTAAGCGACTGATCATCAATCCCAGTTGGTCGATGACGCTTCGGTATGACTGATTCATCGAGTTAGATCCACCATTGATCAAACCGACCTCCTGCTTCTCTGCGTCCATATCGATGATGTAGTCATCCCACACCGTTTGAGCGAGATCTAAGACCTGTCCCACTCGCCCCGTCTCACGCACTCTACCCGCAGGCGGTGTGGGATCGAGGCGTAACCAATAACGGTCGGTCTCCGGCTGCCCAAAGACGGTTGTCACGCCGTCGCCTTGATTGATTTCCACCAACGCTTCCACCCAAGCGTGGGCGTGCAACTGCCTAGCAACGTAATGCCTTCCCAATTCGTTGTATTCATCTGTGTGGTAACCAGCAATGACTCGAGCGGGAATTCCCTGACTGCGAAGCATCATTGCGAGTGCTGAGGCAAAGTACTGGCAGTGACCACGCTTATCAATTCGTACAAACTGCTCGATTGGATCCAACCCGGGGACTGGTTCGGCGTTCAGATTTAATGTGTATTGATATCTTCCTGGATCAGAAAAGTGCCGCGTCATTGCCTTGGCAATGGCGTAATTAGACCGCCGACTTCCATCAGAATGGTTCACTAAGGATTTTGCAGTTTCATGAATCGTCGGCATGACTCCTTCAGGAAAAATCAGCAGCTTGTCAATGTATTGCTGCCTGCGCCGTTCATCGCCAGCATCGGTTCGGCTGGAGCCTTGGATGATGTCGCTCTGACGCTTGAAGTACGACCTGCCGTGATGGCTGTAGCTGATGAATTCGGACTGGATTCCACTTCGAAATGCGTGGGTCCCAAAGTGGTACTCAATGCGTGGGTATATCCAATCCGCCTTACCCTGACGGCCTAACGTCCAAAGTTCAGGGTGATGCATCACAGTCGTGGATCTTACCTGTGTTGCGTGATACGGTGCGATGGCGAATAACGCATCACTGCGCATCGATTCGCATACCACCTTTACCGAAACGGAATCGTAATATGCCTCGTCATAGGATCGGTCGGGTATGTATGCGGTAGGTAAATGCTCTGCCGGTGAGCGGTAAATGGATGGAAGTGACTTCCACGATGCACCTTGTAGGGTAAGGCTATTGAATTCTTCATAGCGTTCGAGAACTTTACCCCGGAGGTAGAGTCCTCCGGCCACTGTGTAAGGCTCACCGCTTCGTGTGTCTCGTAGGTGGATTCGCATTGCCGGTTTGGTGCTCTGCATCATTTGCCCGATCTGACCGAGTCTTAGCTCGTCGGAGAAACCCACCATCGCTTTGCCTCGCGATTCAACTCGAGCAGCATCTGTTGTTCGCGGTAACGCATAAAAAAAGAAGATACCGATAAGAAGGACTGCAGGAGCCATCATCCATAGGACAACACGTGAAAAACCTGGAGCTGATTGGAGTACCGCAGTCCAGTTGGCATCAGAATTCACAAGGAGGAGTGATTTAGATTGAGAGGAACCACGCGTTTGCCGATTCGATCTGCTGTCGAGAGGTTCCGTGGGGCCCTCTGTGACCCATTTCGCCGAAATTAACGCCAAGGCCATTGCTGCGGTCAGGGCGATAGGAATGAGCAAAAGCCCAAACACGATTGCATCATTGAAAACCGCCGCAACGATTAGCTCCAGAAGGCAGAAAACGCCGAGTTGCTCAAAGATGCGTCGGCTTTTCTTTTGCAGCATCAGGATTGCTTGCACAAACACAAGTAACTGCGCAACAACACGCATCTGATGCTGGCCGGGGGCATTGAGTTCAAGGAAGTCACCCACGCACAGCATCGCCGCTACGCCCATCGCTGCATAAGCGGCGATGGCTGGAAGCGCGAAGAACTCGAGCCAATCAACAAAGACAAACCCGAACACAGCAAAGAAAACAGCTAACACCGGAAGCGTGGCCCCGTCTGAACCCGAGGCTAGGACCAACCCGCCCATGCAACTGAGTGCAGCAAACATCAACTTCAGGCGTATATTGATGGATCGCCGGTGATCATTCGTCGAGTGATCAATGAGTGTGGATTCGTTTGGACCGACTCGGTAAAACGTGGTGTTGCGTCCTTGTTGCTCATTAGTCGCAAGGTTCGACGAATTCTCTCTTGTTGAATTCAGTTGTGGATTGACCTTCGCAGGATCATTTGACATTCGTCGCCCCCAGTCCCGCATCTTGCAAATCGGTGTGTTGGGAGGGTGAGGATCCCGCATCGCTTCCATTTGCGATCGATGAATCCCTAAGTCCGACGCTATCCTCCGTTTTGGGTTGGCTCGATCGTCCTTGCTCGGAGACACGAGGACGACTGGGATGCTCAGAAAGTGATTCCGTGTTCACCCATCTCGATACCTCTGAGCGGACATCAATCCAAATTAGATTGCCGCGACGCGACCAACGATCCAACGCCCGAGCGGATTTACGATGTTTTGATTGAAACTCTTCCAGTGATCGAGTGGAAACGACAATCAACTCTTTTGGTATTTTCAAACTATCATTGAGGCTTCCAAACGCTGAGGCCCAATCAGGTTGATCGGATGCCTCCAGAGTCGCAAGGCATTCCAGCATTCGTCTGCCCGATCGCTCTCCATTGACTCCACTAATCAGGGTGTCTTCACGCCCCACTGCGAGTACGGTTGTCTGATCACCAGCGGTGGATGCAATTGCGGTCGCTATTGATGCGCCTAGGCTGATACAAGTCTCGATGGCGTCCGTCGTTTGCCCCTCTACCAAATACGCATCGACAGCGATGCACGCATCCAGCTTCCTCTGGTGCTCAAACTGTCTTACTGCCAGATCTCCTAATCTGGCTGATGTACGCCAGTGAATCCACTTGATGCTGTCTCCATTTTGCCAACCTCGGAGGCCAAAAAATTCGCCCTCAGCCGGTCCACGCCGCCGTCTGTTGGCTGACGTCCCTGATCCACTGCACTCAAGATGCCGTCGCCAATTTTTTCTTAATGTGTAAAGTCGGGGGAAAACATAGATCGACTCTTTCTGTGCGGTTTCGCGCGTTGAGGTGGAGAGGGAAAAGGGAAAACACGTCAGCAAACGTACACCCGGCAATTCATAGCGACCGCGTTGCTCAAAGCGAACACGTGTGAGAACCGATTGCTTTGAAGTTGGAGGTAAGAGTGGAATGCCTGCGGAGACCGACCCGATACGTGAATCGTTTATCGTTTTCAGCGGATCCTCAACCCTTAGCATCCATGCCGGTATCCAGTGGCTGTGATTTTGCAGAGAGTACCGAATCGTTGTATCTCGACCTGCAAAAATATCATCCGGTAGCGTTCGTTTCGGGGTGACAGATTCGATGCTTCGGCGCGACCATCGCCACTGCATCAATAAAGCACCCACCATTAGGCCGGCAAGTACCAAGAGTAGGTTGAAGCCACGCAGTGCTCCTCCGAGCATCGCGAACGCACCGACAAACAGGAAGTGGAATCCCAAGCGGGTAAGCCTTTGTCGCGTTGTCCGATCGTGCTTCGATTGAATCTTCAAAAATCACGCTCCTCAATCACCCGCGCCGCAAGTGTTTTCCGATCTTCCACTTCCACATGAATATCATGAATCAACGTTGTCAAAACCGCGTTTCTTTCATCCCGATAGTGCCGATCGAATAGGTGTGCAGCGAAGTTGTTGATTAGGAATCCGCTCCGGATTTCTTTGGGTTCTCTACATTGGTACCGGAACCTGCTCAACCAGTTCCGCAAGATTTCTCGCCACCATTTCTCTTCCTGAGTCCTGAAAGAAACTGTCGCACAGAAGGCGATGAGAAAGGCAAGGCACGGCCAAGGATTTCACATCATCTGGGGTCACGAAATCACGCTGTTCGGTCAGCGCCTTCGCCTGACAGCCGCGGTAGAAGCTCAATGCGCCGCGAGTGCTTACCCCCACTTGAAAGGATTCATGCTGACGCGTTGCATCAACGATATTGAGAAGGTAATCCACCAGGCTCTCTTCAAATTGAACTTCCCTTGCTACTGCCTGTGCATGTGTGATTTCTTCCGCCGTCACAACCGACTGGAGTTCATCAACCGGTTCCCCGTGCCGGTGTGTTGACATGACCTGTTTCTCAACTGACCGATCTGGGTAGCCAATCGAAGACCGGAGCAGAAAGCGGTCCATCTGGCTCTCGGGTAGAGCGTAGGTTCCCTCGAATTCGTAAGGGTTCTGAGTGGCGACGACCACAAAAGGCTTTGGCAGCGTGTGTGTTACACCATCAATCGAAACACATCCTTCGCTCATTGCCTCCAATAGTGCGGATTGTGTCCTCGGCGGTGCGCGGTTGATCTCGTCAGCTAAGACGACATTGCTGAAAATAGGGCCTTCCTTAAACTCAAAGTCCTGAGCATCCGATCGGTAGATGGCGCTGCCTGTTATATCACTGGGCAGTAGATCCGGGGTGAATTGGAGGCGTGTGAATGTGCCTTTGATGCTTAATGCCAGTGCTTTTGCTGCAAGTGTCTTCCCTACACCCGGAACATCTTCAAGGAGGATGTGTTCCCCGGAGAGCAATGCAATCACAAGCATTTGCACGAGATCGTCCTTACCAAGAAGAACTCGACTGATATTCTCTTGAAGAGACTGGGACGTTTTGAACGCATCCTGCGACATGGAGGCTAACTTTCAAATGCTGCGGAAGACGAGATGTGTGTGAGATTTAGAGAACGCAGTGATTCCTTGGTAGGTTAGGGTGGGTTCAAGACTAAGAGTTTCCATCTTGGCGTCACCTTCGTCCACCGGGAATCCGCCCGATTGAAACCAGCGGATCCGGAAATTGCTGATCAACGACCCCGCGGGGTATTGTAGCACCTGAATGGCCGGAAAAGCGTTGAGGTTGGACAATTACGCTCAGTGCCCCGGCCCTAATCATGACCGCCGCAGGAGGCAACGAACGAGGGGACTTCACCGGTTACGGATTGGTTCGCTGATTTTCCTTCGCATTTCCCGCGTCGGTGCTTACCAGACGGCGCAACCTCGTATCAGGTTTGGATTCATTTGAAGCAGCTTTCAGCCGTGGGATTACCGTTGGTTTGAATGCTCCCACGCCTGAGATTGAGCGATGCAAGATCAGAGCATCATGGCAATCATGATTCACTTTTCTTTCATCTTCGAGTTTCTGTTCGCCATCCAGTGACGGGACTTGTGCCAATCGCGAGCAGTCTGGAATTGCGATCGATGAATTATTTGCAAGGTGTAGCAGGGTAAACTACCAAATGCGAACTCGATCCTTGGGTTCGAGGTAAAGGTCAGCATCCTCAGAAATTCCAAAAGCCTTGTACCACGCGTCAAGATTACGGACGATGCCGTTAGCGCGGTACTCGCTGGGGCTATGAGGGTCAGTTATCAGGCGATCGAGTAGCTCCCGGTCACGATATAAACGCCTCCAGATCTGAGCCCACCCCAGGAAGAAGCGTTGATCCCCAGTTAGGCCATCAATGACGGGCGCTTCTTTGCCACCAAGCGACAATCGGTATGCCTCATAGGCAACACTCAGTCCCCCCAAGTCGCCAATGTTCTCACCAAGGGTGAGCTCACCGTTAACGAAGTTGCCCTCGAGGGGTTCGTATTTCCCATACTGCTCAACCAAGCCTTTGGCTCTTCGCTCAAATTCTTGACGATCTGATTCCGTCCACCACATTCGAAGATTGCCCTCGCCATCGAACTTACTTCCCTTGTCATCAAACCCGTGGCTGAGTTCATGGCTGATCACCGCACCAATTCCACCATAATTGACGGCGTCGTCAGCTTTCATGTTGAAAAACGGAGGTTGTAGGATTGCGGCGGGGAAAACAATTTCATTCATTGTCGGGTTGTAGTAGGCATTCACGGTCTGTGGAGTCATGTGCCATTCGTTGCGATCAATTGGACCTCCAAGTTTGTTGAGTTCTCGCTGCGTTTCAAAATGCGCTGATGCGAGCATGTTTGTCGCGAGGACCGGTGAATCAATCGACAATTTTTCGTAATCCTTCCACTCATCGGGATAGCCAATCTTGGTCGTGAACATGGATAACTTTTTGGCTGCTTCCTTTTTCGTGTTTTCACTCATCCAATCTCTCGTAGCGATTCTCGCTTCAAAAGCTTTTTCCAAATTCTGCACGAGCTGCTTCATGCGAGACTTGGCCTCCGGTTGGAATTGTTCTGCGACATAGAGCTGACCCACCAATTCTCCCAGTGCTCCACCGGTAATCGCGACTCCCCGTTTCCACATTGGGCGTTGCTGATCCACTCCCCTGACGGCCGTGCTGTGGAAGTCAAACGATCGCTTCTCAATCGACTCGGAGAGGCTGGAGGCGTATCGGTCAATGAGATGGAAATTCAGGTACAGCTTGATCACTTCGATATCAGACGATGCAAATAAGTTGGCGAACGCGTCAACGAAACTGGGTTGCCGTACCACGAAATCTTTCTGTTCTCCAACACCGGTAGCGCTCGCATAGGTCTGCCAGTGAAAGCCTTTCACGCGTGCGGCTAAATCGGCGCTCGAGATCTTGTTGTAGGTTTTTACCGGGTCACGATTCTCAGTCTTCGTCCAGTGGTTTCGGGCGATCTCGGTTTCGAATTTAAAAATCTGTGACGCGGCTGCAGCGGGATTGGGTTCTCCCAAAAATGTGAGCATGTCGGCGATGTATTGTTTGAGATCGCCACGCAACGAGACAAACCGTTCATTTTCATCATCCAGATAATATTCGCGGTCGGGTAGCGTCAGACCCGATTGCGTTACATAGACCGTGTACTGGTCGCTGTTCCTCGCATCAACGCTGACGTAAGCTGCAACTGGACCATAGATACCACTCATGGATAGCTGCCCCATGACTTCAGCAGCCTCTTTGTGATTCGTAATCTTATCGATCATCGATTTGAGTGGTTCAAGCGGTTTGATGCCCGCACGATTTCTGGTTTCCACATCAAGGACCGACCGATAGAGATCACCGACTTTCTGTGCCGGTGAACCTTTCTTCGCTTTGGACTCCGCTGCTTGTTCGATGAGTCGCCTCACCTGTTCGTCGGCTTCGTCCGCAAGCAAAGTGAAAATGCCGTAGTTGGATTTGTCCGCGGGAATCTCCGTTTCAGTAAGCCATTTTTCATTGGCGTAAAAATAAAAGTTGTCCCCAGGTTTCACCTCTTCACTGAACAAGCTCTGGTCGATACCGGAAATCTTACCAGGGGTTTCACCATTGCTTGTGCCTGTTTCTTGGGCGCAAAGAATAGAACCAAAGGCCACACCGGTGATGAGGCAAACTCGGGCAATCGAATGGATGACATCAGTACGTGGAGACATCAGACTGGCTTTCCTTTTTTGCGAAATGATTTTCACTGCAAGTATGAAAGCGTAACACGTTGGAAACAACGCGTCAGGGGTCACGCGGGGGGATCGATAAAGTTTCGCGGGTTGATTTGGCCCAGCGATACTTTGAGCCCTTCCGGGTGGTTCCACCTGAAAGCCCGTTGGAGCCTGTGGACGCTTCATCTGAGAGCGTTTGCTGTCAGGGCCGCGGTGTCGAGAACACCACGGACGGACCACTGGGAGATCGCGGGAAGAGCACCGAGCGATTGGCGGTTTCGAGCGATTTTAGATTTGACCCCGCTGCGGAGCGTTATGGTTTATTGACGCGGCTCTGGCCGTTTTTGGATTTTGGACACCTATCGCCACTCGCTTGACCAATCCTTGGTCTTCAATCCACTGCGTATTCTCCATTCCCGAAGTTCTGCGAGCAATGATTCTTGCAGTCCGCGGTGTTCCGACCGATCCCATAAATTGTCTGATTCCATCGGATCCTGATCCAGGTCAAACAATTGCCCGTGAGGCTCATCAAGGAAGTGCACGAGCTTGTGATGCTGGCTTCTCACCATTGTCATGAATTCGCACCCGGTGAGTACCGCGTCCCTCGCTTGCTCGCAATAGACGTACTCGCGACCTTTCCAATCCTCTCGTTGCTCAAGTGCTGCCGAAAGCGAGATCGCTTCCCAGTCATCGGGGACTTCGATGCCCGCCCATTCGAGAATCGTGGGACCCAGGTCCATCAACTGAACCAGTTCATCCACTTGTTTGCCTTTACCGAACCTTTCAGGAGCCCAAACGATCATCGGAACTCGAGTCACTTGTTCGTACATGGTCCATTTCTGACTATGGCCATGGTCGGTGAGACAATCACCATGATCGCTGGTGAAGACAACGATGGAGTTTTCCAAGTATCCATTCTTGTCGAGTGCGTCCATGATCTCGCCCACTTTTTCGTCGATCATCGTGACGTTCGCCAGATAGTAGGCGCGTTGTCTCTGTCGTTGCGATTCCGAGGGCTGCAGTTCAAGCACGACCGAATCATGGTCGATGTCGAAATTGTGCTGACGCAGTTCTTTCAATGCTGGCGGCTGACCATCAAGATCCGCTTGCGTTACGGGATCGAGTGGCAGCGTTTGGTCGAGGTATCGTTTGGTGTATCGAGCGACCGGGTCATAGGGTGGGTGCGGGCCGGGAAAACCAATCTGCAGAAAGAGCGGACGCATCGCGGGCTTGTTGTTGATCCACCAAGTCGCCATGTCACCGACAAAGAAGTCGGGGTGCGTATCCTCCGGTAGTTCCCAATCAAACGCGCCAAGGCTATCTCGGTAGTCCTCCCGCTCGCGATAGAACTTTCTTTGTTGTTTTACGAGTCCGCGATACCGCAGCGCTCGGTCCCATTCGTCGAAGAAATACCTGCCCTCCAGGTAACGGTCCTTGTTTTCCACAACAAATCGTTCATGGAATCCTAATTCTGTTTGGAATGGCCAAGTGTGCATCTTGCCAATATTGGTGCAGTAATACCCCGAATCGTTCAATCGTTCGATCCAGCTACGTCTCCAGGTATCAGCATTTTTGAGGATCCCGGTGGTATGCGGGTAGTATCCCTTGAAGAGACTCGCTCTTGCAGCTGCACAGGAAGCAGCCGTTACATGGCACTGTGTGAAGGTGATGCCTTCCCGCACCAAGCGGTCTAGATTTGGAGTGTGAAGATGCGGGTATCCCAATTCAGCAATGGTATCGAAGCGTTGCTGATCGGTGATGATAAAGATTAGGTTTGGACGTTCATCGTTCTCTTTTTTGTTGTGAACGAACATGAGATACCTACTGTCTTCTGATCGTAAAGAAATTGGTCCGCTTAGGATGTCGCTGCTGACGAGACGGACGCCACGATGACCGGCACTCTAGACTGCCGAACCGGATACCATCTCCGACTCCCACTTACGGCGCTTTGCTCCGTTCTCGGATCGCTCATGCCAGTGCGTGACTTTGTCTTCGTCTAAAAACCAACACAAACTCACCTGTCGTCGATCCTTGATTGCGGGGAAATCAACACCTCCATCAAAAGGATCATGTGCGTCGACACCCAAAGCATTCAGCTCGGCACGACAGGATTCGAATTGCTCTTCAACAAGAATAAAAGATTTTCGAATGTCAGCAACTTCATCCTCGTAGGCATCGTCTTCAATGGTCTGGCTAATTTTGTCCAGTCCCTCAATCTGAGCACGATGCATCTCCATGCTGTCAGAGAGCTCCGCCATCTCTCGCACAATTCGGCGAACCAGCGGCAGGAGCTTCGAAGCAGATTCAGGTGTGAAATGTCCTTTCAAGCCGTCATCAACTTGTGGATCGTTTTCGAGTGATCGGACCATGGGAGTTTGTCGAAATCTTGTATCAGAAACTGGACTTGAAAGCCGTTCTTTCCAATTGGGTAACGGCCGTGCTCAAGCGTCAGTTCGTGGGAGGTTCTTCGTTGTTGTCCTACGAGCGTATTCCATTGAGGGCAGATTGCACAGAGTGTTAGCCGTTAGTGGGAGCGAGAATTAACGATCGACGGCTCTCCTCGATTCCTATGACGTCATGCTGCTATCCAATGATTTGGGTGGATTCATGATTTAATGGGGTATCGATCCCCTAAAATATGAACGCTGCAATTCAGGGCTCAGCAATTCAAGGCTCAGCAATTCAAGGCTCAGCGGCATGGGTGAGCATGTAATCCTACTGCTCAATAGTCCTACTGCTCCACGCTACCCATCCTACTTCGGAGTACCAGCACTATTGGGGAGTACCGGCACT
>CAXQOB010000015.1:0-8215 GCA_964225475.1 Candidatus Nitrosopumilus sp. | reverse complement strand
CTGCAAGAAGCCACATGGAGCAGCCATTAAGATGCATTTAAGGGGCAAACCAATACGTAGAAATGGGCTACGGAAAATGTATTCTCTCCATGAGAGCCTACAACACCATGCGACTCACATTCTTGGCACGACTCCGATACCCAACAGCCGAAGCCCCAACTGAAGCACTCGACCGGTTAGGCATACCAAAGCAAGGCGTGTTGTTTGAATCTGCGGAGTCTCTGCACGCAGCACATGACAATTCTCGTTGAATTTGGAATACGCCTTGGCTGTTTCCAAAAGATAATCAATCAACTGATTCGGAGCATAATCTTTATGCAACGCGGTGAGGGACTCCTCAAACTTCATCAACATCAGTGCGAGGTGTCGTTCGGCAGGATGTGTGAACTGAATCCCATGCTCTTCAATCATTTGAGATACGTCATACTCAGCTTTCTGAGCATTCTCAAGAATCTTCTGTGTTCGTGCATAGGAGTACTGGACATAAGCAGATGTATTTCCATCCAAAGCGACCATCTTCTCAAGATTAAATCGATAATCACTTGTTCGGTGGTGACTTAAATCAGCAAACTTGATTGCTCCAATCCCGACGACCTCCGCAATCATCTCTTGTTCTGCCTCATCCATAGGAGGATCAAATGAGGCCAATCGATCCGGATCGCAGACAACCTTCTTTGCTCTCGCAACAGCACCGTCAAGAAGACTTTCCAATCCAATCAGAGACCCACTACGAGTCTTCATCGGTTTTCCATCTTCCCCGAGCACCGTGCCAAAATTGACGTGAACCAACTTGACTTTTTCCAAGCCGAATTGATCAGCCACAGCAAAGAGTTTGTCAAAGTGTTCGCTCTGCCTGGTATCGACGACGTATAGAATTTCACCGGGATTAAACTCTTCAAGTCGGTACTGAAGGGTCGCGAGATCCGTCGTTGCATAAAGAAAAGCTCCGTCCTGCTTCTGCACAATCATCGGAGCGTCAAAATCCTTCAGGAAAACACAGACCGCACCATCGCTCTCAGAGGCTAAGCCTGCCTGACGTAATCGGTCGACAACACCTCCGAGACGCGAGTGATAGAAACTCTCGCCCAACGTGTGATCAAACTCGACATCAAGGCGATCATAAACACGATTGATCTCGTCCTTGCAATGTGGAAGAAACTTCTCCCACAAACTAAGATTCTCAGCATCACCCTGATGCAACTTTGCGGTCTCCTCGAGCACGGATTGATCAATCTCGGGATGTTCCTCGGCTCGCTGTAACCAGAGTGGATCACTCTCAACGGCTGCTATTTTCTCCTTGGTCGATTCCGCAGTCGCCTGACTTGATTGCAATCGACGTTGAGAAGACGCCAACGATTTTTTCGCGGCTTTCTGGTTAGACTCATCTGCTAGTTCGAGATTTTCGCGAGCTTGCTGAACCGCCAACTCCGCTTCAGAGATCGCCTTTTCGATTCCTTCGATGGATCGCTTCGCTTTGCGATATTCAATCAGTTGATTCACAATTCGGTAAAGCTTTGACAGCTCCTGTACCGGGTTAGCCGAGACCACGTCAGGATCACCAAAATGCTTGTATCCGTAAATGATGATTCCAAACTGCGTACCCCAGTCCCCCAAATGATTGTCGGTGATGACCCGATGGCCGACAAAACGCAAGCAGCGCGCGAGTGCGTCACCAATGACTGTGCTTCGTATATGGCCGACATGCATCGGTTTTGCAACATTGGGAGAGGAGAAATCAATGACAATTGATTTCTCTCCCGCAACGGACTGTACCCCACAACGATCATCCCCTAGAAGACCACGCGTGTATTGCTCGATGAATTCATCCTTCAACTTCAAGTTGATGAAACCCGGACCTGCAATCTCCGGCGGATCACAGAGATCATCAACCTTCAACTTTTCGACGATCTCTGCTGCTACCTCGCGAGGGTTCCGTTTCAATTCCTTGCTCAGCGGCATGGCGCAATTGCATTGGTAATCACCATGCTTGGGATCTGCCGTTTGCCGAATCAATGAAGCATAATCACCGGCCCGATCCGTGATGGATGCTAATGAATCACGAAAACGCTGCTGGAGTAAGTCAGGAAGATGCATGAGTCGGTATCAACGCAAACGAACAAGAAGTCAAAAGGGAAATGTCTTGCAATCCTGGCAACGAATCGAGGCCTTACTCAGGTTGATTCAAACCAAGCTCTTCTAATGGAACCAGGGTACCATCAGCCCAAAGCGATTCGAGATCGTAATACTCACGAGTCTCATCATCGAATAGATGAATCACGACACTGCCGTAATCGAGCACAATCCATCGACTCTCCTCATAGCCCTCGATTCCCATTCGTTTATCACCGAGATCCTTCTCCAAAGCATCATCAATTTGCTCGCTAATCGCATGCAACTGCCTTCGGCTCGTCCCAGTCGCAAACACAAAGAAATCAAACTCGGCGCTCTGCCCAGAGACATCCAAGACGGCTACTTCCTGACCATTGTTATCAATCGCTACCTGCGCCGCCGCAGCGGCCAACTTCTTGGCCTCCTCGACCCCAAGCGGCCGAATTGCGCGATCTTTTGGTGGAGTGGCTATACCAATCTCATCGGTCAACTTTGCCGAGTTGTCGGTCGGCTCTTTGACCGATTCTTCTGTGGCAGAGGTGTCTACTGGTTGTTTTTCAGACATGGGAGAATCGCTAGAGTGGGTGGACATCTCTGTAGAGTCTAGTGATTTTGCTGAATCTGTCACGCACTCGTCCGCTGCAAAGTCACAGTATTCTGTACCCTTTCTTACCAAAAACCTTACGAAAACCAAGGATTACCAAGATGGCTGACTGGACTGAAGAAGGAAAAAAAGCTCCGGCTTTTACACTCAAAGACGAAACAGGCAACAAAGTACGCCTTAGCGACCTGAAGGGTAAACCAGTCGTGATCTACTTTTACCCTCGAGACAATACGCCCGGCTGCACCAAGGAAGCCTGTGCTTTACGCGATCGATGGAGCGAGTTGAAGAAAATGGATGTCCACCTATTTGGTGTAAGCACGGACTCGGCAGAAAGTCATGTGAAGTTCAAAGAGAAATTCGATCTACCGTTTCCACTTCTGGTTGATGAAGATCACGCGATGTCTGAAAAATATGGAGCATGGCGAGAAAAAAATATGTACGGCAAGAAATCCATGGGGATACAACGCTCGACTTATGTTATCGATGCAACAGGAAAAGTGGCAAAGCTTTTCAAGCGTGTTCGAGTCGATGGCCATGACCAGCAAATCATCGACGCCATTCAGGCAATCTCATGATCGATCATCCATCGGGTGATTCCACGCACAGATGGTGTGCCAGTGGGTTTGAAGGAACATGAATCGCAAGTCGTTACGGAGCAAGACGCGAGCAACAGATACCATCTGTCAGCGAAAGGGCCCGGGAAGATCCTGTCGCTGTTCAACTTGAGCAGCAACTTATTTTGCAAAAAACTGTTGCAAAAGCTTCGGCGAAGGCTTGGGACCAATGAATACAGCAACGAGGCTGATCAAGACTGAACCGATCAAGTCCCAGATAAAGGGGTTAAGACCGAGAAAGTCAAAGGCTCGGAATTCGCCCTCCGAATAGTAGCCCCATGCTGTCAACGCTACGTGCACTGTTGTGCCGCCAAGCATGCCTGCGATCGCTGCCGCCGATGTCATACGTGGCCAGTACAAAGCCAGAGTCAATGGCACAAGGAAACAAGCAGCAAGTCCACCCGTAGCAAAAACGATCAAGTCTTGAAGGTATCGCGGCGGATTTAAAACAAACAGCATGGCAAGTACGCCCACGGAGATGGTGACGAGGTAGCTGAGCCTTTTCACTTTTTTCTCGGAAGCTCCCTTGGACACAAATCCTTGATAGATATCTCGCACTACCGCTGAAGAGACCACCAGCAAAAAACTGTCAACACTCGACATTACGGCAGCGAAGGGTGCAGCGACAAGTATCCCGGCAAGCCAAGGCAAGCCCGCGACGCGCGTCAGGTGCGTTGCCAAGTCAGGCATCGTGCGATCTGGATCAATTTCCATTCCCGGGAGCAACACACGTGCACAACAAAAGACGATCACCAGTGAGAAGTAGATAATCGCGTAGTAGATCGAAACGGTGACCACCGAATATCGCAAGGTTTTCGTGTCCTTGAACGACAGAAGGCGAACCAAATTGCTTGGCTGCCCGGTTGCTGCAAAAGGCCAAAAAATCAAAAAGCTGATCGCTGAACCAATCGCCAGAAAGCCAAGCGAATTGGAATCGCTTGGACCCGGATTGTTCAAATAAACACCCGGCTGACCCGCGCCGTATTCATAGGAATCCCACTTCTCAACCTGAATCTCCGCCGCGACAAACGGCACAAGGTTTTCCTTGATGGATTCTCGAATCCGCACCTTCTCCGATTCAGTCGTCAGACGCAGCAAACGCACTCCCTCAGACTCCTTTGATCCGGCGGGAATCGTCACCGACTCAGCCACTCGCACTACCTCGCTCTCATCCTGAATCCAAATGCCTTTTGGTATCAGCAACTCTTCTGAACTCAACTGCTTGAGCCGTAAACGGCCCTCACCAAACTGTGGTGGAGTCATTTGAGCCATTTCCCGTGTCGCATTTTCAAGACCACCAACTTGGTACAACGTGAGGCCCAACATCAAGATAACCCCGATGAACATCACAATTCCTTGCATGACATCTGTCCATACGACGGCCCTAAAGCCCCCGTAAACAACGTAGACAATGACCGCCACTGCAAAGACCAGTAAACACACCAGATAATCCGGCTCCGCCTGATTGATCCAGGGAATTGGTGATACAACCGAGCCGACGCCCGCGACCACAGATTGAAAAATAGGGTCTTCCGCCAAAAGGGTTGTCAGAATCTTACCGCCAGCTTTGAACTGAGCGACGATGTAAAAGAACATGAAAAAGATGAGAAGAAGTGTCGCGACTAGACCAGTCACTGGACTCTGGAAACGAGCTTTGAGCACTTCAGGAATCGTTAACGCACCGGTTTGCCTGGCTAGCTGGTTGATGCGTTTGCCGAGGATCGCCATCGAGACTAAGGGCAATGCCATGTACCCAGCGATCCACAGGGCCAATGACCAGCCGTGAGTGTAGATCAACGCAGGGAAGCCCATGAAGGTACCACCGGACGCATTGGTCGCGGCAAAGGTAAGAGCGAATGCCCAGACACCGAAACTTCGACTTCCAAGAAAATATTCACCGACAAATTCCTTACCCTTTGCCACTCGATTCGAAAGAATCGCAAGTAGGAATACAGCAACGGTATAAATCAGAAACGTCAATAAAGCGGTATTCGATCCGTCAATCATGCCTCCTCACCCCCGACTGACTCGCGACTGATCCCATCTGAAATCGGTTGGTCTTGGAGAAACTCATGCTCAACCGACTCATCATGAATCCCCCAAAGGGCAAAGAATACGCTGACAACCATCGTGGTTAGCCACGGTGCGGCAACCCCCCAGAAAACCCAACTGGGCATTCCGAACACCGTCGATAAATTCTCGGGCCCCACCGACTGGTAACCATAAAGCCAGCAATAGGTGATCGTCCACACTGACGAGATGAACCAAATCAACACAATCCACTTTGCTTCCCGCAAGGATTGCGAGACGGGAGAGGAAGGATTCTCCCTTTCGCTTTCAGGGCAATCATCGGTTGACATAACACTGACCTCGAATCTTTTCAGGATGATACATCGCGAGGAATCATCACATCCGTTGGATGCATTTCGAAGAGCCCATCACCTGTTAAACATGGTGAAGTACCTTGTTGGACCCGCGAAGGCTTGGCTGGCATCCTCCAACTCAGTGCCAGAGCGATGTGCAAACCGCAGAGATTTAAAGCTTGAGAATAAAAAGCAAAACCACTGCCCCTAGCTTAACGCATCGAAGCGGGAGCGTGGAGCATCAAGGACCAAACCCGAATCCCAATGCTGCGAATCCGCAAAACCAGAGAAACCTCGATATGAGGTAAACGTAGACTTTAGCCATTCGCCGAGTTGTTGTTATTTGACTGGAGAAGACGATCTCGCGCGTCGACAACCCAGCGTTCTCCGAGAATCTCACCTCCACGGATCACCTCCACGGAGTGATGAAGAGCAACTGTAGGACACACATGCTTTGGAAATGCGATCAATGCATCTCCGAGCTTTAACGATCCTGCTTGAGAGGTTTTAATCACCATATGCTCTTCGCTTTGCCCGACGAAACACGCATCCTTCAACGAAGGCAAAATAACACGGCGGTCGAGCGGCGTTTCCGAGGCAATTGACTTGTACCCCATATCAACACAAACGCAATCCTTACCGGGTTTGCTGATCACTCGAGTGACCAGTGCCAAGGCAATGTCGTAATCGAGATCCGGGTAACAACTACCATAACCATTATCCCAAAAAATCGGGGTCCCCGGGCTGCACTGCCAAACGCTCTCGTTTGCCCAAAAACCGAATGTCGGTGACCCTCCGACCACAACATCAGGCGTGTCATGCTGCGCAATTTCTGCTTCCACCGCCGTTTTAATCTGATCAGCTTGATATCGACGATCATCCAAATCGGTTTGATGAAGGTGACCGTCATAGACGTGCAACCCACGATAGGTGACGATCTCTGATCGATTGATGGCATCTCGCAATTGATTCAGGTCATCACCCAAGGCAATCCCTGTTCGATGCATCCCACAATCAACATCAATCCAGCAACCCAATGAACCTTCATCTCGCGTCGCAAAATTCTTCTCTATCAGAGCAAGGGCATCTGGATGGTCGACGATGCATGAAAAATTGGTCGCAGGATACCGTTCAACCAATTGAGCAAAGAGCTGAAGATTTGGGCCGACTAACGGATATGCAATCAGTACATCCTTACCCCCGCTCGCCGCCACCATGGCCGCCTCGGTCAGGGTGGCAGCTTTGAATTTTTCAATACCCGCCGCCCGCTGCAATTCGACAACTCGAGACATTTTATGCGTTTTCACGTGGGGTCTTAGTCGTTCGACCTGACCTCCAACCTGCGCAATCATCTTATTCAAGTTGGCATCAACCAAGTCAAGATTCAGCAGCAAACCAGGCGAAGTGACCTGTGCCAATGAATTCGCATCGGGCCAAGAATGGGTATTCATTTAACAAGCATCGTGTGTGAAAAAAATCTCGAGGTTAGCCATTTCAGTAAGCCATCGAATCATCACGACCAAGAGCGTCGCAAAAAGTTGACGAAATTCGAACAGCTAATCCCACGTATCGCCTCCTCATCGTATCCGCGATTCCGCAAGATTTTGATGAAAATGTCCAAATCTGCAATTGTGTCTAAATCACTTGGGGACTGCTCTGTACCGTAACCACCATCCAGATCGGTTCCGATGCCAACATGAGTGGTTGTACCAAGCAACTGAACGATATGATCAACGTGATCTGCAAGTGCGGCAAAATTGGCGCCTGGTTGATTTGAGTGATTGCTCACACCTCGTTGCCAACCGGGCACAACCATCCAAACGTCGAGAGCGACACCAATCACTGCATCGCGAGCAGCGAGTTCTTTGATCTGTTGATCCGATAATTGCCGAGGGTCATCCACAAGGGATCGACAATTGTGATGACTTGCCCAAACCGGTCCTGAATAAACCTCCATCGCATTCCAGAATGTCTCTTCTGAAAGATGTGTCAGGTCAAGGATCATCTGAAGCTGATCCATTTCTCGAAGCAACTCAGCTCCCTTTGCGCTTAGCGGGCCGATGCAATCATGGCCCAACGCATATCGCCCGACACCGTAGTGAGCAGGCCCAAGAGCACGAAGCCCGTGAGAGTGTGCAATTGCGAGATCATCAAGAGTCCTGAGGGAATCGGCCCCCTCCAAACTCAGGATATATCCAATTGGAGTTGCCTCACTGGACTGATCCCAATCGAGAAGATGCTGCTCGAGCCCATTCAGGGACTGAACCTGTCGCAATTGCCCATCCTGCTCCATGGCTCGGTACCAGGCGAGCTGCCCTTGGGTCATTGCCCAAGCTTGTTCAGGAGACTCCCAGGCCCCCACAGGGCCGGCGGGTTTCATGCACCCCGCAAGTAATGTTGCAACACAAAGGCCAACACCACCCCGGCGCATTTCTGGAAAAGAAAACGGTCCCGCGCCACGCCCCTTCAAATACGTAAACCCACTCTCCAGCTATCGGATCTCGTTCACCGATTTTCGAAGATCC
>CAXQOB010000014.1:0-21472 GCA_964225475.1 Candidatus Nitrosopumilus sp. | reverse complement strand
GAATCAGACGGCTGATTCCCCCGCGTTCAATGACCAGCGGTTCGATTCAGAGAAATCGCATTGATACCCGCTTGAAGAGGGCCCACAACGCGATGATACAATGGGGAGAGAAGAAAGCGGTATCGGTCGCCTGGAAATATAGGTTTGGCCCGCAACCCGTCGCTTTAACCTTCATTTCAACCCTCAATTCTTAATTACATCAATGCCGACGTACGACTACGAATGTGAAGCTTGCGGACATCAGCTTGAGGTGTTTCAGGGCATCAATGATGAAGTGCTTACCAAGTGCCCCGAATGCAAAAAGAAAAAACTGAAACGACAGTTTGGTTCGGGTGCAGCCATCGTGTTTAAAGGAAGCGGCTTCTATCAGACTGATTATCGCAGTGAAGGCTACAAGAAAGCGGCCGCCGCTGATTCGAAATCAAAATCCAGTGAAAAATCCAAATCCAGTGACAGTAAGAAGTCATCGGGAAAAAAAGACAGTAAGTAATTGTCTCGAATCATCGATCAAAAACTTTAGTGCGCAGGGCTCACGTAATCTCCCCCAATCGACTCAATCCTCAGCGTAGTGCTGTCATGCTGGTGGATCTCCAAGAAAAACTATGCCCAGCGATCGATGCGGCACCCAGCGTGATCCAGAAAGCGCTTGTATTAACCAATGCATGCGATGAAATGGATATTCCTCGTGCCGCAACGGTTCAATACCGTCGAGGCCTAGGTGAACTGGTGCAACCACTCAATGAGCGATACCCCGAGCCATTTGAAAAACTTGATTTTTCAGCGGCAGCTTGTCGTGAGCCGATCGAGAATTGGCAGTCTCAGAATCGTGATCAGATTTTACTAGTAGGAATTGAAACGCACATATGCATTCTACAGACGGCACTTGATCTCGCCGCGGAGGGAAAACAGCCACACGTTATTCTTGACTTGGTTGCGTCGAGAAACAAAACCGATCACCGAGCGGGCATTGAAAGGATGAGAGGTTGTGGAATCAAGATTCTGACACTCGAAAGTGTGCTTTTCGAATGGCTGGGGAGTTCACGACACAAGAGCTTCAAGTGCATCAGTTCGATGGTGAAAAACCTCAATCAAGGACGCCCATGTTAGCGGATCAAAAAAAAAGAGAACTCGCCAAAAATGACGAGTCCTCTTCGATGGGCGGTATTGGACTTGAACCAACGACCCCTACGATGTCAACGTAGTGCTCTAGCCAACTGAGCTAACCGCCCGTTAGCAATCAACGGGTAGACCGCAATCGCTACGCAAAGAACTTAAATCGGCTGATCTTGCAAGTCAATCCAGTCGATGTTGTTCCGCGTCGCTAAGTTTCTAAATCCATCACTCAACCGTCAAGAGGCCGGAACGGGTCAGGATTCGGATGACTCAAATTAAACCGGCCAGACCTTTATTCCAGAAGTACGATGCAATCGACATTAAGGAGTGAATCATCTTCGGATTGGCACCTACCTGTTTCGAGGCAATACCCATTGGCATCGAGAACATGTTGGAGTTAGGAACGCATCAATACTGGCACCTCCCAGGATGTCTTAATGCGGTGATCTTGCCCCTGAGAATCGCGAGAGTTGCGTGATTTTGGCCAAATCAACCAATCTCTACCCGGCGACAGCCAACGTGCAAAGAGACGTGATTTGCCTTATTCTGCGACAAACAAGCTCCACTCGAAGACGGAAACCGGTCCATTCGAGGGCTGAATCTCGCAAATCTGCTGTTTTCCGGACATGCGCTGTTGACGGTCGGATGGGCAGCGTCGGATAATTTTTGGACGTTGGGTATGCAGCGAGAGTCCCCCGTTGGACATAATTCAGTAACTGCAACGCCCTGATCCATCGCCGCCAGTTCATTTAGTATCCCCTAGACCGGACTGATTCGGTTCCTTTTTCACATTTGTGCCGGAACGCCCTCCGGCCGGAGACGACAGCTTTTAGTGGCATTGGCACGAAACCGACCTACGCAACGAGAAGAAAATCGAGATTCCATACGAATCAACAGCAACATCCGTATCACCCCGATTCGAGTGATCAGTGAAGACGGCGAGCAGCTCGGAGTCATTCCTACCGAACAAGCGCTTGATAGAGCCAGAGATGCGGGTTTAGATCTTGTAGAAGTTGCTCCGAATGAACGTCCGCCCGTTTGTCGAATCATGGATTACGGCAAATACAAGTACGATAAAAATAAGAAGCGTAATACGGGCCAAGCTCATACAAAAACAAAGGAAATCAGACTTCGCCCAAAAACGGGAGAAGAAGATATTCGGACCAAGTTACGTCAAGCTGAAAAGTTCCTCAAACACAAAGACCGTGTTCAGGTTAGTGTTCTTTTCCGTGGTCGCGAAATGGCTCACGTGGAAGAGGGGCAGAAGATCATGGCCATGGTGGTGGAAACACTTGGTGAGTTCGGAAAAATCGAAACCGCACCTCAGCAGCATGGCCGAAAGATGCTTTGCATGATCGCTCCTAAATAATTCAGCGAGAAAGTATCAAACGCGATTGTGTCCAATCGCTCAGATGAAACCGCAAGTCCAAAGGTTCCGAAATCAACGATTGGCTTGGTCAGTGACCAAGCCAATTTTCATAGCAAGACGCTTCTGCCTTCGGTGTTTGCAACAACTGACTTGCTTATCTTTTGGGTAACCCGCAGCCACACCTGCATGTGCCCGCCATGTTCCACACACCGCCGAATCGATATGCAACATCCACTGTCACGTTAGAAGGTTTTGGCGATGTGCAACATCACTTGCATCCTGGGTAGACCCACCACACCACCACTAACTTGATCGAAATGATTTAGGAAGACCCAGACACGAAACAACAAACCTTCGGTATCATTCATCATGCCGGGCAAATTCGTCACCGCATAAAGCAGAAAAAAGATGACGCATCTCGATACCCTCTGCGGATTTTTATCGCAGACCGCACCACTAAAGCTTGCTGAATCCTGGGACAATGTCGGCCTTTTGATCGGTGATCGAACCCAAGGCATCCAGCGGGTCATGACCTGCCTGACGATCACACCCAATGTGGTTACCGAGGCGATCGATAAAAAGGCAAACCTGATTGTCACTCATCACCCTCTTCCGTTTCAGCCACTTAAACGCCTGACCTCTGACACGACAACGGGCAAAATGCTGCTTGACCTCATCTCAAATGGCATCGCGATATACAGCGCACACACAGCTTATGATTCGGCCGAAAATGGAATTAATCAGCAATGGTGTGACCTATTAGGCGTCCAAAAAGTAAAACCGTTAATTGAGTTTCATTCAGAATCGGAGACAAACACCGCGATCACGACCGAAAGTCATTCGAGTAACTCGAACACCTGTGTCGGCTCGGGACGTTACGGGCGATTACTAGTAGAGGAGACACTTGAAGAGTTATCGAAAAGAGCCGCCGAGGCGGTTACCGCAACTTCTCACAGAATCGTTGGCGACCCACAGCAGGTGGTCAAGAAGGTCGCTTTCGCCTGCGGTAGTGGCGGTAGTTTTTTGAGTCAGGCGGTCAGGTTTGGCTGTGATGCGATGATTACCGGAGAGGCGACCTTCCATATTTGCCTCGAGGCCGAGGCTCGCGGCATCGGACTAATCTTGCTCGGGCACTATCACAGCGAACGTTTTGCCATGGAATCGCTTGCCAAAATGCTCAGCGAAGAGTTTCCGGATTTACGGATTTGGCCGAGCAATTATGATCAAGATCCACTCTCAGATGGCGGTATAAAAGCAGGAAACATTGACCCCTGACTAAACAGTCTTAGAATGGCGTCGTCAGACACAACGCAGCCCCCAAGCCTCACAACCTCGAAAAAATGCAATTCTGCATCGTGTCGAAACAAGGGAAAGCATGAATCAATCAGAAAAATGGCTCGCAGCTTTGCCCGTCTACAATGAGGTCGGCTCGGTAGTTGGTGTTTTGGACGAGGTGAAAAACCACATCGATCAGATTTTGGTGATCGATGACGGCTCAACCGATGGCACTGCAGAGGTGCTCAAATCCTGCAAGGGAGTCGAAGTCCTGACTCACCGAACCAACCGTGGCTATGGCGCTGCGTTGATCTCTGCCTTCAATTATGCGATCGAACATCAGTTCGATGGGATCGTGACCCTTGATTGTGATGGCCAACACCAGCCTCAGCGAATCCCGGAATTCATTCAAGCAGCCCGCAAGGCTGACGTAGTTTCTGGCAGTCGTTACCTTCGGTATTTCGAAGATGACAATGAACCGCCGCAGGATCGATATGCGATTAACCGGCAGATCACCGACGAGATCAATGCCAGGCTCGGATTCCAAATCACTGATGCATTTTGCGGGTTTAAAGCTTACCGCACTCAAGCCCTTCGTGAGATGCGAATCACCGACCCGGGCTATGCAATGCCCCTGCAGCTCTGGGTGCAAGCGGCAGCGGCGAAATTAACCATCATCGAGATCCCCGTTCCACTGATTTATCTTGACCTGAATCGATCTTTCGGGGGCGTTCTGGATGAGGCTGACACTCGCCTGAACTATTATCGAAGCGTCTTGGACAACGCAATTAATTGTGTCGGTGCCACGGGGTCGATCTTTCCGACACGTGAAGAAGTACTTCTCAACACCGCTCAGCACTGAACCACTCAGCGCTGAGTCGTTACTGAGCAGAGAACGTTAGGGGATCGATTCGATCAGTTAAGGCAAAACCATGAATCAGCAGAAAAATTCTGTCGACGAATTGGTGCTGCAAACTGCGTTCGAAAAACCTTACGTTCAGTACCGGGCGCCAAAGGGACACGGCGAAGCGTTAATCAGCCCACCGCTAACGGAAACCGGTCAACAGTTAGCTCGCAACTTAAAAGCGAGCAAGCAGACAAACTTCTTTGAAGGTTTGAAGACCGATGCACGAAAGCAACTACTGAATGCAGCCAAAGAATACACCGGGCAACATCGGAGTTTAGAAACGGTTGTTGGTAGCTGGGATGAAGACGCACCAATCGTGATGTCTGGTCATCAACCCACCCTTTTTCATGCCGGGGTATGGTTCAAGAATTTTGCACTTTCAAAAATTGCCAATCAACAAAAAGCGATCCCAATCAATCTAGTAATCGACAACGATGTAGCCGTTGGGAGCTCCATCAGGGTCCCAATAGTGGAATCCTCAACCGGCAAAGCTCACTATCAATCCATCGACTTTGATCACTCGGGTGGCGGAATCCCCTACGAGCAAACTCTCTTACAAGATACCGAACGGTTCGAATCGTTTGCAGAACGTGTCCTTCAATGCATCAGCCCCCTCGTTGAAAACCCCTGTGTGGATCGTCTCTGGATTCACGCGAAAGAAGCGATGCATGACACACGAAATACCGGAGAAATATTCGCAAGAGCGCGACACTCACTCGAAGCAGAATGCAACCTGTCAACTCTTGAAGTTCCCCTCAGCACCGTCTGTGAATCGCAGAGCTTTTACCAATTCACTCTGATACTTTTGAGCGATGCTGAGGAACTCCATCAATGTTACAACAACGCTGTTCATCATTACCGTCTAGCGCACGGGATTCGCAGCAACTCACACCCGGTTCCAGATTTAAGGTCCCAAGACAATTGGCTTGAGATCCCATTTTGGATATACGGAGACGATTCCCCCCAAAGGCGGCCCGCTTGGGTCAGCCTTACCAATGGTCAGTTACGAATCACAGATCGCATTAGCAGCGAACGGATCATTGATTTGAAAGATCCCCGGGAATCTGCTGAAGCGCTAAAGAGCGTGCTGGGTCCGCAGTTCAAACTTCGACCGCGAGCACTGATTACGACAATGTATGCGAGATTAATCCTTAGCGACCTGTTTCTACATGGGATCGGAGGGGGGAAATACGATCAACTTGGCGACCAGATCACCCGTTCTTTCTTCAAAACGGAAGCTCCTGAGTATACGGTTATCTCGGCAACTACAATGCTGCCTCTCCAGCAGGACAAAACACACAGAGACACGACCCATCACCTACAACGCATGATTCGCGATACGATCTATCAAGCAGAGACCTTTGCAAAGGACATTGACTTGCCAGACACCCTCATCCAAGAGAAACAGGCAATGCTTCAACAGATTCCCCGGAAAGGTCAACGAAAAAGTTGGCATCACAAATTGGAACGAATCAATGAACAACTTGCCTCTTACTTAACTGCCAGACGTGCTGAGTTAAGGAGTGACCTAAGAACGCTACAAATTGAATCTGCATCCAATCGCATCCTTTCCAATCGCGAACATCCTTTTTGTCTGTTTAACAAAAATTATCTAATGCAAACCTTTGAATCGATGCTCTGACAGAAAGTCAAATACTCTCCCACACAAGTCACCTAACATCGACTGAACACCTACGACGGAAGAATTGCAAATGGCTACCAAATACTGGTTAATGAAAACCGAACCCAATACTTACTCCATCGATGATCTCGCGAAGGAAAAAAAGAAGACAACCACGTGGGAGGGAGTTCGCAACTATCAGGCGCGGAATCTACTCAGGGATGATATCAAGAAAGGTGATCGTGTTCTTTTTTATCACTCTGCTTGTAAAGAGCCAGCGGTTGTTGGTCTAGCTGTCGTCTCACGAGAGGGTTACCCGGATTCGTTCGCCTTTGATCCAAAGAGTAAATACTTTGACGCAAAGAGCAAAAAAGACAGCCCGACATGGTTCATGGTGGACGTCAAACTGGAGGTAAAGTTTGCCCAACCGGTGACTTTAGCCGAATTGCGGGAGCAAGCGAGCCTCAAGGACATGGTCCTGCTGCAGAAGGGCAGTCGACTGAGTGTTCAACCAGTTAAAAAGACCGAATTTGATAGGATCGTCAAACTCGCCGATAAAAAAAGGCCTTAATCGCTTTTTCCTTCGCCACCAGCAACCATAACGGCGAGACTTGCAGTAGGTTACAGGCCCGATTTGACTCCCTTTGGTAAGAGGGAGTCTGGAGTAACAAGTTCATACTCGCTTGAGTTGAACGAAGCCCGAAAACCTTATTTCTCAAGCAATCGAAAGATCCATGGGAATACGTTTTGCGTGTCATCATTGTGGGAAATCGCTAAACATCAAGTCTGAGCTCTCCGGTAAAAGGGGCGTCTGCCCCGCGTGCTCCGGAAAGTTTCGTATTCCACTGATTGATACAGCCACCTCACTGCCGGTTGACATCAAGCAAAATCCTGAACGATCGGATGCGGTCGGGCAAGATCCTATCCATTCAGAATCTCCTGATCCAAGCGTCGCCAAAAAAGCAGACCGTGCTCCGGTTGAAAGAGCGGCAGCGACCGTTGGCACACAGGTATTGGCTCCCTCACCCAAACAGGTGACCGAAGCACTAGCAGTTTTTGAATCCAGCGCGTCTTGGTATGTGCGACCGCCTGGTGGGGGACAGTACGGCCCAGCAACGAAAGATGTATTTGGCGAGTGGATCAAAGAGGGCAGGGTGGCTTCAACCTCGTTGGTTTGGCGTGATGGGTGGGCACAGTGGCGTTCAGCTTTCGAGGCGTTTCCCGAACTGGCCAGCCAACTCCCCGGCGCAAACGATGCACCACTGGGTCACCAAGAATCAGGAAATCACCCGACGGCGGGAAGCGAACATGCTTCACAGACATCAGCAGACAAAGGGCTGCTTTTGTCCGGAGATAATCACTTTGGCAAGGAGCGTCGCAAGCGATCAATGCGACGTGCCTTTGGCTTGATCCTTCTCGGGTCGATCGCAATTCTGCTCGTGGGTGTGTTGGTGTGGCTTGCCACTCGTTGACGGATTCTTGTCCATTCAACCAACGTCACGAAAGTCAAAACTGATACGAAAGTGAAGATAGTTTTAAATCGTGGCCTGTTAGCGAGAAAGACGCAGTCCATTTTCTTGCGGTGGACTAGTCTGTTCTGTGCCGTTGAAGGCGCGGTAGAGCGAAGTTCGTTGGTGTCTTAGCAAAAATCCAAGCAGTACAAATGTTGGCTGCGTGTTTGTAAGAAGTTCTCGCACAGATCTTTGGAACCGCATATTTGCTGATTATCCTCGTGGAAAAACGACCGACCGCTTGAGGGAGCGTGCGATAAAAACATGGGTGGGAGGAGGAGATCGCTTTGTTTCTCCCATGCCGGTCGTGTCATGCACCTGATGGACCGATCTGCGGCAAGTCAAAAGACTGTAACGACAAGAATTACTTGATTCAGGCCGCAAATTCATAGCTCACAGGTTGTCCTTGGTGCCTTCACGCTAGAATGGTAGGAAACCATTAACTACCAACCGAATCGCTGAAAGCAGCGGTCAAAACCCATCTGATTGATCAAAGGAACCTACAATGTCACGACGTTTGTTTTTCAACCATCTATCCCACGTGTTTGCGATGCTTGCCGTAATGACGGTCAGCCATTCTTGCCTCGGCGAAGAAAAACCTGTGTCAGTTGATGTTTTTGGTGCGGGCAATCTCACGGTCCCCGTGGCGTTCAAGAAAGTTGCCCCAAAGAGTTCGATCATCGAACATGAATTCCAAGCAAAAACGGGTGAGGGCAAAGAAGGTGAAACGGCTCGCGTCACCTTTATGGCGGCCGGTGGTGATGTGAAGGCGAACATCCAAAGATGGAAAGGTCAATTTGCTGGTGGCGATGCAAAAGACCAAAAGGTTGAAGAGATGAAACTTGGTAATTGGCAAGTTTATCTAGTTGACGTCAGTGGAAGCTTCGCGGAACGAATGGGCGGTGGACCCTTTGCCGGCGGCAAAGTCATCAATCGCGAAAACTATGCGATGGCCGGTGCAATCCTTGTTCATCCAGAAGGTCGAAAGTACTTTGTAAAAATGATTGGTCCATCCGCTGTGGTAAAAGCGAATCGTAAGTCATTTGTCTCAATGATCAAAAGCATCAATGAATAACAAGTGCCGCTGGGTTTGAAGAAGCGTTATGAATATCCACAGTTTTCTTGAACATCACGGCATCGTTCGCAATCCATTTGCCGAGGAAGATGCTCAGACGGATCAAGTCTTCAAGGAACACTGTATTCGTAGCGCTTACCATCCCATATGGGACAAAGTGTATGGAGACCCGAAAGAACCTTCGACCTCCATTATCTTTGGTCCAAAAGGATCCGGTAAAACTGCAATGCGGTTACAGATCGACCAGCACCTGAGTCGATTCAACGAGGAAAACCCGAGTCATCGGGTTTTTGTCATACGGTATGATGATTTCAATCCGTTTCTTGATCACTTTTGTGAACGAGATTACTGGCGAACCGTGAAACGGCCTGAGAAGTTGCTTCAATCGTGGCGACTATGGGATCATATGGATGCCATACTTTGCCTCGGGGTAACCGACCTAGTCGATCGGATCCTTGGAACCACAGTTGGTTCCGGTATCGAGACGGTATCAGAATCCAGTATCGACAGACTGGACCGATCAGCAGCGAGAGATTTGTTGCTCCTGGCAACATCCTACGACCAGTCTACCTCATCGAATGTTACTGATCGGTGGCACGGACTTCGTCAAAAATTACGCTACGGCAACATGAGCACCAAGTGGCACCTTGCACTCCTGGTTGGCTCAGCAATTGCATCCACGCTATTGTCGGTGTGGCTGATGTTGAGTCAGCGTAGCGAATCAGAAGAGGGTGCAGGATTGAACCCTTCAATCCTTTGGCTAATTCCCATCCTCACCGGGTTGGGCTCACTCCCATGGGTGACCCGCTGGGTCAAATGCCAACTCGCTGCCTTTGGAATCTATCGGCACATGAGAGTGGGTAAACGCGACAGAGCTTCTCTAAGGCGAATCTTACAGCAGTTTCCAGCCAAGGAACTTACAAGCCAACCACTACCGCGGTTTGATCGCACTGACGATCGCTACGAACTCCTGAATAAATTTCAGCTGATTTTGAAACGATTGGGATTCAATGGGATCGTCGTCTTGATGGACCGAGTTGATGAGCCTCATCTGACCGGTGGCAAGGCGGAATTGATGCAGCGTTTCGTCTGGCCGATCCTCGACAACAAACTCCTCAAGCACCCCGGCATTGGTTTCAAAATCATGCTGCCTCAAGAATTACATCGAGAGGTAGAGCGAGAAACGCGAGAATTTCACGAGCGAGCAAGATTGGACAAGCAGAACGTTATCCCAGCATTTCAGTGGACCGGTGAGTCACTTTACGATCTTGCAAGAGCAAGAATGCTGGCGTGTGCTGCAGAATCCCGAAACCCAGAACCTCAGGGACTATTTGCTCCCGAGGTCAGTCAAGAACGTCTCTTAGCGGCGTTTCAGTCACTCCGAGTTCCTCGGCACCTCTTTCGATTGCTCTATCGAGTCTTGGTGGACCACTGCAACCGCCACACCGATGCACAACCGGTCTACCAAATCCGCGCAGAAACCTTTGAAGCAACCCTTGCCCTCTACCAACGAGAAACCGAACAGGGATTGCAATAACACTCCTGCTTATCGTTCAGCTTTCTAGCTCAGCATGTGGTTGTGATGGCAATTTCGAGCATGGGTCGTCATTTGAATCGGTGTGATGTTTGTCTGAATCGTCGGAAAAATTGACGAATTTCCCCTAATCCGTTCGCTTGAGCGGCGAGAACATCGGGATGGATAGGCATTATCCACCTTGTTACTGGTTGAGCTTTTGGTACGCTACGGGGCTACTAGCGGTCCGTTCCTCAGGATTTTATCCTCGGTGAATACCAAAACTTTCCCCGCTCCAGATCACCTACCGCTCGACAAGAGGGGCAAATTGCCGATGTCGACAGGTGCTCGTTGCTCCGGCAGACGAGCTTTCGAAGTTGGAGATTCAGGAAAAGGCAAGATAGGTGAGCGTCGCGATTTGAGATGCGAGGATCACGGAGCCGGTCAGTAGAACGTGTTTTTTTCCGCTTCACTGCATCGGCGGATAAACGGTTGGACTTTGTCCCAAGTCCAGAAAGATCAGCATAGTAAGATAAACGCTTTGACAAAAAGATACGGAGAGTGAACTAGGTGGGTACGAAGAAAACAGGCAAAGGTAGAAGAAAAGTTGGTCGCAAGAAGCGTCGTATGCGTGCGAAGATCCGTCATCGCAAGAAATAGGTGTTGATGTGACCTGCGTCTAAAGCAGCAGGTCTTCCCGCCATCTTGAAACAGCCGGCCAGTACGACCATTGGCCGGCTTCTCACAGAGACAGAGTCTCATGGGCATCGTGTGAGCGGATAAGCCGTTTCTCTACGGTGAAACGTTACTGCGCCAGGGTAATAGCAGTTTTCCCGCTGGCGATGAGAGGATACCCGGCGATTCTTATTGCCTTGAGTTCCTCTGGCCTTGCCCTCACTTTTGAAATGGATCCAGACCATCTGGCTCCCATTGGTGGGGTGAAATTATGGGCTCTTTCGGCAATCGAATTGTCAAAATGACTCGAACAGAACGATTTGAACAGCATTTATTGGCTTCAACCCCGGTAAACAGGGGGTGTTGGCGATTTTTGAGGCAGCGGTGCAGCGTCGATCTGGCTAAATTAGAGAGCATCGCTCGGTGACGACTGATTTCCTTTTGGAACCGTTACACCGACATACAGGTAATGGTACAAAAGATAAATCGATACCCGTCTCTTTTGAATCATCGTCCAAGTTTGTTTTCCCCAGCCTCGTCCAGGGCTCAAACGCTCAGGATTGCGTATGTCCACCGTTGAATCAGACTCCTCTCAGGTAAAAGCCGAGGAGGCTCCAGCATCTGCACCAAAGAAGCGAGGTGTTCCGGAAGGTCTATGGGTCAAGTGCCCAGGTTGCAGCGCTTCGATTTACAAAAAGGAAATCGAACAGAGGCTGAACGTTTGCCCAAAATGTGAACATCACTTCTACGTTTCTGCAAAACAGAGAATCCTGCAAGTGCTCGACGAAGGGACGTTCGAGCCAATGAATGAACAACTGTCGCCAACAGATCCATTGGAATTTGCTGATCGACGTCGATATGCAGACCGGCTGGTGGCGGAACAGAAAAGAACAGGACTCTCTGACGCCGTCCTCACTGGAACGGGAATGATTCGTGCACGACGCGTTGCGTTAGCAGTGACGGACAGTGCCTTCATCATGGGCAGTATGGGTTCGGTAGTGGGCGAACGTCTCACGCGATTGATTGAATGGGCAACGGATCAGGGCTTACCACTGATCATCATCAGCGGTAGCGGTGGCGGTGCCCGAATGCATGAGGGAATTCTTTCGCTCATGCAGATGGCAAAGGTTTCAGCTGCACTGGCTCGATACGATGAATGCGGCGGTCTATTCATCAGCGTGCTGACCAATCCAACCATGGGTGGCGTGGCGGCTAGCTTTGCATCACTGGGGGATCTGGTCTTTGCTGAACCCAAAGCCTTAATCGGTTTTGCGGGACCCAGGACCATCAAAGCGACCATCGGTATCGAATTACCCGAGGGTTTTCAGACGAGCGAGTTTTTATTGGAACACGGCTATATCGACCGCATCGTCCCACGAAAAAACTTGAAAACCGAGATTGCTCGCGCTATTGATTACTGTGGAAAGTAACTCGTAAAGGAATCGTGAGCACGATGCTCGCGACTCATCTCTTCTCTTTCGCACCATTACGTTCATGAGCTTGATTGACTCCATTCGCTCGGCGTTCAAATCCTCAGGGGGAGGAGGACGTATTGATGTCGAGGCACGATTCTCGCGTCAACGCACCGCGGTTACGGGCACCATGGCCAATTTCTTCGTGGCTAAGGATCACGACCATGAGGATCGCTTGGTGGGCGTGAAGGTCGTTGAACTCGAAAAGTTCGAACTTTTTGAAAGCCGATTCAAAGGTCTCAATAAACCATCGGAAGCTGCAATCGCGATGGAGATGAACCATCCATTCATTGCGGAGACCTTTGAGACGGGGTTTTCCCTGAAAGGTGAGCCAGTCATTATCATGGAGTACGTCGCGGGCCCCAGTTTGCAGAATATCGTTGTGCAAAAGCAGGAGAATCACCTCGCGGGTAAACGAATTAAACTCATCCGTGAGATGGCCGAAGCACTGCAGTATGTGCATCAAAAAGGCTTTATCCATCGCGATATCTGCCCGCGTAACTTTATCTGCACGCCCAACAGCGAAAGTGTCAAGCTGATTGATTTTGGGCTAACCTTGCCAGCTACCGCACCGTTTATGACCCCCGGTAATCGCACCGGTACGCCCCTGTACATGTCGCCAGAGATCATTCGAAGGCGTTCAACGGATCAGCGTGTGGACATCTTCTCCTTTGGTGTCACCTGCTACTGCATGTGCTGCTTTCAGCACCCTTGGCAGGGAGAAATCCTCAATGGGCGGGCCGCGTTGCACCATGACACATCCACTCCAACTGACCTCATGGAGAGGTGTCCGAATATCGATCCGAGACTCTCTCGGGCAATCATGCACGCCTTGCAGCCAAAAGTAGAGGATCGTACGCCCGATATTGGGCAGTTTCTTCAGGCAATTCGCGGCGTCAAACAAACCTTTGTGGACTAGCTTGTCAGCTCGAGGGCTCGTAAAGCCCGTTATTTGCGGGAATCTATCTCAAAAGACGAGCGAGCAGCCCACCCATCTGAGGGAATCTGAAAATTCCATCAAGTAACGACCAAATTCGCCTACCTTGAGTCACTCGATCCTGTTAGTCTCGCGCGAAGCGATGGGGAAGGAGTCCTCATTCGTGGTTTCTGCTGATTTCTAAGATCTTGTCTCCGGATTTGGCTCTTAGATGTCGAGAAACAGAAAAAAGGGCCAGACGAATCCGTCAAAACCGGAAACGACGGGTAAATACGTGCCGAAAACCGTATTTCATGGCGATTTCGTTGACACTCTTTTTTTGACGTAACTATACTTCTGAGGACGTGGTGATTTAGGCAAGCTATAACGGCATGTCTAAAAAGCACCAGAACCGTCCCTCGGGGTAGAAACGATTGCGAGGGCTGATTCCCATCTCCTCTCGTCGGTCTCATCGTTCACGGAAACAGCAATGACACTACTAGGGAAATTCTTCTCGGTCGTCATCTTTCTCCTTAGTGCCGTCTTTTTGGTACTTGCATTGGCAGTGAATGCCTCCCACCGTAACTGGCGGGATGTGGTAATCACCGGCGTTGACGGGCAACCGGGATTGAAAGACAAAATCGAAACCATTTCTCGTGAAAACGAGCAATTACGTAATTCCAAAGATCGAATCCAAGCTGATCTTAATCGAGAGCAAGCCTCTCGAAGCACCGCACTCGCCGCACTCCAAACTCAGCTTGACCAGCTGCGTGATGACTTGCTGATGAGCGAAAAAAGTGTGCAACAGCTTGAGTCAACGAACAACCTTCTGAGTGCGACCGACCTGAGTCGAGCGCAGGAACTCGAACGTCTAACTGCAGAGAACGGTCAGCTGCGAAGTCAGATTCGTGCCGAACAGCAAGATCGTGACACGTTGTTCACCGAAACGTTGACGCTCACCGATCAAATGAACACGCTTCGAGGCTTCAAGCAGGAACTTGAGGTTCGCAATCAACAATTGATCGCTCAGGCAACCCGATTCAAAGAAGTGATGACGTCAAAAGGAATCGACGTTAACGAGCCGCTTGACGGTGCTCCACCGGATCGCAATGGGAACATCCTTCAAATCGATCGCCCCAGCTCTTTGGTGCTCGTATCCATCGGGTATGACGAGGGTCTCCGCAAAGGGCACCTTCTCGAAGTAACCCGAGATGGACGGTACATGGGGAAATTGAAAGTACGGAACACCGAACCTGATCGCTCGGTCGCGGAAATCCTTGAAGACTACAGCGAAGGAATTTTGCAGGAGGGCGACCGTGTCGACACTACCATCGAGTGAGAATCGTAAGCAACCACCAAGCGTTTACACTGTCCTGTTGCTTGTCAGCGCATTGTTCTTGGCCATCGCTGTCGTTGCAATGTGGATGGAGTTGAATCGGTGGGCGCCCGATTACTACCGCACCAACACCGCTAACCCTAGTGTGATGGTCAAACCGATTTCGTCCGTGCCACATTTTGGCTAGCGGAAACAACCGACTCGCTTGATCTCAAATCATGAAGAAGGCTTGTGGAAATACCACAAGCCTTTTTTTGTGCATCCCGGTCGACAACCCGGAAACTAGGCAGCTCGACGAGTGCTGACATTGCTGCCGCGACGTGACAACGGAACAAGCATTCCCTGCTCGTCACAAGCCAAGACAGATTCGGAGTCAATCTGCGGCGAGACTTTCTCGGCAAGAGGTGACAACAGTTGCCCAATCGACTCCATGAGGTAGTTTGGTTTCACCAATGAGGTCGCACAAGCGACAACCCCTGCCAGTAGAGTTTGAGTCGATGATGAACGGGAAAAGTGGTTACGAATTGAAGCCAAACGCATTCCTCGACGGAGTGAACTCGTATCCCAAGCCAAACTCGCCTGGTCACAGATGACGTGACTATCGACAGCCAACTCGGTCCGCCAACCCGCTTGCTGGATCAGGAAGTGGTACACCATGGCGGTTTCGGCAAGATTTTTTCCCTGAAATGCCGAATCAAGGCTTCGGAGAACGTCGCGTCTCCAGAAGGATGCTTGAAGGTAAGCGCCAATACACTTCGTTGAATAACCCGCATTTCGGGGCACGCTGGTGCTGGGGTGGCACAAACGCTGGACGCTATTTTTCCAACCCGCAGCCATGATTCCGTGACCCTCGTTCGACCGAATGACGGAAGCAACCGCCGCAGTATCAAAATGATCAAATGCTTTGATGGCGGCATCGGTCCAACCATCGGTTGCTCTCAGCCCACTACCGAGAAGGTGCACAAATCGTCCTCGGGCGTGATGTGCCGCGATGGCATATAAATCACGAATCTCACGTGAGCGAGAAACGACTAATCGAATCTCATCGGCCAATTGAAAAGGATCTTGGTAAGATCCATCGTGTGGCACGATGACTTCGCTTCCGGAGGGCTGATTCTCAAGAACGCTGATCAGTGTCGATTCAAATGCCGCCGGATCTCCATGCACAGGGACCACAATCGACAGCTTAGGAATCGGATTTGTCTTTGGCACCGAAACCATTCCAACAAGAGAGGTATCAAGAGATCTCGAATCAGAGTCGAGATCAGAAGTGTTCGAGTCATCACCGATGACTCTGAATCAGTTTTTCGGAAGAGACACGGCAAGATATTGAGTCGATCACGACAACAAATGGTGGTTTCGCCCGAACTTTGGATGGACCCTCGCCTCGTCATTTGCTAATCCTCATATCTTCACAAATCCCAATTCACACTTATTAGCTAGCAATCAACAGATGCAGACTAGATCTCTCAGTGCTGATGGACCGTTGGTATCGGAAATTGGCTTCGGTGGTTGGGCAATTGGAGGTGGCTGGGGACCTCAACAAGAATCACAGTCCATCGCTGCGCTTCATGCTGCCATCGATCACGGGGTGACACTAATCGATACCGCAGCGGGGTACGGTGAGGGAAACAGCGAACGCATCATCTCGAAAGTACTTGCCGAACGCTCAGACGATGTTTTTGTCGCTACCAAAACACCGCCCGACGCTGGGCCTTGGCCACCGAGCCCCTACTGTCGCTGGCAAGATCGTTACTCTGCGGCATACCTTCGAGAAAACGTTCACCAACGACTCAGGAATCTCAACCGTGACCGAATTGATCTGCTGCAACTCCATACGTGGACCGCAGCGTGGAACGACGACCCGCAACCCCTGCTTGTCTTACGGCAACTGAAAGAAGAAGGGAAAATTGGCCTGATTGGAATCAGCACCCCTGAGCATGATCAGTCATGCGTGATTCAATTGATGCGAGACGGTTTGATTGACACGATTCAAGTCATCTTTAATCTCTTCCAGCAGGAGGCAGCTGCACAAATCCTGCCTGTTGCGGCGGAAACAGGGACCGGTGTACTGGTCCGCGTCGCGCTTGATGAGGGGTCACTAACCGGAAAATATAGCTCGGAGCATCAGTTTGCAGAGGATGATTTCCGAAGCACCTTCTTCCAAGGAGATCGTCAATTTCGGACGGCTCGGCGAGTTGAAGCGATTCGTCAAGATCTAGAACAATTTGGGATCGAGGATCAGTATTCGATGGCGGAAGTTGCCCTCAAATTTGTCTTGGCGAGACCCGAGGTGAGTAGTGTTTTGGTGGGAATGCGTAATGCGGATCAAGCAGAAAAGAATTGTCGGGTCTCGAATCGACGCGACTTGAGCAACGAAATGCTGCAGCACCTGCGACGCCACGACTGGCGCCGAGGTGTTTGGTATTCGGGGAAGTGACACCGTCGGAAGCTGTGCCAGCTCAAAAGGAGTAAAGCCATCCTTCGTAGTGTTGGTTGCTTCTCGACGACGTGTGGCACCTCTGGGTAAAGTTCGTTATTGAGGCACGGCATCATAAACGCGACCAATCTGACCGCGGGCAGACCGTTTAGAGCCGTGTACGCAAAAGCCACTAACTCTTTGTGTAGTGCTTACCGGTGATTTGGATGACGGTCGGGTGCAGCTTACCGTTACTCGCAACGACACTGGTTTTTTCGAGCGGTAACGGGTTGCCACAAGCATCCGTAATTTTCCCCCCCGCCTCTTGGACAAACAACACGCCAGCGGCAAAATCCCACGGCGAAAGAAGGTACTCAAAGAACGCTCCGAATTGTCCGCTACCCACTTGGCAAAGATCCAATGCTGCAGTCCCAAAACGTCGGATGCCATGGATGTCATGACTGAAGAACTCCTCAATCGCATCAAGGGTGCTTCGCATCATTGCGCCACGATCGTAATAAAAACCACATCCGACAAATGTCTGCCCGAGGGTCTCTGAATCACACACACCGACTTGCTTGCCGTTGTGAAAAGCCCCACCACCTTTGGTCGCAGTGTAAAGATCATCACGAGCGGGGTTAAGGACGACACCGACTTGAGGTTTCCCTTGGTGGTAATATGCGATTGAAACCGCGAAGTGAGGAATGCCATGAGCGAAATTATTGGTGCCATCAAGAGGATCAATAATCCACAAGTGCTCTGCATCAACACTACCATCTAACTCTTCTTCTCCAAGCAATTCGTGATCTGGGTAAGCTTGTCGAATGAGGTCACCGATCGCTTTCTCACTTTCCAGGTCTGCGTCACTCACTAGATCATAAGATTTACCCCCGGAAGCTGTTTTATCGCTCATCTCGACTCCCTCATGCAGATAACGCATCAGGATCTCACCGCCGGTCTTGGCGGCCTGCGTGGCAACTTCGAGCAAGGCTTGATGATCCAACACGATGACGATCCTCAAAGGAGATAAAACAGAAGGGTATTTAAAAGGTAGCAACGTTATCACTTGAGTCGAATGAAGACTCTATCTCCATCGGTATTCTCTGCATACCGGGTACTCAATGGACTTTGACCCAAACATTCGCTGAGCTGAGATACAGCAAAGCTCACCAATGGGACTTCAATGTCTAGCCAAAAAAAGTTTTTTACGTAGTCGTTCACCCAGTGTCACGCATGAGTGATAACTGCGATACAATTCTCCGTGCGATGATTGATACCTCAAGTCAATAAAATTGGATCTCGACAACATGCAGCATCTTAAAATCCGTGGTCTCGTAGCCGCCTGTCTATTGGTTTCAACATTCTCCACCACCCAGGCCGGCGATCTAGGGTGGGTGGATCTGTTCAATGGAAAGAATCTCGATGGATGGACCCAGTTCAATGGAACTGCGACGTATCGTGTTGAAGGTGACACGATTGTTGGAAAAACAAATGAAGGCAGCCCTAATTCGTTCCTGTGCACCGATCAACTTTACAGTGATTTTGAATTGAAATTTGAAGTCAAGGTCGACAACGAACTTAACTCCGGTGTCCAAATTCGCTCACAAACAGTTGGTGGTTACCCAAGTGGACGCGTGAATGGACCGCAAGTCGAAATCGCGATCAATGGATCTGCAGGGTACATCTATGGAGAGGCGGCTGGAGGGTGGATGACACCTGATGATGTAAGACACAACCACACT
This sequence comes from Candidatus Nitrosopumilus sp., assembly GCA_964225475.1. Lineage (GTDB taxonomy): Bacteria > Planctomycetota > Planctomycetia > Pirellulales > Pirellulaceae > Rubripirellula. Next base: position 2,528 of record CAXQOB010000014.1, on the reverse strand, counting down.
CACTTTAAAAATGAACAGTGGAATGCTTACCACGTAAAAGCGGTTGGTGCGAGGATCATGGTCTGGGTCAATGGGGAACTCATTTCTGATTTGGTGGATGAGAGCAAACTCAAATCTCATCCAAAAGGCTTTATCGGCTTACAGGTGCATGGTATCGGCAGAGGCTCTGGACCCTACGAAGTGCGATGGCGGAATCTTAAACTTCGCGACCTATCTCAATTTCAATCTTTGTACAACGGCAAAGACCTTGAGGGCTGGACGACCAAAGGCAACTGGACTGCACAAGCCGATGGATCACTTCTCATTCAGCCTCGTGAGGGGGAAAGAGGATGGCAGCGTTACGACGCCTACATTTGGTCCAATAAGAAATACAAAGATTTCATCCTTGATGTTGAATACAGTTACCCGCCAAAAGGAAACAGTGGCATTTTCTTTCGTGTCGGAGATACCGCCGACCCGGTCAAACAAGGAATCGAAGCACAAATCTTGGATACATTTGGCAACGACTCCGCGTTGGGAGCTCATGACCATGGTGGGGTAATCAGTACAATCGGTCCCACCAAGAACATGTCCGCTCCACCCAATGAATGGAATCGAATGGTGATTCAGTGCGTGGGTTCACAACTGGCAATCGAACTAAACGGCGAGAAGATTGTCGATATTGATCTCAGTGATTCAGCTGTTAAAGACCGGCCACTGAGTGGATTTATTGGCCTCCAAGACCACGGACAGCCCAACAACCTTCGATTTCGAAACCTACGTATCTTGGAACTGTAATTACCGAGCAGAAACGAGCCGTTATCCAAGTCTCAAGAAACGACGCTGCCAAGCAGTGTCGTTTCTTCTTTTGTGGCGATTTGATCCGCGATTAAATCGGGCCAGTAACCAGATCAGCAACGAATTCGCATCAAGCCAAAACAGGTGACCTCGGCAATCAATAACCGCAAGTGCGCAAACTCATTGCGGCACAACCTCTCAGTAGCAGGCCGCAATCAAAATGCGGCCTTCCGTTGCAACGGATATTACTCAAAGCAGTAGAGTGATTGATTGGTCCGAACAATCAGCTTTCCGTTAGCGATTGCGGGAGAGGCAAGGACCCCCTCACCTAAATCAACCTCAGCGATTGTCTCTGCGTCATCACCTTGATCTTCAACCACCAATCCAGCGCCAGCTTGATCAAAAATGTAAACACGACCATTGGCAGACACGGGAGTCGCCCAAGTTCCGCCGAGACCGGAAAGCCGTTTTTGCCAGATCTGCTCACCATCCGCGACAGTTGCTGCAACCAGCACGGAACCTTTGAGTGAGTAAAAGCGATCATTGTTCAGGACGGCGCTGGCATTTCGAGGTGAGAGCCGGCTGTTTCTCCAGACAACTTCTGGGGTCGTTGCGCTTTCTCCGATGTTCAGCGCCATCATCTCGCTACCGGGGAGCAAAAGGTAGTCACCGGCGGGTGTACCGCTCGCAATTTTGTCAGCCCCCTCTTCGATGATCCACTTGATATTCCCGCGACGAGGATCAACCGCAACGATATTGGTTCCGGATTGCATGACCACTTCAACGGATTCATCGGGACGGTTGATGGCAACCGGGGAACTCCAATTTGACTGCCGAGGTCGACCCATCCGCCAGAGATTCGTTCCGTTGGCAACATCGATGCCGATGGCAAATGAGTCACCTTGAGCTTCAACTTGTGCGATGATGGCGCCATCAGCGATGATGGGCGAAGATGCCATCCCGATGTCATTCCCAGCTTTCGGATAATCAAATCCGAGGCCTCGGTACCAAAGCAGATCGCCCTCCAATGAAAGGCACACAAGATCATTGCTGCTATAAAAAGCAAAAATCCTTTCACCATCACTCACGGGTGAGGGAGCGGCGTTGGCACTTGTTGGATGGCAAAATGGTCGACCCGTTGCGCGAAACGATTGTTCCCAGAGCTTCTTACCGGTCTTCAGACTCACGGCTGTAATGTAAAGCTGTTCACCCTCCTGGCCACCTGAACTCGTTGAAATAACCCGATCCCCGATCACGATCGGTCCCGCGACACTTTTGCCCGGCATCGCAACTTTCCAAGCGACATTACCACCTTCACCTACCTTGACCTCGGCAGGCGCCTCACTGGAGGTACTGGTTCCGTCACCGCGAAAACCCAGCCAATTCTCGGAATCGGCAGCATTTACATTCAAACTCCCGGTTAAAACCAGAGCGAGGGTAAAGGTGGCCGACATCGTAGCGTGAGTCATTTGCTTTTCAACTAAATGGATAGACATGGTTCTTTGTTCTTCAGATTTATTTTGTGTAATGTTTTGATGAGGAACAACTTGGATCTCTTCAAGTCATCAATCAATCCGACCCTTCGCAACCGTGTGCGATACTGAAACAATCTTTGGTCTGTCAAATGATTAGGCTTTGGATCCAAATCTGAGTGACGCTTCGCAAACTTTAAAACTCGAATTCCGTTTTTCCCTGCAAACCCTTTCCGGTTGGGTCGGTGATTCGAAATTGAAATTCCCAACGCTGAGCCC
>CAXQOB010000013.1:0-51592 GCA_964225475.1 Candidatus Nitrosopumilus sp. | reverse complement strand
ATCTACGACCGCGATCGTACGGGTGATCGTGAGATACTGATTGCGACCTTCCGAGAGCAGGATCTCAAGGCGGGTGAGCTGGTTGCAGAGGATTATCAGTTGCGGCAGGTGGTCAGCCGTATTGGCGACTAAACGGTGCCGTGTGAGTCGGAATCCACCTTGGATCTGTCGGTGTGGACTTTCTGCTACTTGCCCACCCCGGGGGAGGAAGATATTCATGCCGACCCTCGCGAAAGACAGAAATGGGCCTGTTTTTTTGAAAAAAACGGAAATTCTCCCTAATTCCTTTCTCTCAATTGTGTCCTCTCACTATCAATGGAGGCAGTCATGCCCGTCCACCGTGTTGAAAAATAACGTCCGAGTTGATGTTAAAGCGGATTGTCAGAAGCAGACCGAAGTCCGAAATGCGTTCCCCCGGGGGTGCGTTTCGTGAAGTATTCGAGGCTGAGGAAGCTTCGCTGTTGCGTTTTGCAATATCGATGGTCCGGCAACGTGAGGTAGCGGAAGAGATTGTGCAGGATGTGTTCCTCAAACTCCATTTAAAGTGGGAAGAGGTGGAGCAGCCTCGGGCCTGGCTATATCGAAGTGTCCGTAATGGGATCCTTAATCATCTCCGAGATGAACGTGTGTTCTCTCGCGATCCTTCGGAAATTGAGTCAGGTTTAGCTGAAACGGAATGTATGGAGCAGGATCACCTGACTCGCCTCGAGGCGATTCAGGTGGTTCGCGGTTTACTGGATTCCTTACCTGAGGATGATCGCAAGTTGTTGCATCTGAAATACTTTCAGGGCATGCGATATCGCGAGATTAGCGAGCAAACAGGTCTTAGCGTTGGGAATGTCGGCTACCGTTTACACCACCTGCTTCATCGATTGGCAAAGAAACTGCACTCGTTACGGATGGATTGAGTTTGATGAATTCAGAGAATCCCAAGAATCCAAACGCTTCGTCTCTCACCGATCTTGAGGTAAGAATTGTCGCCTCAATCCTTGGTGAATCATCCGAATTTGAGGATACGCAAATCGAATCACTCTGCAAGGATCAGGCTAGAGTCGATCAGATACGTGAGCAGTTGCGCGGGGGTGATCAGCTGATCGCGTCCGCGCAGATTCTTAACGCACTCGATCAAATGGCATCGGAGGAGCAGGCAGTAGAAGATCCGTCGTCGAGTGAGACGGTTCAAATGCAGCGTATGATTGCGAGAGTCCTCGCAAAACTTTCACCCGAGGAAGAGATTGAACCGTTCAGGCTCGGTGAAGATAGACGCCGTCGTATCCTTGCATTGTGCGAACCAGATGGAGGAGCTGCAACAAAGTCGACTCAGGGTGCAGTGACCGCCTCAACAAAGGTTTCATCCAAACGCTCCTCGTTTCTGCTGCGTCTACTGGATCAGCTGGACCGCCGTTTGCCATTTGACTTGAAGGGCCATTTGAAGAATCGACGAACGATACGCTTCGCGGCGGCTTTCAGTCTTGTCTTAATTGTGGCTGTACTCATCTCGAATCGACCACTGCAGCTAGCCAGAGTGACATCCGCAGTTCCGGCCGACTCGAGCCGGTTCTTCGGATTCGCGGACGATGCAGCCATGGAATCCGCGTGGATGTCTGCACCTACCGCTGCCCCAATGGATGCGATTGATAGAAATGACCCTTTTGCCGGGGAAAAGGAAATGAGCGACCAGAGTGTCGGCATGGACATCGACATGGACATGGAGATGTCTGGGGAGATGGGCGTGGAATTTGGTGCTGAAGCGGAGGAGATGGCATTTGAGGATTTATCGGGTAATCTCGGCTTAGGTGAGCAAGCAACGTTACCCCCGCCTTCGGCACCAGGGTCTGGTGCTGAGTTTGCCGGACAGGTCTCTAACGGACGCGCAAGTCTTCGCGAGGCGGGACAAGCGGGTGAAGCTCAGCAGGCAGCCGAAAGGCCACAAGAAGAATTATCGGAAGGACGTCGACTATCACTGGGTGACGGTGACGAGTCGGACGACATGTTCGGCGGCGCCATGGGCGGCCTAGGCGGTGGCGGACTGGGCGGTGGCGGCATGGGCGGTGGACTCGGCATGGGTGGTGGACTCGGCACGCGCGGCCCTGCAGGTAGAATGGGACGTGGGGGATTTGGAGGCGGAGGTAGCGGGATTGTCAATACAAATGGTGTCGACGCGCCGACTTCTGCCAGAGGGGCCCGTGGCGAGCCTGTGCTTGATCAACGCTCGTCGGGTGGTGAGTTGCCACCGACACCCTCCGTGCCTTCGCAGCGAAGTAACGCTCCTTCCTCGTCCATCGGTTTTCAGTCTCAAGGTTTCGCGGGAAATCAGATTGCGGACGAATCGGTGATCAGTGGAGGCCGAACGACTCGAAAAACCGCACCCGATTCAGCCTCGTCTTCACAAGGTGTACGAGGTCGAGCACCGGCTGAACAACAACAAAGTCAGCCGGCGACTGTCGATCGTTTCAGCCAGTCAGCGAGAAAGCAACTGAACAACGAGTCGCTTGATGTCGGCGGACTTGAGCACCAGGGGGATGGGTTGATCGATTCAGAAATCAACTTCGAGCGTGAGTCACTCTCGCGGGACTTGAATGAAAAACTGGAATCAGCTGAATCCGAGTTGCGTTTCAAGAAGTCAAAGATGGTCGATAAAGTCGAGGACTTCGCGGACCTTGGTCAGAGCCTTGATGCTGGAATTGATAAGGCTAAAAACCTCCCGCAGATGAATCAGCAGCAGGGGCAGAAAGATAACAAAGAAATGGAGTCTGCCGTTGTAGAAAAATCAAAAGAACCTGCGTGGCGTAGTCTGGGTAAATCGCTTCCGAAAAGGCAAGCGGGCGCCTCTCGTTCGCGTGTGTCGGGCAAGCTGCAAAGCGTTGATGAGGAATTGGCTGAAGTAGAGGAAAAGGAGCTTCTGCGAGACCAGCAATTGGAGGCAAAGCAAGTGGAAGAGGCGTTCCGCGAGATCAGTGCTGACCAAAATGCCTTTTCAACGTTTTCCCTTCATGTCAGTGATGTCTCCTTTAAGTTGGCAAAAGCCGCATTCCTACAAGGTCAATGGCCGGACGCTAGCCGGATCCGTATCGAGGAGTTCGTCAATGCAATGGACTACGGGGACCCAATGCCAACTCAAAGGGAGCGAGTTTCTTGCAGGGTTGAGCAAGCAATTCATCCGTTTCTTCAGCAACGCAACTTGATTAGGGTTTCGATGAGAACCGCGGCAAGCGGGAGATCGAATGCAACGCCATTGAAGCTCACGTTCCTGCTAGATAATTCTGGCTCGATGGAACGACTCGATCGAAAGTATACCGTTCGTCGAGCCTTTCAAGTTTTGGCCGAACAGTTGCAGGAACAGGATGAGGTGACCTTGATCTCATTTGCTAACCAACCTCGTCTGATCGCGGATCGATTGCCCGGAAAGCAGGCGGCGGAGATTATGCAACTGCTTGATCGGATGCCGAGCGAGGGTGGGACCAACCTCGAGGCGGCATTGTTGTTGGCGGCAGAAAAAGCACGCGAACAATACGAGCCAGCTGCACAAAACCGCATTGTTTTGATCACCGATGGGGCTGTGAATCTGGGAGATGCAAATCCAGATCGCTTGTCAAAAATGATTGTCGCGATGCGGGACTCTGGTATCGCTTTCGACGCGGCGGGTATCGGATCAGACGGCCTGAATGATGAGGTTTTGGAAGCGCTAACACGCAGGGGCGACGGGCGGTACTACATGCTCGATTCGCAAGAAGCTGTCGAGGATGGTTTTGCGAAACAGATCGCTGGCGCATTACGGCCAGCCGCTAAGAACGTGAAGGTGCAGGTGGAATTTAACCCCCAGCGGGTTGGGATGTATAAGCTGCTTGGGTTTGAAAAACATCGTTTAAAGAAAGAAGATTTTCGAAACGACAAGGTCGATGCGGCGGAAATGGCCGCGGCGGAGGCGGGGGTCGCAGTGTATCAGGTGCAAGTTAAACCGGATGGATTTGGTGACCTTGGGTCGGTCGCCGTTCGTTTTCAGGATATCGCGTCCGGCAGGATGGTCGAGGAAAGATGGCCAATTACTTTCGACGCAAACACACCGCGGGTCGATCAGTCCTCGTCTTCAATGAAAATCGCGACGGTCGCTTCGCTCTTTGCATTGAAACTCAAGGGGGGAGAACGCGCGGGCACCGTTGATCTACGTCTGCTTCGAGAGATGATCGCTTCACTACCCGAATCTCTCTTGAATAACACCAGAGTCAGGGAATTGTGGCAAATGATCGACCAAGCCAGACAGAATGAAACGCCACTACCCTGATGCATCAGCGTAGGCATGAAGCGATGGGTTGTCCAAGCCTCGAACGTCAATGGGTCAACGCAGGGCATCCGCCCGTTAAACAAACGGACTGAATCCAACACAGAATGAATACTTCCAGAAGACAGATGAACAATTGTGAAAAATATCCCGGTCGACGAAATCGATCGGGCGCAGTCATTGAAAAACCGGGCGCAGTCATTGAAAAACGAGGTGTATCGATGGAATCCCTGAGACCTATCGTAACGAAGATTGATGGTAGTAATCGTTTTTGGTTCAAAGCGTGTGGCTTGGCTTCGGTAATCAGTGTTGCACTCTTTGCTGCCACATCGAGCGCACAGGATTCGAAGTCGGGTGGGGAGGAAGCTAGTGTTGATCTAACATCCGATGACGGTAGGGTCATCGTGATCGGTACGCAGGTGCCTGCGAAGCCAGTCCCCGTCTTTTTTCAGGCAGCTAGTGTTGCCAATGCGACGGTTTCGAGCACTCGCACGATCCAGAAGATTGATCTGAACATCGAAGTGATTCAGGGGGATCCAGAGCAAATTCAATTAGCTCTGGTAGGTGACGGTGAAGTGAGGTCAGTTGAGGGGGAGGGTGTGCGTTCGTACGCGGTCAGAACCGAGAAGAAACAACGATTCCTTGAACTACAGCTCGACCCTGAAAAAAAATCCTTTAAGGCCACGGTTCAAATCGAATCCAATTCTTATGGGCTTCCCAAACAACTCAGGCTTACCCATCTCGGTCCCGCAGACTCGGTGGGTTTTGATAGCACTATCAACATTCAATTTGGTGATGGAGTGAAAGGTCAAGTCATTGACAACGCTGGCTTCGTGAGGCTGCAAGCCGAGAAGGAAAGCACAACACTGCATACTCGTGCGGGCGGTTCTTTGGTTTTGGACCTTCGAAGGCAGACGACCAGTCCGGATCCTATTGAAATCTTGGATGCAAAGTTGATCGGCCAAATTACGGCAGATCAGAAATCAATTGAATTTAAGTGGGATGCAACGATTGTTGTCAATGAAAAGGGAGTATCCCTTGATCTCTTATCGGGAGCGGCGGCGCTACGTTCGCTACCAGAGACCGATAGTATTCGTCTGAGACTGATTTCGGACAAATCTGGTTACCGCTATCGAGCGACTTTCCCCAAAGTAGGTGAGACCAAACTTGAATTGGGCTTTGTTGCTCCGATTCAATCGTTACCCAATGATGCTCGTGGGGTGGATTTTCGGATCGCCTCTGGTCCCGTCGTTCCATTGGAAATCAATGGACTGAGTGCGGATGTATCCTTTTCTCGCGACGCAGGGTTGATGAGTCTGCGATTGCTCGAGGAAAGCTGGAAGGGATTTCTTCCCGCCGATGGAAGCGTGAAAATGCAATGGAGTTCCAACCGCTCAGCGGGTGAGGGGAAGCTCTTCTTTTCAACCTCCGGGTTAATTGAAACAAAGGTTGGCAGCGGTTTGTTGCGACAGGATCATCAATTGTCCTTTCAGGTGCTGCAGGGTGAGTTGTCGTCATTGAGTTTGGCGATCCAGGGGCCCGGTGAAATCCTTGATGTCAAGGGGCAAAATCTTGTCTCCTGGGTCGTTGAAACCGTTGATGATGAAAAGCGATTGGTAATCGAAATCGGGAAACCTGTGACGGAGTCAACCGAGTTTTTGATTCGCAGTCAAACGGCACTTGGGTCATTCCCACTTCAAGTTCAGGGGATGAGTTTGGTGCCTGTGGAGGCAATTCGACACTCTGGATTTCTTCGCATCAGCAATGTCGGATCGGTTCGCCTTGAACCTACAGATTTAACAGGGCTAACCCAGCTGTCGCCGGAGCAGTATCCCGGAGAGCAGATGCAATCGCGGCAGATCTTTGCCTATCGATTCCCTTCTGCAACGCACGGGTTCTCAGTTACAGCTGATCGAGTACAGCCTGAGGTCAACGTTTCGGAGTTGATTCAATATGAGTTGAGGGAAACGGAGAAATTGATTCTCGCCGATATCGAGCTCGATATACGAGAAGCACCCATTCGCGATTGGGATTTTCAAATTCCCTCGGATTATTCGGTGGTGTCAGTTACCGGCGCTAATGTGACCGATTATCTGGCGGCCACGGAAGAATCGGATGGTCAGCGAGAGTTAAAGGTGCTGTTCGGTGAGGATATCAGCGGGCGGCAATTGATCAGTGTTCACCTTGAGAAAAGTCAAATTGCAAAAGCGGAATCCTGGGAATTACCTCGCATCGATCATTCCAATGCAAAGTCGGTGCGTGGTGACATTGGGATCGTTGGGGCACCGGGGTATCGATTAACGCTCGAGGCGGGTGATCGACTTGCGGAAAAACCACTCTCCTACTTTCCGAAGCCGACTGCAAATTTGCAGCATGCTTTCCGAATGCGTGAAGCGGAGTGGTCGGCTTCGATGAAGATCGAATTGCTGGATCGAAGCATCCAGAGTGATGTCTTTCATCTTTATTCTTTGAGCGAGGAAAATATATATGGCAGTGCATTGATCAATTACTTCATCACTGGCGCGCCGGTTTCTGAACTTAAGATTCGAATGCCGGTTGATCTCAAAAATGAGGTGGTCGATGGGCAGGATGTACAAGATGCACGCAGAGAGGAGGATGTGTTGACGGTCACGCTCCATCAGCCGGTGATGGGTTCCTACACGCTTCTCCTGACGTATGAGCAAAAGCCGGGGAAGGACAGTGGAGAGTTCTCAGCGGGAAATGTGCAACCGATCGGTGTTCAGGGTGAGCGCGGATACGTGCAAGTTGTCAGCCCCGTTCAAGTGGAGATGGAGACACTGGAGATCAGTGATGGAATGTTATCACTCGACCCACTGGAATTGCCCAGTGAATTTCGGTTGCTTAGTAGTGCGCCGACTTTGGGGGCGTGGCAGTATACGGAACGACCGTTTGCAGTTGGGTTGAAGGTAAGATGGTTTCGACCTGGCTCCACCGTCGGGCAGGTAGTTGAATTCTCTGAAGTGGAAACGACCATTTCGCAGGATGGTGAGCAGGTCACGCAGTTGACCTATTATGTTAAATCGAGGGGGCAGAGATCACTTCGGGTTCAATTGCCGGAGGCCCCTGTGCGATTGTGGGAGGTTTCGGTGGGTGAGCAAGGTGCGTCGCTTGAGCCGGTCACGGCCAGAAAGGCTGGCGAGTACACCTTGATTCCGCTACCTGGCAGCACCGATCCAAATGTGCCTGTCGAAGTGCAGTTAAGGTTCGGTAAGGCCTCCGTCTGGGAGACTCGACCGTCGTTAGCTCTGCCGAAGGTGGACGCACCTATACTGAAGACCCAGTGGACGATTACCGGTGACGAACGTCGCGTGTTATCTCCCGCAGGCGGAACGGTGAGATTACCTCGTCGCGTGCTTTCAGCAACCGGCTTTGATTGGGTAACACGAAACGGTTTAGGTGTGTTGCTTTCCTGCTTACTGCTGACCGGGCTCGCTGTCTTAGTGAGGCAGGGAGAGAGTTGGTGGCGTCACATGGCTGTGATTCTTGCTTTCGCAGCCATTTATCTCGCAATTGATACGGCGGGCAACGCAGGTGGGAGCGTTGTAAGTGACCCCACGTTGATGTTGCGTCTCCCTATCCTTTCAGCTGGCGAACACGTGCAGTTGGATCTTTACAACGTACCGCTTTGGCGAGCAAATCTCTCCAGCATGGGACTGGTCCTCGGTGCCATCGGTGCGATGGGAGCATTTGCATCGCTTTTACAGAGATTTGAAGGTTATCGCCTTCGCTTGCGCGTGACATCTCTGTTTGTGATCATGGTTGCAGTGCTGCTTCAACATGGGAGTGGTCCCATTTTCTACTGGCTAGTCGCGCTATCAGTCTTCTCGTTAGTTGGAATTCGCAGTCTGATTACCGTTTATAAGTCGGTAAAGGAATGGCTCGAGACAAATGAAGAGGATGAAGGTGAGGTCGTGATGAAAACTGATTTACCTGAATCCACCGCGTTGGAGTTATCCGAGAGTGATTTACCGGACGAGGACGACCCAGATTCCGACGGTACGGGGCCAGGTATTGGTGGAGCTACCGTTGTGTTACTCGCCTTGATATTCGGAACCTGTTGGACGTCTAGGGGAGCTGCGCAAACGTCATCAGAGGTAACAGGACAGTACTCTGCGGCAGATCAAATTGAGCAGGTATGGCAGGTTGGCAATGGTAGTAACCAACTTCAAAGTGAAGTGGTGATGCGACTGTCCGGTTCTCCGGGCGACCAGTTCCTGTTGCTAAGAACACCCGCCGTTTTAACTCGTTTTGAGGGTGAAGGCGTTAAGCTCTCGAAATACACCGACCCCAAGAAGGGTGGATTCTACGTTGTCAGCATCATTGAACCAAAGGTCGAATCACAGGATGAGGATAACCGTCAGGATCCACCCGAAGAATCTGGTTCAACGGAGGCAGAAGGCGATAATCTTGTCAATCTTGAGTTGAGCTTCTCGTATCAACTTGAAGCGTTTGATAAGACCAATGGGATCAACGTCTTGACCGGTGATGCGACCGTCAATCGACTTGAGGTCGCTGTGAAAAGTGATGAGTACGAGATCAGCTGTTCCAATTCAGTCAGGTCCGTCGATTTGGGTGAGGCAGAGCCGGCGGAGGGCGATCCTCAAGGTGAAGCTGAGACGAGGAAGTCGTTTGTGTTGGCGCCGGGAGCTGCAATTGTCAAACTCGCGCCACGTTCTCGCGATCTTACACTGGAAGAGACGAAATTCTTTGTCGAAACTGCAAATCTCTACCTTCCAAAGCCCGGTGTGGTGGATGGGGTACATCGCCTTGATTTACGAGCTTCCCAGGGCGTGTTGGATTCGCTTTCAATTGAGATTCCGTCCGGATTAACCGTCAGTCAGGTAACTGGTCCGGTGGCTTCTTGGCAGTTCGACGCTGATGAGGGTTTGCTGATTCTTTCCTTGGCTCCTGCGCAATCTCAACCTTTCTCTGTATCGATTAACACACAGCGTGGACTGGATCCACTGCCCACAGAGCTCGAACTATCACCCATAAGGGTTCGCAACGCCAATGGCGAGGTCGGTTTGGTTGCAGTGGCTTTCGATGGCGATGCACAGCCGGAAAAAATTGCTGCCGAGCAGCTATCACTTGTGAATATTGGCGATTTTGACGCAAAGCTTCTCGGTGAAGTGCCAGCATCGATTTATCGAGTCTATCGATATGGCGCAGAGGGTGGGAGTTTGAATCTGAATGTTGCACCTGTTTCGCCGGAGGTCAGGGTTGTCACCAATCAGGTCCTCTCCTTGGGAGATGAACGTGTGTTACTGGCCATTAACTTGTCGGCTGAGATTACCCGCGCCGGGCTCTTCAAGTTAACTTTCCCTCTACCTGAAGGGTTTGAGGTTGAATCGCTATCGGGTCCAAGCCTGCATCATTGGTCGGAGGTTGAGGTCGATGGTTTGCGAAAAGTAATTATGCACCTCAACGGTAAGACGCTGGGTTCACAAAACTTTTCCCTCTCACTCACTGCGAATACGCCCAGTACAGAATCAGATTGGGAACTACCTCGGTTTTCACTCGAGGAGGCGGTTCGGCAAACCGGTGAATTGGTTGTGCAGCCTGCGACCGGAATTCGGTTGCGGACTGCAACGCGTCAGAATATTTCAGAGGTTGATCCGAGAAGTATGGGATCGGCGACGCCCGGGGCAGTTGCCTACCGACTTTTACAAGCCGATTGGAAGTTAGCCCTTGGTGTTGAAAAGCTTGACTCTCGAGTCTCTGGTTCGATTCTCGTAGAGACCGATTTAAAGGAAGGTCAGACAAAGTCCACTGTCATTGGTAATTTCGAGGTGCAGAATGCTTCCATTCGGTCGATGCGGGTGCGTCTGCCGCTCTCTGACCCCGAAGAAGTCAAAATGTTGAGGGCAAGCGGGGCCGTTGTCAGTGACCTCATACCACTCGATCAAGAGCAGCAGTTATGGGAGTTGCAATTCAAACGCCGCGTTCTTGGTGCGGTGAACTTTCGGATTGAGTATGAGAGAAGGGGCGATCGAGTGGATCAAGCCGAAACGTTGCGTTTGATTACCTTCCCTGATGCGGGGCAGGTCAACTCCTTTTTCTCCGTGCGTGCCGGTGGGCGACTTGAGGTTGCATTGCCCGAGGATGCGACTGGATGGAACAAGATCGATTGGAGCTCGGTGCCGAGCGGTTTGCGTGCGTTTTCATCCAAACGCTCACCGATTGTCACGATGCGTGCACAGAAATCAGCCCAACCAATCCAGATCGGGATACAACGTCATTCCTTGGCGGATGCTTTGAAACTGCGTGTGGAAAGTGGGCGACTGACCTCGGTGTTATCGCCCAACGGCGATCAGCTGACTGAGGTGGATTTGCAGATGCAGGTAATCCAGCGGAGTAGCTTGACAATTGGTCTGCCGGAGGGTGGAGAGATTTTCAGCATTTTCGTTAATGGTGAGAGTGTCAATTCAATTCGTCTGGATTCTGTTGACGGTGGTGAGAGCCATACATGGCAGTTCTATGTGGAAGAATTGCTCGATGCACAATTCGCTGAGGTGAAGTTTATTTATTCGGTACCCGGGAACGGACTCTCCAGACTGAGCCTGACGAGTCCTGTATTGAATGTCCCGCTAGAGAATATCCAGTGGAGCGTCGTTGCTCCTGAGGGACTCGACCTCACGGATCATGATGGTAATGCGGATCTCGTGCGTCAGTCTCAGTTATCCGAATACGACCGCAACTCTTATCTACGCAAATCATCCATGTTGCGAGAGAGTAAGAAAGAAAAGGCCATTGAGTATCTGGATAAGGCCAGCGAGCTTATCCAGAACGATCAAACGAAAGCTGAGATGTACCTCAAGGGCGCGGCTAATCAATACGGACTCAATGACGCCTCGAACGAGGATGCCAGAGTTCAGTTGGAGGAATTGCAAACTCAGAAAGCGATCGTCGGATTGAATTCTCGTCGGCAACAATTCTTTCTGGATAATGATCGTGACGACATGATGTTCGAAGGCACGGAACAACTGAGGCAAGCAGCCGCTAATAATCCTATCCTTCAGGAAGGGAGCCTCAATTTTCAGCTACAGGATATGTCGCAACTGCTCCGTGGAAATTCGTCGGAGGACAATGCGGTGCTTGAACGAATTGCGGGCCGATTGGTACAGCATCAGCGGACCTCACAACCCGCTCCGCAAGCGATCGTGATCAGTCTTCCGGAGGAGGGCGAAGTTTATACCTTTAGCCGTAGCGTTCAGGTGGCCGAAAACGTTCCTCTGGAGCTTGATCTGACGTTTAAATCGAGGTTAGAACTGCCATTCGGACGCAGTCTATTTGCGTTGATGATTGTGTTACTTGGATCCGCGGTGACGGTTTGGGTCGTAGGCGAGCGGAAATCATAGGGTGATGCATTCAAGAATGTCCTTCATCTGAGCCATTCGTTCAGTGCCGGCTGAACTTGCGGGATCTCCTTGCATACAGTGGTCGGTCGAGCGGTTATCATGCACCGACCGCTGCGCAGTTGCTATCGAATAGCTGTTTCGTAATGATCGAAGACTTGAGGTAATGAGATCGCTACCTAGATGAGGGAGTGGATGCTGTGGTTGATTTTTTGCGAGCGATGTTTTTGGGGCTGTTTGTTTTCTCAACACCCTGTGGGTCCTATGGGCAGGATTCAGCGGGAAACCGTCCGGCCGATTCTTTGAAGTTACGGTACGAAAAACCTCATTGGCTCATCATTACAGGGGACCAACTACCGGGCGGTGAGATTCGCGTCAATTATCTCGAGGCGTATTGTCGCGCTGGCTCGACAGATGCGGATTGGGTGCAGCACACCGTGATTTCGCATCAAGCAGAGTTTTTGAGCCAAAGCGAGGAGGGAAATATGATCCGTCTTCGAGATCGTCTTGAGGATGGGCTGATCGTCGAGCACGAGATACGAGCGACGGATGATGAAGTGTCGTTTAAAATTGAGGCTCGAAATCCAACAGATACGCAATCAGAAGCACATTGGGCACAGCCTTGTATTCGCCTTGGCGCTTTCACCGGATTTGCCGATCGGGGCGGTGATTTAGATGATTACCTTCCAAAAGGTTTTGTGTTTCTTGATGGAAAGTTAACGCGATTTCCGAAAATTGAACCCTGGGCGCTGGAAGCGCGTTACACACCCGGTCAGGTTTGGTGCCCAGAGGGCGTGCCACGCACGGATGTCAATCCACGCCCGTTAAGTGACTTAGTTCCTAGCAACGGGTTGATTGGCTGTTTTAGCGGAGATGAGAAGTTGGTATTTGGTGTCGCATTCGAACCTTATCAAGAACTCTTTCAAGGTGTCGCGAGGTGCTTGCATTCTGATTTTAGGCTAGGAGGGATCAAAGCCGGTGAGTCACTAACGGTTCGAGGAAAGATTTATCTACTTGATGGCGGACCGAAGGAACTTCTTAGCCGTTATAAGCGAGATTTCCCAGAACAATAGGCGCCATTTTGTCGGGATTTAGGCCCGAACGAACGCTATTTCCGGCAGCCGATACTTAGCGAGTACGTTGCGTGCTCGGTCAAGGTGCGAGACGGTTTGAGCTGCAGGTGATTAACGTACCACTTTTGCCTTTTCTCGTAGCACTTGTTCCTTCTCCTGAAGCTCCTTCACTTCTCTTGAGGGGCGCACAATAACCTGATGAGGTCCCTGTGTTTTTCCATTCATTTCAACACTGACTTGGAGTTGGAAGTCACCTGAAGGTAGGTGCATCATTGTGGTGTGGCCTCTGGTTTTTCCCTTTTCAAGTGTGACGGCTAAGCCGGTTTTTCCAGCCACGATGTGAGCGGTACCGTCGGTTGCTGGTTCAGTCAGGATGAGTTCAATTTCATACGAGTCAGGATCTGGAGCATTGAGTAGCCAGTAACCATTTGAATCTTTTCCCCATGGGCGCCCGCTCTCGTGTCGCCAATCCTGTCTCGTAAGCGTGGTAACAGGCTCATGTTCGGTGCCAATGACGATCCTTGGTGGCGCATAGTTGTCCGGGCGAGTTGTGCTCACGTCATCAAACCATTGGTCGTACGCATCGGTCAGATTTCGCAGGACTTCGGGTTCAGCCGAGGAGACGTCTTTTTGTTGCCTCGGGTCCTTTCTTAGATTATAGAGTTCGAGTTTCGGCTCGCCTTGAAACGATTCGTTACCAAAGCCGGTTGGATGGACTAATTTCCAAGGACCTCGGTGGAGGGCAAACTGATGGTACCTTTGTGGTTGATTCCCTCGATGCGCTTGAAAAACCAGGGTCCGTTTTGGCCATGGTGAATCTGCATTGGTGAGCAGCGGCAGAAAGCTTCTTCCGTCTAGTTTTGAACGCTTTTTGACGGGTACGTTACATGCGTCGAGAAGTGTTGGAAGAAGATCGATGTGAGCGCATCGATGGGTGACCCGTGTTTGAGCCGCGATTCTTTCAGGCCAATGAATCACCAACGGGCTTCGGATTCCACCATCGTCGACATGCGATTTCATCCCCCGCATCTCTCCCACGTAACGCATCGAGTTTGGTCCGTTGTCGTTGAGGTAAATCAGAATGGTATTCCGCTCGATTTTCAAAGACTGCAGAACCTTGCGCAGTTTCCCGACGTTGTCGTCAATGTTGGTGATCATTGCTGCGATGCGAGCGAGTTTGTCGAACTCCGCGTCTTTGCGCTGAGGATTGATTTTATTAACGAGGATCGGAGTAAAGTCGACTTTCTTGTATTCCTCGTAGAGATCCGTTGGCACGTCATGAAACGGCCCATGGGGCGCGTTGGTGGCAATGTAGGCGAAGAAAGGTTTTTCCTCTTTCACTGACTCTTTGATGAAATCGACTGCTGCATCGAAATAGAGGTCGGTGCAATAACCTTTCATCGGCGTTTCCACACCGTTTTTTATGAGAGTGGGATCGGTGTATTTGCCCTCTGCACCGAAGGGATCGGAGGGTTGTCCAATACCACCACCACGATGAATTAATGATTTTTGAAATCCTTGATCCATGGGCCGGAGGGGATAATTGTCGCCGAGATGCCACTTTCCATAGATACCCGTCTGGTATCCAGCCGCACGTAGATACTCTGCAATGGTGATCTCTTCTGTATCCATCATGGCTCGACCGACGTAGGTATCGATGCACCGTGTTCGATAGTTGTAGCGCCCGGTCATTAGGCTTGCTCTCGTAGGTGCACAAACGGGGCTTACATAGAAGTTGGTGAGTAGGCCTCCCTCTGCAACCAGCTTGTCGAGGCTTGGTGTACGGATAATCTCGTTTCCCGCGAATCCGTAATCTGCTCCTCCTTGATCGTCACTCATCATCACGATGACATTGGGTTGTTTCTCAACGGCCCAGTTCTTATTCATCCAGGGCGACGATAGGCAGATTAAAATTAAGGAGCAGAGCGAAACGATTATTCTGTGTTGATGCATTGGGATATTCCCCGTGAGGGAAAACCGAGTTTAGGGATGTATGATCGGGGCTCGAACCGCGGTTGATTTTCAAACGCCAACGAGGCTTGGACGACTTCCTCGCGGCCTTTTATTTGGGGGAAGCCGCTTCACGCGTTCTGATTGTAGCGAGCATCTGATACCGAGTGATCCAGCAGAGATTCAATCCTTTTCAGAAGAACGGGAAAACCATGCGGGGTTCCCGTTCGTTATTGTTATCATAGGTCGCGATGCACATGTTAGAAACGCGTGCTCCGAACGTTGGCAGGAACCCTTTTCTCGAGTGTGTGCAGGAGTATCAGTGATTTTACGTTTCCCAGCGATTGGACTGATTCTCGCCATAAGTCTCATTGATGCTGCCGTCTGTCACGCGAATGCACTTCCCCACAGGACCTACTCGCCGATTGTCGGCGAGCCAATGGGGCTTACCAATATCGTGATCACGCGGGAGGATCTGGAGCTTGATTTTCGACCTCTCCAAGACTTTGCACGCGTCAAGGTCCATGCTACTTACCAGCTACGTAACCAAACGGGTGCGGAGGCGCTTCGTCTGGCCTTCATCTTTGGGTCGGCAGAGCATACCAATCACAAGATTACTTTGAATGGCCAAACGCTTCAGGCATCGCTGGGGAGCGATTCACGGGAGTTCGCTAGAAAATGGGCGCCGCCCAAATCCACGCCGGGTTTGGATAGTGAGAAGACGTTGGCGTTTAATACAGGAGGCGGGAAACCAGTCTTGTTCGATGTCGAGATACCCGAGGGTATGTCAGTCCTTAGTGTGAGCTACGAGGAGGATCCTTCTTTTCTGTTTTCTCGACCCGCTATGTATCGACAATTTGCTTACATTCTATCCCCTGCGAAAGCGTGGGCGGGGTTCAGCGATCTCAACGTTCGCGTGCTAATCCCATCGGGATGGGATGCGAAGACAAACCTATCCCTTGCCCAAGATGGTGATGCATTGGTGGGCCAATTCGATAGCTTGCCTGATGACTCGATTGCTGTGACTCTGCGGCCACCTGTGCCGCCGATTTACACTTGGATCAAACAGCGACAGTTTCTGATTGGTAGCGTTATCGTACTAATCACCACGATTCTCGTTTGGAGACGGGGCACGACGGTGTTCATGAGGAAAATGAATTCAGTTCAAGTCGAAGGCATGCCAAAGGTCACGTTTGGGGAGTCATTGATGTCGATTCTCTTGCGGTCCTTGAGCGTCGCAATGGTTGTTGGCTTTACTACTTTTATGGTGACGCTTGGGTTGGATGTTGTTTTTCCCATGGAGGCAGCGGAAGAAAAAATGAGGAGAACCTTGCGAATTGAGGGTGGATATGCTGGAGCATTCTTGTTGATACTTTGTGTCTTCCTTACCGTTGCAGGTTTCTTTATCTCGGTTGCTGCTGGATGTCTGCAATACCTCAATCTTGTAGCGAAGATCAAAAAAAACGGTTCAAATTTATAGAGACACAGCGGTTGCTTAATCAGGTCACTCACGCATGTTAACCTGACTTCTTCCATCGAGATCAGTGAGGTTCATGCACGTTATTGCGTGGGCGGTTTCGGGGATAAGGCTTCACAGGCTACTCAATGATGAGATTTTCCATGGCTTGTCCGAGTGCAGTTCCGATTAGCAGGTAGCTTTCTGAATTTCCGTACCAATGGTGGCCATGGGACACATTGGGTGAGACGACGGCTGGTCGCGCGAACGCGGTCGTTGAGACAAAGACAATCGGTGCTTGGTCGGTTCCATTTTCAGTACACGCTTCTCGTTGCGCACGACGAATCTGTTTGATCCGTTCGCTCGCCTTCTCTCCATCGTTACCCAATTCTCCAACGATAACTGGCAAGTTAGGGGTCTTGAATTCGCGCCTTAGGTCACTGATGAGATTTGAAAGATTGGTAGCATAGTCGTCGCGAGCCTCCTCGGGGCCAAACGCATCATTCCAGCCCTGGAACCAAACGAATCCAGAAAGAATCGGCTCGTGGCTCGCAAGTTCAGGGAAATCATTTGGAATCTCGTGGATCGCTTCACGGTACTCATCAATCATCTGTTGATAATAAGGTCCAGTGTTGCCACCGGAGCTGGGTGGCCGGAAATCGGAATGAAGGCTCTTGCCTCCCCATGCGGTTTTCACGATTAAGATTGGGGAATCGATTGCATCCCCAACCACATGACCGAATTGTAGTTCCGGACCAATGTGGTGCCGCCCGGAATAACCAGTAAAGCCAATATCCAGCGGTCCCGCTTTGAGTTCATCTTTCGTTTTGAAGCGACACCAGACGTCCGTTCTTGGTTTCCAGTTTCCCGCGTCATCGATTAGATGTAGGTAGCTTGCACGCGTTGACTCCTGTCTGAGGAGCCATTTGATCGTGCCTTGCCCATCGTTGTAGTACTTCGGGTGATCAAGGTCGACAACACCTTGCCCCTCCATGTTGGATTGACCGGCGAGTAAGAAAACACGGAGAACCTGGCGTTCTTTGTTTGTATTCGCTACTCCTGCTGGCCCCACTCCTGCTGGCCCCTGTGGACTGCTGCCTAACGCTGTCAGCTGTCCACAAGCGAGGAGAACTGTAGCGATAAATCGAGATGAGATCATTAGCGTTGACCGTCTGAGCATTGAGGATGTTAAGAGTGCATTCTAAAAGATCGGAGGAGCAGCATACAATGTTTTGAATGATGCTGCATTGATGGTGAGGGACGAATGTTCGATCCTCACTGACATCCAACCGGAGGCCGCTGGAGTTCGCCATGTGTTGGAGGCGACTGGGATCTTTCGGGCATTCGGCAATCAGCATCGACGAACTCCACAGGCCGAGAGGGTCAGCCATGCCTACTCGGTCATGAGTCAGAGGCAAAGCTCGCTGCGTTTACTCATATTGTCGTGCACCTTCAATCGTTACGGTTGGGGTGGCCAAGGCAAGGAACGGATTAGGAATCTAACACCTCTAAATCGAAGGGTCGTCCTCGTCGGATTCGTCAGAGCTTTCATCGTCCGAGCCAAGGTTGATTGCCCACCAATAGAATTTGAAGAACCCACCAATTAGAACGTAGGTCACAAGGGAAATGTCTAGAGTCTTTACATCGGGAATGAGGTTCGGCCAGACAAAAGTCGCTCCACGCGCAGCAAGTAATAGAATCAATCCATGGAAGAAGTACTTTCCTAAAAACGCTGCTGGCCATACGACAGCGATGATGGGCGAGAGAAGGAGCATTATTCCAAGGTATGCGACGAGGGAATAACATCCCGTAATCTTTGTTGGCACGATTTGAATATTCTGTCGGCTCGACGATTCAGCCAGCGTCCCAATACAGTCAATCTCTGCGCCTTGTTCGCCACCGTATTTCCTCCAGAGCCAGAGTCTAAGATTCCAGCTCTTGGGGCAGTTGATGGAAACTGTCCTGCTTCGTCCCAATTTTGCCTCCTCAAAAACACTCTGTGGGAGGAGGGTTCCGTGAATTACTTGACCCCGGCTAATGCCATTTTTTTCGTGGATCAATGTGGGACGAGGGCGTTCAATGCTATCGAGTACGAAATGGAAACCATACTCGGTTTTACTATCGGGGATGGCTTCACTGGATTGACTGTGGCGTGCCTTCGCTTGGGAAGGTGAATCTAATGCAAGAATTAGAGACTCATACTCAGTCATCATCACAGGTGCCTTGTTTGGGTTTTCGGATTAACTATCGCTCCTCAGTCTTCGTGTTTGGCCTCTAAAGTGTTTACGGGCTACCATCAAGGTTCCAATCGGCCGTCCAACCGACGTATGGATCCACCACAAGATTATCGCGTGTCTCACTTACGCTGCATGACAATTGCTTATGTGTTTGTTTTTCGATTTGTGTGTATAGCACTTTAGGTCCACCCTTAGTGCGTCGAAGTCGAACGATTGCCTTGGTTGTTACCAACTTAATTCCTAAATAGGTCGATTTTCAACAACAAGCCTTGTCGCTAGACCCGCTGGCGAGTGGTTGCCGAAGATGGCACTTAGCATGGGGATTCATCGTGTTGTTCCAGGAAATCCGTCTATAGATACGACGCATACGCTAGCTTTTACTCGTCCTGGCACAAGTTTTTTGGTGTGGTTGTGCCAGCTTGCGTACGATTGACTCACGGGGTTTTATTCGAGGCAGAGAGATGGAGAAGAATCTATTGATTGCGATTGCTCAAATGCTTCGTTTCTTATCAGGCATATTTGATGGTGCCACTGAGCGACGAAGGAGTTTGCGAGGATGATATGTTACAAGCGTTGATTGAGCCAATCGGTGAGGAAAACACATTGCACCCAAAAAAGAGTGTCCGAACGGAGCAAAGACGAACTACAGGGCGGGTGAGTATCTCAACGCCGTCCATTTCTCAAGGGTTAGTCAGCAAATTGATTAGGCTGAACATCGCTTCACTCTTCAGTAACCGAGTGGTCGAAGTGGTGAGCCGCCATGGCAAAACAGCCTGAAGTAAGTCCGCAGAAGATTGCTTAGCCACATTTACGCGATTAGATCTTTAACTACCGTTCCGTGTACATCCGTTAGGCGAAAGTCGCGTCCCGCATAGCGATAGGTGAGTTGTTCATGGTCAAATCCCAATAGGTGAAGAATGGTTGCGTGTAGGTCGTGGACATGCACTCGGTTCTCGACCGCCTGAAAACCAAACTCATCGGTAGCACCATGCACGTACCCCCCTTTGGTTCCACCTCCAGCTAACCACATGGTGAAGCCGTGGTGGTTGTGGTCTCTTCCGCTGTTGCTCCCGGCATTGGCTCCCGGCTTGGGCAACTCAACGGTGGGTGTACGCCCAAACTCACCGCCCCAGATCACGAGAGTGTACTCGAGAAGTGAGCGTTGCTTGAGGTCTTTGAGCAATGCTCCAATAGCTTGAGAGCACTCGCCTGCCAAACGTCGATGGTTTTTCTCAATCTTGTCATGGCTATCCCACGGTTGGCCTGCCCCGTGCCACAGCTGGACATACCGCACTCCTCGCTCCACCAGTCGACGAGCAATGAGGATTTGTCTCGCTTGGACGGTGTCACCATACATTTCGCGAATGTGCTTGGGTTCACGGTTAATGTCAAATGCGTCAGTTGCTTCCATCTGCATTCGATAAGCGAGTTCAAAGCTCTGGACTCGGGATTCCAATGCCGCGTCATTGGTTCGAGACCGCAGGTGTCGTTCATTGAGTGCCTGGAGTAGGTCGAGCTGGCGGCGTTGTTCTGGCTTACTGAGCCCGGAAGCATGTTTGATGTGAGCGATTAGCTTTTCAATTTCTTGATGCTTGCTGTCGATGTAGGTGCCTTGGTAAGCGCCAGGTAAAAATCCGGACTGCCAATTTTCCGCACCCTTGATTGGGTAGCCACCGGGGCACATGGCGATGAAACCAGGTAGGTTTTGATTTTCACTCCCCAGCCCGTAGGTGATCCATGATCCGACCGCCGGTCGGACGAACTGACTCTGGCCACAGTTCATGAGCATCAAAGATGGCTCGTGGTTCGGGACGTTTGCGTGCATGGAGCGTACGACACAAACATCGTCAATCATTTCCCCCACGTGTGAGAAGAGTTCACTCACCTCAATCCCGCTCTCACCGTATTTTTTGAACTTAAACGGTGATTGGTATGCAGCCCCAGTCTCGCGTTCTGTTCGCAGGTCAAGTGGGATTGATTTCCCATGGTATTCCTGCAGTTTTGGTTTGGGGTCAAAGGTATCAACCTGCGAGGGGCCACCGTTTAGAAATAGGTGTATGACTGATTTAGCTTTTCCAGGAAAATGAGGTTTCTTGGAGGACATCGGGTTGGTTCCAGCTGCCGCCGGCTGTGTCATTTCGTCCGAAAGGACACCCGCGAGGCCAAGGCTTCCCATGCCGATTCCGCTCCGCCTCAGGAACTCCCTGCGGCTCGAGGGTAACGCGTTTATTGATTTTTTAATCTGATTCATCAAAAGTCTTTTACGATCGTTTATATCTCACCGCGAACGGTTGGTTGCCCAATGACTCTGGGGTGGCTTTCGTTCGATGTCTGAGACCTTATTGGCAGCAAGGGAGTCAATCCGGTCTCGTTTACATTAATCAATGAACGCAAACTCGTTACTAAGTAAAAGCGTCTGTGCCAACTGCGTCCAGACATCCAAGGGTTTTCGATTCACCGCATTCTTTTGTTCGTTGGATGCGGCTGTAAATTCGGTTTTTGAGTGCCAGCTTGTTGCTCCAGCCCATTTGGGTTCAGCCTCCGAGTCCAACAAATCAATGGTCGGGTTCCAGTTAAAGCTGTCCCAACCGGTGTTCTGGTTGAAATGCACGATGAAGTAAAGGTTCTCCCCTTGGGCCAGTTGAACTTCGCTCGCGAGGGTCTCGGTGGAGGTGTTGTGTGCCGCCCACTGATGAAGAATGCCTCTCCCGCTAACCGCCAACTGGGCCGTCACCCCGTCACCTTGGTCAGAGGGATGCTCAAGCGTCCCGGAAATATTGAAGGTCCCTGAGAGAGGAGCTGTCCATCGACGTATTGGGCTTAGAGTGTTTGAAGCTCCCGTATGACCTCCCTCTGCAGTCAATCGAAGGTAGCCGAAATCAGGATGCGGGAACTCATCCGAGAATTGCCACGACTGGCCGTTGAAATGTGGAAAAGGTTGGTAGGTGATTTGATTGTCTTCCCAGCCGCCAAACCCATGGTGCCACGGTTGTTGCTCGGAGAGGCTGTTACTGTCTCTCACACTTTGACGAAACACTTGGATTACGTCCGTGTCGGTGAAATCCAAGGCAAGCTTAAGCTCGTCCTGTTGTGGGTCGCGGCTTAGTGCCATTCGGTACAGGTTTTGAATTCGTTTCTTCCTGAACGGAACCGATGAATCGGCGGAAGAACCTTTTGCCAAAGGAAGACTTTTCGCGGCCAGAGCTTTTGCCTGACTTAAGACAAAAGGTGAGTTCATCAGGTAAAGGGCTTGTTGTGGAACCGTGGTTTCGCTCCGCGTGGCGCGGCTGGCATCAGGGCTCGGGAGATCAAAGCTCGCGAGTAGACCCGGAAGGTCTTCTCGGTCAATGTAGGCGTAGAGTGCTCGTCGTGTCGCATCTTCGTGGATGTTCACGGATCGGCCGCCTATGCTTCGGTCGAGCTCGCCCGCGGAGATCAGTAATCGATCTCGAAGCGGCTCAAACTCGAGCCTGCGCCTTGGCATTCTCCATAAGAAACGATTTTCTGGATCCTCATTGAAAGCGTCCTGCCGGAAAATGGACGACTGTTGCCAAGTTTGCGACAGCAAGATCTCCTTTTGTAGTTTTTTGATCGACCAGCCTTCCTCCATGAACTTTAGTGCGAGGTAATCGAGCAGTTGCGGGTGGGTCGGTTGTTCGCCACGGATACCAAAATCACTCGGAGTGCGGACAAGCCCATTGCCGAATTGGTGCTGCCAGACTCGATTGACAATGACTCGTGCAGTGAGAGGATTTTTCGGACTCGCGATGGCTTTGGCTAATTCCATACGCCCACTACCGTTTTGGAAGGGTGCTCCTTGGTCGACCATTTCAAGGATCTGCAGGAAGCGTCGTGGGACTTGATCACCACGATTGCTAGGTATTCCGCGTTTGAAGATGACCGGTTGAATCGGATTCGCGCGATCCTCGAGGATCATGGCGCGCGGTGGTGCACCGGGATGGCTAATCGCGACTCCGTTGACCGCATTTTTTAATTGGTTGTAGCGATTCCTTTCGCCTTGATCCAAGTGCACAATGGCTTGTTGTGTGTCGAGTGTTGCGGGGGTGCGGCCACTGAGAAGGATTTGCCTCAAGGTCATATCTTGTGGACTGGAGAGATCACTTGGTGCCGTTCCCGATTGTGTCTGCTCGTTGCTGACGGCGATGGTCTTCTCAAGATACTGGCCAATGATCTGGCAGGCTTCGGGGAAGGTCTCCGGTGGCTTTGAGGTGAGTTGATCCAGTAGCGCCGAAGGGAGTTCGGCAAGCCATTTAATTCGGTCCGGATCCGAGTCCTTTGGCGTGCTGTCCGCTTTCGCCTGTATGAGGGTTAGCGTCTTCTGGGGGAACTCCGCGACGGGGATTTCACCCAGGTATCGCAGGAAAACCCAGATCGCTTCTGAAGATTCATTGGGCTGTGTCAGGTACCTTTGCCAGCGAGCGATGGCTGCTCGGCGTAATGGTCCTCGCGCTCCCTGCATTGAAATCTTCTTACCCTCGGCGTACTTGGGAAGCGACTTAGCGAGGTAGACAAGGTAGTCAGCAATCCGGCTCTGAAGTTCCTTCTGAGTATTGACGCGACGTTCTTCCAGCCAGTCGTCAACCTCTTTTTGTTTTGCGGCCTTGGCCTTCAGGAATTCGTTGTACTGAGGTGAATCATGAGAGTCACTCAGTAGCGGCAATTCTGAGGGCGATTGGGAACTAGCGAGGACTCCATACAGTGAATAGTAGTCAGCAGTGGGTATCGCATCATATTTGTGATCATGACAACGGGCACAGGCAACACTCAGTCCGAGGAATCCACGGCTTACCACGTCGATCTGATCATCAATGATGTCAACTTGGCGATTCATGAAACGCCGACCCACTGTCAAGAAACCCATTGCTGCAAGATTACGACGTGAATCTCCCTCAAGTTCCAGTTGGTCTGCGGCTAGCTGTTCGGTGATGAATTCGTCAAAAGGTTTATCTGAGTTGAAGGCATCAATGACGTAATCTCTAAAAGTGAAGGCATAGGGATATCGTGTTTCAGCACTGCCTGCGATGTAACCGGTGGTATCACCGTACCGTGCGATATCAAGCCAATGCCTCGCCCAGCGTTCTCCATAGTGCGGGTTATCGAGAAGACCATCAACTACCTTTTCAAATGCATCTGACGCTGTGTCGGCCAAGAAGTTCTCTACTTCTTGGAAAGACGGCGGTAATCCAATCAGGTTAAAGTAGGCGCGGTGAATAAGTGTGCGGCGGTCGGCTTGAGGGTTTGCCTGAAGTCCTTCGCTGATCAGTCGTTGACCAATCAGTCTGTCGATGCCGTTTAATACCTGCTCCTGCTGATTTGATCCGAGCGTTGGATACTTATCCAGTTGTGGAAGTTCGATGCTTTGGATTGGCTGGTAGGCCCAATGCTTACTTCGGTGATCTTTGATTCGTTCTTCAGGTGATTGTGTTGAAGGCTTAGAGGCAGACGGCGGTTGGTCATCAGGCCATGCGGCGCCGTTCTCCACCCACTGTTTCAACAATGCAATTTTCGCGGCAGGCAATTTTCCGGTGGGTGGCATCTGCAGATCATTATCCGTGTACTGGACGGATCGAAGGAGTCGACTTGAACTCGGTTGGGAATCATTGATCACTGGACCTGAACCACCACCTTTGCGAAACCCTGCTCGATGGTCCAACCGAAGTTCTCCCTCCTGCTCCGCTGGTCCATGACACTCAACGCAATGTTCAATCAAGATTGGGCGGATTTGGTTTTCAAAGAAACGCTCCTGTGCCACTGTGATCGGCTCTTCACCCACGCAGACCACGAACGTTCCAGATGAAAGGAACGTGAAAGAGGTTAGTAAAAGCAGGAGGCTTTGCGTTGTAACTACACCAATGGTAAGACGTGAGCCGGCGAACTCGCGCGGTACACGCTCAACTCGGCGTGAATGCACCGATAAAGCCCTCGTAAAAAGATGGGGAATCAATTTAACGGCCATTATCATGGGTCAAGGTGTCAGTTTTACTTCGGATGCGTTCCCGCATTCGTATGCTATTGATAGGCTTCGGTTCTGGGGCCCAAAGTAGAGACTCTTTGGTGGGAAACGAAAGCTGAGTTCAAAGGTTATGGCGATTTGCGGCTGGGGTGGTGGGAGGCGTGAGTATCGAAAAACAGGATGACACAAGGGGCCGTCAGGTGCGAAGGGGATCGATTTGTTTTGGGCGACGGCTTTTGTTTCAAAATGTTAATGGCGGGTTTTGTTTTTCGCCGAGCGACTTCGACATTCTCGTTACTGCATTATAACCGCAATCATGCATTAAGCCTCCACCGATTAACCGGAGGGGTTTTGACAAAGTTTCAAGCTCGATCGCATCGTTTTTTACGTGGTTTTACGCACTTTGACCTTGGAAGCCGTTCGTTTGGCGAGTCTTGACGGGGAGCCCGTTGCGAGACCCGGCGTGGGTTGGGGTTTCTGAGAGGTGAGTTCGTTTGTCAGTCTTGAAATCGAGTAAAATGCGCTTTGTGTAATGTTCCCGTACTGTTAGTTCGTTTTGGTTTGGTTGCGATGGTTCGATTAATCTGGCTGTGTCTTGCTGGCGGAATTGTTTTCAGCGAAGGGTTCTTATTTGCTCAGGGATCTGGCCTCGCTGCTGCAGAGGTGAAACAGCCAAATAGTGTCTGGATCGTAGGTGAGAATTTTTCCAACGATTTCGCGTGTTACGGGCAAGCAAACGTCCGCACGCCGAATCTTGACGGTCTGGCAGCGGAGGGGATTCGCTACAACAATGCGATTGCAACGTCACCTGTCTGCGCTCCGAGTCGTTCATGCTTCATGCTTGGCATGTATCAAACGACGACGGACACCCATCACATGAGATCCCACCGGGATGATGACTTTCGCTTGCCGCCGGGAATTCGTCCGTTGACACACCGATTGAAGGAAGCGGGGTATTTCACTGCGAACATCACTCACCTTGGGTCACAACGAGTCGGTACAGGCAAGCTTGATTTGAATTTTGTGAACGAGGGGGAGCTCTATCAAAGCTCGCAATGGGACGAACTTCGCGGCAAGGAGCCGTTCTTCGCGCAGATCAATTTACCGGAAGCCGAATACGATATTTATGATCGCAAATCAGCAGAGAAGGTTCGCGTTCCCTGGGTGGGTGAAGAATGGCATCCCAAAGTTGCGACCGAAGAAAATGTCACTCCGCCACCCTACTACCCCGATCATCCGATCGTCCGACAGGAATGGGCGAGGTATTTAAACTCCGTTAGCGGGGCAGATGTTCGGATTGGGCAAATCCTCGCGAGACTCAAGCAAGACGGTTTTGACGATCGGACGATTGTAGTGTTTTTTGGTGACAACGGGCGATTAACGGCTCGAGGGATTCACTGGCCGTTTGATCAGGGATTGCGAGTTCCTCTTGTGATTCGCGATGCAAAGGCAATTCCTAAACTTACCCCTGATGAAAAGGGCGGTGTGGTGAGTGAGCGTGTTGTGAGTCTGCTGGACCTTACCGCAACGACACTTTGGTTTGCAGGGTTGGATCGCCCAGACGGGATGCAGAGCCGCGTCTTTTTGGGTGAACAAGCGGATCCTCCGCGTCAGTATGCCTTTGCTGCAAGAGATCGGATCGACGAAACCGAGGTTCGGATGCGGTCCGTGCACGATCACCAGTATCACTACATCCGTAACTACACTCCCGGAGCAGGTTTTGAGACTCTTAATCGTTACAAAGAAAAATGCTTTCTCGTAAAACCGTTGATGCGTGAAATGAAGGCCGCGGGCAAGTTGACCGGTCCACCACTGGCTCTTATGGAACCCTTTCCAGTGGAGATGCTATTCGACTGTAGGAACGATCCTCATGAAATCGCAAACTTAGCGGGTTCAACGAAACCGGAACACCAGCAGGCACTCAGGAGAATGCGTGCTTCTTTAGACACCTGGATGTTAGAGACAGGAGACCGCGGTCATCTTGTCGAGTCCAGAGCGACTGTCGCACCCTTTTTGAAAGAGATGCATGATTGGTTTGGTACGCCAGACTGGGCATCGGACAGTGTTCCGGCGGACTGGCTTTCAAAGTAGCTGTTGCGACTCGATTTTATCAGAGAACCGCAGCGTCTTTCCGAGTTTATGGGGTTGGAGTTGTTTCAGATTTTGAAAACCGCTTTAACGCATTGATCTTTTCGATTTGCGAACACGTCGTATGCGAGTTGAGCCTGATCAAGCTGGAATCGGTGCGTCACGCACCAGCTGAGGTCTAGTTGATGTTGTTTCGATAACTGGTAGGTCTTTTCCATGTAGTGGCGAGCGGAGCATCGGCCAGTGCGATACGTCAGATTCTTGTCGTAGGCCTCGCTAGGGGAGAAAGCAAAGTTTGGCGTGCAATGGCAACCGATGGTGGCCAGGTTTCCGCCGGGTCGAAGGGTTTTGTACGCAATCCTTTGAGCTTCCGGTAACCCGACGAACTCCATCACCGCATCGGTGCCGAGTCCATCGGTGATCTCCCCGATTATCTGCTGCAGTTGTGCTGTATTTGAAGCAGTCGTGGCGCCGAGTTGATGCGCCATCTCGCGTCTGAAGTCATTTGGCTCGAGTGCCACGATGTTTTTTGCACCCAACGCCGCAGCCCACTGAATCGCCAGTAACCCGACAGTGCCACAACCGATGATCGCTACCGAGTGGTCTGGTTGGAGATTGGAAAGTTCCGTTGCGTAAAATGCGGTACTGAGGTTGTCACCGAGCAGAATTGCAGTTTCTTCTGGTAATCCATCAGGTACTTTCATCAGTGTCGCGTCAGCGTGAGGCACGCGAACATGGGTTGCTTGGCCACCATGAAGGCCGACGCCTTGTTCTTTCCATCCAAATAATTGTCCGTTGGTGCATCTGGCCGTTAGCCCCATTTGGCACGGTTTGCATTGACCGCAGTTTGTTGTGAATGGGGAACAGACCTGGTCTCCGAGTTGGTGTGTTTTTACCGCATCACCGAGCGATACGACCTCACCCACGAATTCGTGTCCCATTACGGTTCCGGGGTCAATTCCTGTTTCGCGACCAAAGTAGGGATGAAGATCACTGCCACATAATCCCGCGGTGGTGACGCGCAAGATCGCATCCGTGTCATCCTGGATCTCCGGGTTCGGGAGATCCAAAACATCGACTCGCTCTACCTGAGAAAAGCAAATGGCTTTCATGAAAGGTCGTTGCCCGCTGAGTCAGTCGAGAATGGTGGATAGTTGAATGTAATCGGTGAGGACGAGTAACCGAAACCTCCTCATGACTGATCGTGTCGATTCTATATGAACGTCAGTCGCTGCGAGCATTAGAGTAACTATTACCGTCTGACGAGTTCACGAAAAGAGTCGTTTAGTTGTCTGGTGATCGGTCCCGGTGATCCGTTTCCAATCTTGCGGCCGTCGAGGATCACCACCGGAATCACCTCCGCGGCGCTACCTGTCAGAAAGCACTCGTCCGCGATGAATAGGTCATGGCGAGTAAGGGTTGCCTCGTTGGTTTCAATTCCCGCTTCCTGAGCGAGTTCCATAACAGCATTGCGAGTGATCCCTTCCAAGATTCCAGCTTCCTTGGGCGGAGTGACTAACCTTCCGGATTTGACGATGAAGACGTTGTCTCCGGTGCACTCGGCGACTTGACCCTGGTGGTTGAGCATCAAGGCTTCTTTGCACCCCGCTTTGAGACCTTCCATTTTGGCAAGCACATTATTCAAGTAGTTTAATGACTTGATTCTTGGGCTGAGCGCTGCGGGATGATTTCGTATCGTGGAAGCTGTGACGAGTTCCAGCCCGTTCTCGTAGAGTTCTGGTGGGTAAAGCGTGATTTTGTCGACAATGATGATGACTTGAGGGTTCGAGCAGCGGAATGGATCCAACCCCAATGCACCCGAGCCACGGGTGATGATTAAACGGATGTATCCTTCGTCCAATTCGTTTCGCTTTACAGCCTCGTTGACGTCCGCTTTTAATTGGTCGAATTCGATTGGAATCTCAAGAGAGATTGCGGCCGCGGATTCCCAGAGTCGGTTGAGATGTTCCTCTAGACGGAATACCTTTCCACTGTAAATTCGCATGCCTTCAAAAATGCCGTCGCCGTACAGAAGCCCATGGTCGTAGACACTTATCTTTGCATCGTCTTTTGAAAAGTAACTGCCGTTAATGTAAATCTGCTGATTCATCAGTCGTGTCAGGTCGTTTGATAAGTAGTCAGTCGATAATTTGAAGTCGTCTCGGCTTGATGCTGTTGAAGCAGGGATTGTGGCACCCATTGAGTCAGATGCCGCGTCAAGACGACGAGAGGCTACGGGAAATCGTGCTAGTCACGCAACGATTCCTAGCATCAAATGATATCTCGCACGACGCTGCATGCGAAGGATGCCAATAGAGGGGACCCGGCGAAATCCCTGATTTACGTACTTCCTGACGAGTCGAGAGGCTTAGATTTCAGATCCTGACTGACAAAGAGCGTGCTTGGCGCGGAGTTTGTTTGATGCCCACACGCATTTTGAACCGGTACCTTACTTGTCCAGCTCCGCTGCAGTGACGGAATCAATGACGCCCTGATCGAAATAGTTGATCGACATTCCAGCATCGACCACGAGTGACTGTGCAGTGATACCGCTACTAATAGGACTGAGTAGAAAGATGGCGGTGTTTGCCACTTCGTCAGTTTCGAGGGCTTTCCCCCTGGGAATCACTTTTTCCGCGTAAAGATAAGCATCCACATAGCCGGGAATGCCGGCCGAAGCGCTGGTTTTAAGTAAGCCAGCGGATACCGAATTGAACCGGACGTTACTGAAGTGACTGAAGGATTTTGTGAGGAAGGCGAGTGAGGATTCGAGCGCAGCTTTGATGGGCGCCATGAAACCATAGCTTTCACTTGCCATGCGGGTAGTGCTGATTCCGATGGTAACGACGGAGGCATCCAGCGTCAGGCTATCTTTGATGGCGTTGGAGACCTGTGTCAGCGAAAAGCAAGAGATATCGAAGGATCGTAAAAATTGTTCACGTGTTGTTTGATGAAACGGCTGTATCCCCTCTGGATAGTCAGCAAACGCGACGGAGTGTACAAAGCCTGAGAGTTGGATTTCTCTTTCTTTTAGCGTTTCCGCTAGGGCCGCAATTTGATCCGATTGCTCGACATCGCATACGATGACTTCTCGATCTCGGAGAAGTTTCGCAAGGCTTTCCCTCCGTTGCTCGCTTCTGACGCTGTAGATAACCTTACCGCCGAGTTCCTCGATTTGTTTCGCAACTCGATAGGCGACGCTCTTTTTATTGGCAACGCCCATCACAAGGTAAGTTTTTTCGGTGAAAGCCAGGTAGTTGCTCGCCGCATTACTTGAGGAAGTTGGATGGGTCATCAGGCTTTTACTTTTTCTTAATCGGTGGAAGCGACACTGCATGCAAAATCGAGTCGCACGGCTAACTTACCATTGAGCGTCATTTTACCCGTCATGTAAAACGCATTGCTAATTTGCTCGTTCAGTTTTGCCTGAATCTCGACCGTGTCACCGGGTCGCACCATTTTCTTGAATTTCACACCGTCCATTCGAGTCGCGATGGGTACGATGTTTCCCTCGAGCGAGGCAATATCCGAGAGCAGAAGTGCGCCGGCTTGAAGGCAACACTCACAAAGAATCACACCCGGGACGAGCGGGTAGTCAGGGAAATGTCCCTGCACAAATGGCTCGTCCTCATCAAATGTTTTGGTGCAGACAATCTCTGTATCGCTGATTGATGAGATTTCATCTACCAGCAACATCGGTGCGCGGTGTGGGATTCGACTTTCGATATCTTGTTTGTTCATGTTTGTATCAGAGGGGATAAACGGGTGAGACGTCAACCGGGCTAGTGATGGTTCTGCATGGTGCTAGCGTGCGTTGGACGGGAAATGGCGATTGAGAGGTCCGCCCGCTTCTTGGGTTCGAATGAATGATAGGAGTGATCCCATCGGAGGCACCCGCAATTATCCAATGGCGAATTTATTTTCGCTTTCAATAACGAAGTAATTTTCGAGGAAGCGAGGGCGATCAACGGTCGGTGGACTTCGTGTTATTGGGGATGGAATTGGGGGGGGCACGGGCTTTAGTGAGGGTAAATCAATCAGAAATGGGCATCGGCTCGGATACTAATAATCCTTTGAGTTTGACTAGGCTTCGAGGGTGATACCCTTTTTTGGGTTTCCTCTCGGCCTTGGTTACACAAGATTTAGGCATGATCACGGTTTCGAGCGACTGGCAATTTGTATAAATACAGATTCATAGCGAGTAAACGATGCATCTATTGCCCCCAACCCACGATCAAAAATGACGACCTACTACGCCAAGGGCGGTTTGAATACGTCTCTAACGACTGAGGACCTCCGGGATGCTCTGGTGGAAACGTTTGAGCAAGTGGGTAGGCCAGAGCGTGCATTGTTATTACCCCCGGACGCCACTCGGCTTTTTAGTCGCGCAGGTGAATTAACCGTTTTGACTCATGAATTATTGGGTGATCGGGTCAAAGACATCATGCCCGCGCTCGGAACTCATAGTCCCATGAAACCTGAGCAATTAGATCACATGTTCCCGGGGATACCCCACGAGCTTTTTCGGCCTCATTTTTGGCGCGAAGATGTCGTGACACTCGGAACCGTGTCGGAGAGTTATGTTCGCGAGGTAACCGGAGGGGTTTATGGCAAACCTTGGAAGGCACAAGTCAATCGGTTGTTGAGAGACGGTGGACATGACTTGATCTTTTCTTTGGGGCAAGTCGTACCCCATGAGGTTATCGGCATGGCAAATTACAACAAGAATATTTTTGTTGGCACTGGTGGTCAGGAGGGTATTAATGAGAGTCATTTTCTGAGTGCGGTCTATGGAATCGAACAAACGTTGGGACGCGCAAACACACCTTTGCGGCAGATTCTCAATCACGCACAGGATGAGTTCTGCAACGACATGCCGTTGCTTTATGCTTTGACCGTAATTCAACAGATGCCAGATGGAACGCTTCATACCCGCGGGTTGTTCATTGGTGACGACCATCAAACCTTCTTTGACGCGGCAGAGTTGGCAAAGCAAGTGAATATCACTCACCTTGATCGAGCTCCAAAACACGTTGTGGCGTACCTGGACCCCTCGGAGTTCAAGAGTACCTGGCTTGGAAATAAAGCGATCTACCGAAGTCGCCTCGCAATTGCAGACGGTGGACGATTGACCATCTTGGGGCCGGCTGTGGAGGAGTTTGGTGAAGATCCGGAGATTGATCGATTAATCCGCAAATACGGATACCGAACCAAAGCGGAAATACTGGAATTGGTCGAAGAACATGATGATCTCGCCGCCAATCCATCTGCGGCAGCACATCTTGTTCATGGTTCCCATGAAAATCGGTTTGAGGTCGTCTATGCGGCGGGCCGACTGACCAAAGAGGAGATCGAATCGGTTAATTACTCTTTCGGAGATCTCTCGCAATTATTGGAACGCTATGACGTTGAAACCCTGAGTGACGGTTGGCATCAGGATGATCAGGGCGAGGAGTTCTACTACCTGCAGAACCCAGCCTTGGGGTTATGGCAGGCATCCACCATTTCAGAGTCGAGTCTTTGATAGATGTTGGCGTCATCCGCTGGTGTGCCAGTGACCATTGATGAATCGCTTGGTAACGAAACTTGCGTCGTTCTTCTAAATCAAGCTGGATTCTTTTTTTGCTTGGTCTCCAAAGCCCGTTACGCGTTCATTTCGACAAGATCGGAATGATTGGAACGTCTTGACCATTCCTCGCAGCTTGCGTGTTCGGTGCTTTAAAGGGCATAGCTTCTGTAGACCGACCGGTCCAACACCGTCTCCGGGTTAATTGTGGCGCAGAGTAGTAGGTGCTTGGAGTTGAGATGCGCGCATGGCCAAGCGGTTTCCGGTCAATGAACCCGAGATCAATGACTCAATGCCAATGCCAAGTTGCACAGGTGGTTAGGGATTATGCGTGTCCTCATGGTTGTGGCGGCGCATGGTTGACTTGCACGGCCGCACCGAGACACGACAGTACAACGGGCCAAAGAACAAAACTAGAAAACTGGGGGAGCGTCATACAGCGTTGAAACATGGGCGAGCATGACGAATTCATTGCCGACTTTCTCGAGGAATGTGATGAGAACCTTGATCAGCTGGATCAAGAACTCGTTGCATTGGAGGAAAATCCGCGCGATGAAGGAAAGCTCCGAAGCATTTTCAGGAATGTACACACGATCAAAGGTTCTAGCGGCTTTTTCGGTTTTTCAAAAATAGGAGCGCTTGCTCACGAGGGTGAGGCGATCCTCGGGAAACTTAGAGACGGCGAGCTGCTCTTCAACCCAGAGATCGCTAGCTGTTTGTTAAAGACCTCCGACGCTATTCGAGAGATTCTTGTCAACATCGAGCAAACCAGTAGGGAAGGGGACAAGGATTACACCGCGGTTCACGAGGCATTGACGGCGATTCTAGCTTTGACGGACGGTGAAAAAACAGATTCGCAACCAATGACTCAATCCTCAGTTAGTGGACCGGATTCGCTGACCCAGGCTGATCGCGAAATCAGCCAGGAGGGACCTGCAGAGCCAAGCGAGAACATCGACGTGCTCAAGGTAAGTCAGCAAGCCAAATTGCCAGAGCGTAATTCGGATACCAACGCTGATGAATGGAAGACTGAGAATCAACAGTTTGACTCCGCTGATCGGAGTTGCGACGCGCCCCATGAGCTCCCAAAGGAAGACAAGGATGGGGTGAAGCAGATTTCCAACGAATCTCAATCCGTTGAGCAGCCAGATGAGGTAGTCCCGAAAGTTAATCAAGCAACAACCATTCGCGTTGATGTCAATTTGTTGGATGAGTTGATGGACTTTGCTGGTGAATTAGTTTTGGCGAGAAATAGTCTTAACCGCTGTAGTGAAGAGAGATGGGATTCAGATCTATCATTGGTGGCTACGCGTGTCAGTCAGATCACGAGCGAGATTCAGGATCGGGTCACCCGAACCCGAATGCAGCCAATCGGAGGAATGTGGAACCGGTTTCAAAGGGTTGTGCGGGATCTTGCTGTGGACTGCCGAAAGCAGGTGAGCTTGGAGCTCAAGGGAGAAGACACTGAACTGGATCGGTCGCTGCTGGAGGCGATCAAGGACCCAATCACCCATCTTCTTCGCAATTGCATTGATCACGGAATTGAGCTGCCCGAAAATCGTGTCGCAGCGGGGAAAAACCCTGTCGGAACAGTAAGGCTTAATGCTCACCATGAAAGTGGGCAGGTGGTCATTGAAGTCGCTGATGATGGCGCTGGTATTGATGTAGAGAAGGTGCGAGCACGAGCGATCGCCAATCAATTAGTCACGGGTGAGGCGGCAGAGAAAGCGTCCGTCGCAGAAATATTGCAGTTTATTTTTGAGCCGGGCTTCTCTACGACTGAAAAGGTGAGTGCGATCTCCGGGCGAGGCGTGGGGATGGACGTGGTTCGGAGCCATGTTGAGCGAATTGGCGGGTCGGTCGTACTCAATAGTACAGCCGGGGTCGGAACGCGCTTTACCATTCGTTTACCCCTTACACTGGCTATTGTCCCCGCACTTGTTGTTCGGTCCGCCGAGCAGTTTTTTGTTGTGCCTCAGGCTAGTTTTTCTGAGGTTGTGACAATCAGTTCGGCGACTCCGGTGGAGTGGGTTCAGCATCTTCCGGTGTATCGGCTTCGAGATCGGCTTTTGCCGCTGATCTGGTTGGACGAGCTCATGGGGCTTCGGAGTCCACGCACTCGGCAGACCGATCGGGATCAGGTCAACCAAAATGACACCCGGATGCAAGTCGCGGTTCTGCAGGTTGACCAGATGCAGTTTGGTTTAGTGATTGATGAAGTGGTGCGAAGCCAGGAAATTGTCGTCAAGCCAATCGGGGCGTCTGTTAAGGCGATTGGAGCCTTCTCTGCCGCGACCATCCTTGGCGATGGAACGGTTGCTCTGATCCTGGACGTCAGTGGTATCGCTCGTCTTGCGAGGTTGGATCACGAGGCCCATGGGCGAGGACTGGAAGATAGGGCGGTTGCCGGTGGAGGTGCGAACGCAAAGGAATCCTCTTCGGAAGGAATGTTTGGTTACTCAGTCGAGGGTGTGAACGAAAGATCACTGCTGATATGTGAGAGTGCGACTGGTGCAGAGTTTGCAATCCAGATGGATGCAATCGAACGGCTTGAGGAGATTTCATCAGGGAAACTCCAGTATTTCGAATCCCAGACGGTGCTCAACTATCGAGGAAAGGTTCTACCGGTAACGGGTTGGCAGCACGATGAAGACAATCCTTCAACGTTATCGATGTCGGATGAAGCATCAACGCAGCCACGCGTCAGGTCGTTGGTTATTTGTAATCACTCGGGATCCTCATTCGGAATTCTGGTACGCCAGATCAATGAGGTGGTCACCGTTGCTGAGGTAACCAACAGCTCAGAATCGGAGACTGACTCGGAAGTTTTGCGAGATGGAACAAAGCGTTTCGCCATCGTGAAGGGGCGAGTTGTCGAAGTGTTGGACCTCGAGCGTGAATTGCGTCTCACACAAGGAGCTGTGGGATGAATTCCAGAAGTATGAATGAACAATCGGTGAACAGTGAGTACTGTACCTTCCGGGTTGGAGAAGTATTTTGCGGCGTTCGTGTCGACGACGTTCGCGAGATTGTTAGTGACTTAACGGTGACGCCTGTTCCTTTGGCCAGTGAAATGATTGCTGGCGTGATTAATTTGCGAGGGCAAATTCTCACCGTGGTTGATATGTGTCGATGGTTGAAGCTCGGTGAAACACCGATGGATTTATGCAGTCGGTTTCATTTGCTCGCAGATATTGGAAACGAATTCGTCAGCTTATGGGTTGATGAAATGGGGCCTGTTATTCGTCCCGCCGATGAAGAGATCGAGCGGGTGCCAGGTCATCTTGATCCGTCGGTAGCATCTCGAGTTGAAGCGGTTGCTCGTATGGAAGAGCAAATTGTTCTGTTGTTGCGATTAGAAGAATTGAAAGAGTTGCGAGCTAAGGCAATGAGTGCCACTTAGTTTGTGGTGCGTCGGTGTTTTGCTTACGGCAAATACTACCTTGGTCAAAGTGACGTTAATTACGGGATTCGATAAGTATGAATATGAATCAATCTAATCCAAAAGGTCGTTGGATCTCACGCGTTATTGCTTGGGTTACAGGCGAATTGTTGATCACGTTGCTAATCATTTCTATCACACCGCTGTTGATACTTGGAATGACGGTCTATCAATATGTCTCGCAATTGCAATCAACCGAAGCGGCAGCAAGCCTTGAGAAAAACCGATTCTCGAAGGCAACACAGATTGAAACCTACTTTGAATCGATTCACGACCAGATTCGGGTATTCAGCGAGGATCTAATGGTGGTGGAAGCGATGAAGGATTTCGCCGCCGGGTACGAGAAACTGAATATGGATGCCGAGATCGAATTAGAAGGCTCGGCCGATAATCTGCGTGAAAGTTTGCGAGATTTTTATTCGACGGAATATTCAGGTCGCTACAAGAAAGAAACTGACCAGCTTCCGCTGGTTGATGCGATAGTGCAGCCGATGGACTCTCGTGCTCTTTATCTTCAGAGTCAGTATATCCTCCAGAACCAATATCCTCTTGGTTCAAAGGAGCGATACGATAGTGCAAACGATGGTACGAGTTACAGTGCAGCTCACCTGAAATACCATCAGGTCTTACGTCGTTTTCGAGAGACCTTTGGTTTTTACGATTTGTTTTTGGTGGATACCAAAACCGGATCGGTGGTGTATTCGGTTTGTAAGGAGGCTGATTACGCCACCTCATTGCTGAGGGGGCCCTATGCAAATTCGAATCTCGCAGAAGTCTATAAGGAGGCGGAGAACGCCGGTTGGGGTGACTACGTTTCGTTCTCGGATTATGAGCCGTACGAACCAAGCTATCGCGAGCCCGCGAGTTTTATCGCTTCGCCTATTTTTGATAATGGAAGGAAAATTGGGGTCGCAATTTTTCAAATGCCGGTGGCACAAATCGACGAAATTATGCAGGCGGATGCTACTTTCGGTGAGGATGGGGAAATCTACGCGGTCGGTGCTGATTCTCTGATCCGCAACAACATCCGTGACGAGGAGGGATTTGCAGCCAAAATCTTGAAAACGCGTGTGGCTACCTTCGGTGCTCGTGAACCATTCGGTGAGGAAAATCAGGTCGGGGTAGGGACGTATTTTGGCAGAACCGGTGAACTGACACTGCAGAGTTGGGGGCGTGTGGTCGTACACGCGACCGGTGTTGGAGGTGAGCCGGTGACGTGGGCGTTGGTTTCGGAGGTGCCGATTGAGGTGGTGGAAAGACCGACCAAACAAATTTTTTGGTTCACCATTATTGTGACCGGTATCTCGGCAGCCTTAGTTGGTCTTGTGGCGATCGGCATCTCACGACGATTCACCTCGCAACAGCGACGGCAACAGGATCTGGTGGAAGCGATTGGTGACAACATGCAAACGCTGGCATCCGCCAGCGAGGAACTGACGAGCGTTAGCGAAAACATGAGTTCCGCAGCAGAGGAGACAACGGCGCAGGCTCGTGTCGTCAGCGAGGCCGCTGACCATGTCAGTGAAAATACTCGCAACGTTTCAAGCGGCCTGGAGACCTTTAGTGTTTCAGTCCATGAGGTTGCATCCAGTGCGGGGGATGCGGCGGTGGTAGCTAATCGAGCGGTTGATGTAGCGAAATCCGCGGATGCTTCCATTAATCAGCTTGGCGAGAGTAGTCAACGCATTGGAGAGGTTGTCTCCGTGATCACAGCGATCGCTGAGCAGACCAACCTGTTGGCCCTCAACGCGACCATTGAAGCTGCGAGAGCGGGGGAAGCCGGCAAGGGCTTCGCCGTCGTGGCGGGTGAGGTGAAAGAACTGGCCAAAGAGACAGCCGCCGCAACCAATAACATTCGAGATTCCATCGAAAAGATTCGTGAAGACACCTGCGAGGCTGTCACTGCTATCGGTGATATCACCTCGATCGTGGGTACCATTTGTGAGCAGGAAAACACCATTGCAAGCGCCGTGGAGCAGCAAACCAGCACGACCTCTGAGATCAGTCGAAATTTATCCGAGTCTGCAGCGGGTACTGCTCAAATTGCACAGAACATGACTCAGGTTGCGCAAGCAGCCCAAAGTACTGCTGAGGGTGCTTCCAACACGCAGGCAGCCGCGCTTGATCTTTCCAGGATGGCCTCTGAATTGCAACGTTTGGTAGAGGAGTATAGGGATGTCTGATTTAGTCAAAAGGCGTCATGAAGCTCGATCTCGTTTGCTTCGCTGGCCACGGTTTTTCTGCTGATGAAGTTCGACGGCCTTAACCGGTTTGTTGGGATTCGCGATTGATCTCCGGCTAATGAATTTGGGGGCCTGGCGAGCGTTGGATAGCAGTTATTTCCATGATTCGGTGGGAATGAAGAGTTAGTCGTGTTGAAAAAGACGAAAAATTTGAATGAGTTGGAGACAAACGCGAGGTATCGGCGTTTGAACGGGTAGTACCTGATCAGCAGTTCTAGGCAACGTTGTCTAGGACGACAGGGGGAATAAATGCGTGCAGTAGTAATCGATGATTCTCGACCCATACGAGGGATCATTGCAAAAATAATGCGCGGGTTAAATTTTGAGACCCACGAGGCTGAGAATGGTTCAGCTGGTTGGGATATTTTGTCAAAGCAGGGGCCATTCGACATTGTGACTGTGAATTGGGAAATGCCTGAGATGGATGGCCTGCAATTTGTCACGAAGGTTCGAAAGCAATCGCGCTATCGGGATCTCCCCTTGCTGATGATCAGTAGTATCTCGGATCCTAACGAGGTTGAGAGGGCGCGTGAAAAAGGCGCGAACGATTACATCGTAAAGCCGTGTACCGCGAAGACGCTAACGGGCAAATTAAAGCAACTAGGGCTACTCACCGAAGAGGGTGTTGCGATAGGCACAGAAGCTCGTCAGTCTCAAAAATTTGCAACCAAGAAGGCAGCAGATCAGGGATCATCGAGTAGCGAAACCCAATCCGAAAGATTGGATAATCCCAGTAATGAAAAGCGTCCTGCGGCCACGATGAACGGACTCAGCAAGGGTCAGGAGTCGACAGAGGGGCCACTCGAGATCAAGATCTTGGTTGTTGATGATTCCTCCATCGTACGCAATGTCATCAAGTCGACTTTGGAGGCCGTCGGAGGATTCAAGGTTAGCGGTAACGCGACAGATGGAATTGAAGCACTTCAATACCTGCGATCGCAGCAGTTTGATGTCGTCCTTCTGGATATTGAGATGCCGAGAATGGACGGTCTTGAATTGCTTCGCCGGATGCGTCAAGAATCGCTAAATGTGCCCGTCGTAATGTTCAGTTCACGAACCGATCGAGGTGCGAAAGCGACGACCGATGCATTGCTGCTGGGTGCAAAAGACTTCGTATTCAAGCCCGGCGGTCCACGAATGACAGATCTCCGAGCCGGGGAAGCGGTGATTCGGGAACAGTTAGCACCGAGATTGAATTGGTTATGTGAACGGAGCCGCTTAGGCAAAAGAGCTAACACGAAAGATGGGCAAGCTTCTACTTTCAATCAGTTGAAACGCAGAATCGATCTGGTGGTGATTGCGGCCAGTACAGGGGGACCTGCGGCATTGGCGAAGTTGTTTGATGACGCGAAGCTATGTGAATCATTGAACAAACCAATCTTGGTGGTTCAGCACATGCCATCGTTATTCACCAAGTATTTAGCGGAACGACTCTCCAGTGAGACCGGGTTGGATATTGCAGAAGCGTCTGAGGGAGAGGTGTTGAAACCGGGGATGATTCGCATTGCACAAGGGGGGCATCACCTCGTTGTCAAATTACACAAAAAACAATACGTCACATCAATTGACCGGTCTCCCGCGGTCAATTCCTGTCGCCCCTCGGCTGATGTTTTATTCGGGTCCGCTGCAGAAGCGGTAGCCGGTGGAGTGTTAGGCGTCGTGCTTACGGGGATGGGGCATGACGGTCGCGACGGCTGCCGAGCGATCCGTGAAAAAGGCGGGACCGTTATCGCACAGGATGAAACGACCAGCGTCGTTTGGGGAATGCCGGGCAGCGTTGTTGCGAGTCAATTAGCAGACCACATTGAACCG
Organism: Candidatus Nitrosopumilus sp.; assembly: GCA_964225475.1. Classification (GTDB taxonomy): domain Bacteria; phylum Planctomycetota; class Planctomycetia; order Pirellulales; family Pirellulaceae; genus Rubripirellula. Next base: position 12,096 of record CAXQOB010000013.1, on the reverse strand, counting down.
ATCGAACTAATCGGACAGAAGATCAGCTCCTTCCTTCGGAGGGAGTCAGGAAAAAAGAGAATTTATTGAAAATGACATTATCACAAGAAGATTTTGGCTTGGTGCAAAACCTACTTTCACAGCGAGTGGGGATCTCACTGAGTGCGGGTAAGGAATACCTGGTCGTGAATCGCCTATCGCCGTTGGTTGATAGCTTCAATTTTGATTCGCTCCACGGACTCATTCAATCGCTACCCCAAAACCACAACACGCCCTTGTGGGATGAAGTTGTTGATGTCCTTGCGGTTCATGAGACCTTTTTCTTTCGCGATCAAGCGCCGTTTCAACAGCTGGAAGGTGAGATTTTGCCCTCAATTTGTGCGGAGGCTGAGAAATCGGGTAAGGAGATTAAGATTTGGTCGGCCGGCGCAAGTACAGGCCAAGAGGCGTACAGTGTTGCCATGTTGATTGCCGAAATTGCTCCACAGTTAGTGGGCCAAGTGCAAATCGTGGGAAGCGATGTGTCTTCGAAAGTGTTATCGTCGGCAGCAGAGGGCTTTTACCGAAAATTTGAGGTCTCACGTGGTGTTAATCAGGATCGTTTGAGTCGCTTCTTTGAGGAGAGTGCTTCGGGCTGGCAAGTGAAAAGCACGATACGCGATATGGTTCGCTGGGAGAAATTCAGTCTCGCGGGTGCTTGGCCTAAATTACCCGTTTTTGATTTGGTCTTGCTGCGCAATGTGATGGTTTATTTCAAGCCGGATACACGCGAGAAGCTGCTCAATCGCATTTCACCCCATCTACGCGATGGCGGGAGTTTGGTAGTCGGTAGTGCGGAATCACTGATGCCCTATGATCATTCTTTCAAGGCTATCACATCCATGAATGCGACTTATTATCGCAAGTGATGCGAATGGAGTTCACCAGAACGGTCATTCATGAATGGTTTTTCCAGACACGGGCTGTGATTCGTCGATGGAACGACTTATTTGGAGGATTGCAATTGGTTTCTAACAAAACGAACCAGTAATGGATGTGCCGGTTCAGCCATTTGCCCATGGTTGTAACCGTCGAGTTCAAAGAGTTCGATGCTTGGATGGCCCGCTACCTTTAGCATTCGCCAAAAGTAGGCGTTTTCCTCGTACCTTCCCAGCATTTCCAATTCGCGATCTCCGGTGATCAGCAAGGTCGGGGGTGCGTCTTTTCTGACGTGGTAGAGAGGTGCCATTCGATCAACCAGCGGTGTGGTTTTCTTGAGACCCAGTTCTTTGCGAGCAGTGAAGTGGGTAATTGTATGACCACTGTAGGGTATTAGCCCTGCTAAATCATCGGCATCGATATAGTACCTCCCGAGCCAAGACTTATCGTATCCAAGCATACTGGTGAGGTAGCCTCCGGCTGAGTGTCCGCTGACAAAAATACGTTCCGCCGAACCGCCCATGGACTCAATGTTACGGTATACCCATGCTACCGCTGCCGCCGCATCATCAATGCAATCCTTGACCATTACCGATGGACTCAGGCGATAGTCGACAGCGGCAACTGCAAAACCCTTGTTCATCAATGCCGTAGGGATTGATCGTTTGCCACCGGTGAGACCTCCGCCATGAAACCACACCACTGTGGCAAACTTACTTTCGTGCTTCGGGTAGTAAAGATCGAGTTGGCACTCCTTGCGAGTGGACTTGCCGCCGACATCTTGTCGGTAACACTGATCGCGAAGCGTCGAGTATTCGTTGTCATCGCGAGTTGCATCGTCTGCTTGTACCGGACTGATTACGCTGAGCACGGTTAGTAAAAAGCAGACGACTTGTGGCTTTAGGCTGTTCGTTTGCATGGCTGACCCGGTTTTTTCTCTTGCTGTAGAATCTGTGGTGTTAATGAACATTGAGTTGTCGTTCTGTTTGGGAAGCAAGCGAATGGTGGTAAGGAATAGTTTGCATGGCCTGTTCTACGTGTTTCGATGATACAAGCTAGGGACGGGGGATATCGGGTACAGGACGTTCACCAAGCGGCTGTAGCATGATTGTAGGTGTTCAGCGGGATCGCTTGCTTTTTGGTTATCTTTTTTGATCCATTAACTTCAAACACACTGTAGGATTCCTGATTTGCACGGCCCGTTTGATGTGCCAGAGTATCGATTGTACCATTGCTCTTACCGGTGCGTTCGCAAGATTCTGGCTCGGTGTCTTTGCAAAGTGTTGGAGCTTCTGAAAGCAAGGTGCCGAGAGCAAAAGATTAATGCGTTTTTGCGGTCTGAACCATCTCTTCCTCTGCCGCTAGAAACGGATCCAGTTTCTAGAAGCACACTGTGCCCGCTACAGGTTGGTAGAGTAATGTTTACCACACAAGGCCGGCGATAGGGTATGGCGTGAACATTGGTCTCCGTTTTTGCATTGGTGGAGTTGCTTTGCATCAAAAGAAGTGAACCACTGCACCGCAGTCAACCGCCTTCCATCTTCATGGCAATACTGAGTCAATAAAAGGAAGTTTACTTGTTTTCTAGGTCCTCTGACGCATCGACGCGATCGGTGAAATTCTCGACGTTTGGTGGAGTATTCACACCGTGCACTTTGACAATCCTCGGTGTGATTATGTTCCTGCGTTTTGGTCAAGTGGTCGGCCAGAGTGGGTTCTATTACGCCATCCTGATTGTGCTCTGCGCCAAGGTAATTACGGGACTGACCGCCCTGTCGCTCTCCGCGATCGCCACGAACACACGTGTGCAAGGCGGAGGTGCTTATTTTTTGATCAGCCGTAGTTTAGGTGTTGAATTTGGTGGAGCGATAGGGATTCTTTTTTTCGCCGCCCAAGCAATTTCGGTCGCAATGTATGTCATAGGGTTCACGGAGGCACTGACTGCGACGATACCTGCGCTTGGTGGTTCATTTATCGAGGTTGCATCCGTTGTTAATGTTCTGGTTTTCGTTTGTGTCTTTATCGGTGCTGGTTGGACGATCAAGGTTCAGTACTTGATTCTGGTGATGTTAGCTGCATCACTTGCCGCTTTCTTCGTTGGAGCGACTCAAGCATTTGAGTGGTCGATCTTCAAGAGTAATCTTCAGCCAGCGTTCCAGCATGACGACAATGTTTTTACCATGTTTGCGCTCTTTTTTCCGGCGGTTACGGGGATCATGGCGGGGGCGAACATGTCTGGAGATTTGGAGAATCCGTCGAGATCAATACCGATGGGTACGCTTTCGTCCATTGCTGTGACTGGAGTGGTTTACCTCGGCATGGCGGTAATGCTGAGTGGATCGCGAAACGCTGAGGTATTGATTGAGGATACCCTCGTAGTGCGTGACATCGCCTATTGGCCTTGGCTTATCACTGCGGGTGTTTTTGCGGCAACGCTTTCCTCTGCACTCGGTAGCATGATGGGAGCGCCAAGGATTCTTCAAGCTTTTTCGAGGGACCGAGTTTTCAGGTCCCTCAACTTTTTCTCGGCGGACAGTTCGTTGTCGAATGAACCGCGGCGCGCGACGGTGGTGACATTTTTAATTGCGCAACTCTGTGTTTTGATGGGAGATCTGAACGCTATTGCTCCGGTTATCACCATGTTCTTTATGATCACCTATGGTCTTTTTAATCTTGCCACGTTTTATGAATCGATCACAAAGAATCCCAGTTATCGTCCCACGTTTCATTATTGTCATTGGCTCACCTCACTTGTTGGTTTCCTTGGCTGTGTTGCGGTGATGTTTTTGATCAGTTGGGATTGGGCACTCGTTTCCATATTGTTTGTCACCGGATTGCATTGGATCATTCGTAATCGTGAGGTCGAGTCTCGGTGGGGTGATTTGAGAAGCGGTGTGGTGTTTGAGAGAGCCAGGACGTCGCTGTTGCGATTGGAAAATGAGGTCCAACACCCCAAGAATTGGCGTCCAAACATCATGGCATTTACCGGAACAGGTTGGACACGTCCTCATTTACCGATCTACGGTCACTGGCTGACTTAGGTGCAAAATCGCGAATTGAATTTACTCCGGAAGTGATCTTCGCGAACACCTCGTCCATTGAGGCGATTCGCGTGACTTCAAAAGATGCGGCGATCGTCCTGCTCGGTTTCCAGACCCCTGATGAAGGCGAGGAAGAGGGACTGTACGATCGAATGGAGGAATTGGCGGGCGATCTGCCAAGGGTGCTGTTGGTGCAGAGTGTCGGGGGCATGCAGTTGGAGTCGTAGTGGAGCGAAAGACGGGGGTATTCGTCGGTGAGAAATTGGCGTTCGCACCTTGCATCAGTGATTAGGTTTGTTTTTCACGAATCAGCAGCTATTTGCGAGCATCCATATCGCGTATGATTTTCAGACGATCATGAATCCCGTGAACACGATGTTTTCATCGTTTTAGCACTGATTCTCGATGGGCTATGATCCCCCGTCCGCTTGACGCGTACTGTGATGGAAATGTTAGCGATTCTCGCGTGCTACTGCTTAATCATCCTACTATTGTCCAACCTCGGTGGGCAGTTGCCGTCGCTCGTGCGCATGACGCACCTTCGAACTCAGTTGCTGATTAGTTTTGTTGGCGGCCTAATGCTCGGGATCGCGTTCTTGCATCTTTTCCCCAGTGCGGTTGCAACGCTCGGATCCGCATCGAATGCGGGAGCCGCTTGCTTAGCCGGTGTGGTGGCAATGTTTGTTCTGCTGCGTTTATTTCACGCTCCCCACACGCACGGTTTTGCTGAAGCAATTCCGGTGAAACTGGCCGGCGAGAATGAGGTGGTTCAGCCCTGTTGCGGCGAGGTCGACTTAGGGAAAGTAAATATCGAACTAAGCTCGGAGGACCAAGATGTTTCGGAGTCGGCGGTTACGACACCGAATGGACCTCTACAAACAGGAAAAATACCTGCCGAACATCTGGCGCACCATGACCATTGTGAGCACTCGTTGCATCAGGAGTCGGTGGATAAGAGCAAAGATCGGTGGATGGGTTGGCTAGGGATACTCTTTGGGCTCTGGGTTCACACATTCATAGATGGGGTTGCCTTAGCGGCTGGTACTGTTGCGGACTCGCAGCATCCAGGCGTCTTGCTTGCTGGTATGGGTACGTTTTTGGCGATTGCCTTGCATAAACCACTGGATGCTTTCACCATTACCTCGACCATGCGTGCAAGCGGTTGGCCAGTGTTGCATCAGGCCGTTGCGAATATCGTTTTTTCATTAGCATGTCCCGCGGGAGCGCTTTTGTTCTACTTTGGCGTCAGCCAAGGAACGGAGGATTCAACGCTGCTCGGTTGGGGTTTGGCAATTTCTGCCGGTTTCTTCATCTGTATTGCTCTCGCCGACCTACTCCCTGAAGTCTCTTTCCATCATCATGATCGAGGCAAGCTAAGTCTCGCTTTTTTTCTTGGAATCGCACTCGCAGTGTTGATTGAAAATATGCCTGGACATTCTCATGTTCACGAGAGTAGAGCGAATTACCCGTATGTGCATGAGGTCGCATCGGAACATTCTCATGAAGGGACGAGTCTCTCAGGGCACTCACACGACCATCACGAACACTGAGTTGGCAATGAAGTGTGGATAGAAATGCAGAAAGTTGCTTGCAAAACAAAACGCATTTGGGAAGCATGCGTGATCGCGTGGTTTGATAGATGACACAGTGGTGGAAGAGCGATGATGACACTGCCCCGTGAGTCGATCCGGAATCGTCTAGCGATGGGACGATTTTGTTGGGGCCGAATGGGCGGATCCCTGTTCGGTTGATAACGGTCTTCAATCGTTTTTTGTAGGAGTTGAGCCAATGAAATCCCCGTTTTACGAGTGGAGTCGCAAGATTTAAGTGTTTTCTCCTCGCGTCCAAGCCCGCTTATGGTGGTTTTTTCTCCCTATGTAATCTTTCCAGCAGAGCCGAGTTTTCAGAGGTTATTTAGGGGGTTAGCTTAGTCCGCAGTGGAAATAAAGGATCGATCTCTGAATAGATAAGTGTTCAAAGCCAATGCCCGACTTTTATCAAGATGACCTCGTCACAACAATTCATGACTTGCAAACAGGCACCCTCGACCGCTTGGAGTCAATGTTGCGTGATGCGACCAAGGATCATCCCATTGGTTTGGTTCTTCCCGTAACCGCCGGTGACATGCGAGCCGAGCCGTTTCAGGAGATTGTCAAGCAACTTATCGAGGCAGATTATATCGACACCATCGTGGTCACACTCGGTGTTGCCCCTGAGCGAAAGGATTACGAAGAGACGGTAGACAAAATCAGACCGTTAGGTGATCGTGCGAAGGTGCTTTGGACGGATGGACCTGAGATTCAGTCGATCTATTCGGAGCTGATTGACAGCGGAATCGAAGTTGCGACACCCGGCAAGGGGCGTAGCGTCTGGACTGCATTCGGTTACCTGCTGGATGATCCTCGTTTGAGCACATTTGTTTTACATGACTGTGACATCGTGGATTACGACCGGTTTCTACTCGCAAGATTGTGCCTTCCAATGGTGCATCCTGCGATCGATTTTGAGTTCTGCAAAGCTTACTACGCAAGGGTTACCGATCGGATGCATGGCCGCGTCGTGCGTCTGTTGGTTACTCCATTAATTCGAGCGTTGGCGACGGTTTTTCCTGGCAGCGAATTTGTACGTTTCTTGGGGAGTTTTCGCTATCCACTCTCAGGTGAGTTCTCGTTAACGCGTAACCTAGCTCGCACGAATCGAATACCGAGTGATTGGGGTCTTGAGGTTGGAACCTTGGCTGAGGTCTATCGTAATACGTCTCTGAAACGCGTATGCCAAACAGATTTGTGTAGATTGTACGAACACAAGCATCAGTCACTTTCTCTTGAAGATCCCAAAGCCGGTTTGATGCGAATGGCCGTCGACATTCTCACGACTGTCTACCGAACATTGGCGAGTCAGGGAACAGAAATGAGTCATTCGACTTTCGATACGCTTCGGGCCACGTATGTACGAGTCGCTCAAAATTGCGTTCGACAGTACGCTGCTGATGCAATCGTCAATGACCTCGAGTTTAATCGACATCAGGAAGAGCTCGTAATCGATGCTTTTGCAAGCTGTATCACCAAGGCAGCTGAGGTGTATCGAAACGATCCCGGCGGGGCGCAGGCGATCCCGAATTGGACTCGTGTTCGGGCGGCATTTCCCGAGTTAACTCAGAGGTTGCGTGATTCCGTCTAGAGTCAGCGTGCGTATCTCAATTCCAGATAGCCTTCCATTGAAGAGGCGACGCCCACGATGGGGGCGTCTCGATGAGATATACCAAATCAACCCAAGACCTGCGGATTTTCGGTGGGAAGGCCAGCATCCGAGAGAGTCAGGCGTTTGCTTTTTCCTCTGCAGCACTCGGTTTGAGATAACGTGGCAGCAGTGCGATGGGGTCAGTGGTTTTCCCGATTCGAAACGCTCGCCAAGCGAGTAGGCCGACGCCCACCGCGTCGCATTGACGTTCCAGAATTGGGAGATTTGTCTCTGAAAACGGCTTTGGGTCACCGGCAGCTTGCCAGCGATCCGTTGGTAGATTCGGTGATCTGGAGGATTGAAAGCCAGTGTTTTGCGGAGTGGTGTCTGCGGCGGAGATCTTGTGATCGGGTGCGTTGGATTCAGGATTGGAGATTTGGTCAACAAAACTTTGCCAATCTTGAGCACTCAGGACTTTTACCTGGGGTGGATGGGGAGTCCACGTGGGGTGCAGCTGATCCGGGGTGGAGAGTAGTTCTCGGCGCCGGAACTGCCCGGCAAAAACCTGTTTGCGATAGGCGTCCAAAGCGACACAGAGTGACATGCTGGAGGGGTTCTGGTGGAAGGCCGCGGCTGCAATCGCAGCAAGGGAATCCACCGACACCAGCGGGATTTTAAGTGCATAACACAGTGATTTTGCCGTCGTCACGCCGATTCGAAGGCCGGTGAAGGATCCGGGGCCATCGGCCACTGACACCAATTGAATTGGCTGCGTACCGTCTCGGTGCTTTTGGAGAATCTGGTCAAGATGGACAGCGAGTGATGCCGCGGTTCTAGCGGTCTCCGGAAGGTTAATGGTTTCCAGAACCGTTTGGTCCTCAAGAATGGCAATTGAGCCACATCGACCCGTGGTTTCTATCGCTAGCTGCAATATTGGACTGCGATGGTCAGCGACGGTTGCATCTGTCATAATTTTAGTGGGAGTGCCGAGGTAAAATTAGGTGTCCCGAACGATCTTTTGCGACCGGTGTTGGTACACCAGGCAGCGTTGCTACGACTAAACGATGGAAAACTCCAGTGAAACGAGCTTTAATCAGCGACATACACGGTAATCTCGAAGGCCTCGAGGCTGTCTTGTCGGATATCGATAGCTCGTCTGTGGATGAAATATACTGTCTTGGGGATATCATTGGTTACGGTCCAAATCCCTGCGAGTGCCTTGATCTGGTAATGCAGCGTTGTAAGGCCACGATTTTGGGTAATCATGACCAAGCGGCATTGTTTGATCCAGATGGATTCAATCCGATGGCCCTCCAAGCCATCTATTGGACACGAGATCGACTCGACAGTGGGCCGGGTTCCCCAAATATTGTGAATGGTCGATGGGATTTTTTAGGTGAGCTTCCGCGGCAGATTGATGAAGGAGAGTTGAAATTTGTTCACGGGTCACCGCGAGATCCGACAAATGAGTACGTTTTTCCGGAATATGTCTTCGATCAACGGAAAATGGAAATCTTATTTGGAAAGGTCACCCAGTACTGTTTCATGGGCCACACTCATCTTCCAGGCGTATTTACCACCGGTTGTGAATTTCTGTCTCCTGACGAATTTGATAATGTTTACCAACTTTCTGGTGATAAAGTCCTCGCAAATGTTGGGAGTGTGGGGCAACCGAGAGACGACGACAATCGCTCCTGCTACGCAATCCTCGATACCGATGCCAAGACGATTACCTATCGTCGGGTTGAATATGACATCGATAAAACTGCCAATAAAATCTATGCCGAGGCGGATCTTTCCGATGCCTTGGGTGATCGGCTAAAGCATGGCCGCTAGGTAGAACTCCGAAGGGGAATTTTAGAGGTAGCGCGTCGGCATTAGCATTGAGATGAAAACAGCAATACTTAGCGATATTCACGGGAACTTGGCGGCACTCGAAGCCGTCCTCGAGGACCTCCAAACACTTAATGTGGATCGGATTGTGTCCCTTGGGGATGTCATTGGATACGGACCGAATCCCAATGAGTGCGTGGACCGCGTAATGGAATTTGATTTCTGTATTCTGGGAAATCATGACAGCAGTGCGCTGTTTGATCCTGAGGGGTTCAATGCAACCGCGGAACGCGCGATCTTTTGGACGAGGCAGCAACTGGAGACTCCAACGGACGGCGCCGAGGCGGCACATCGAAGAATGGAGTACATCGCACGAATGCCTCGTACTGTTCAGGAAGACGGATTGCTATTTGTTCATGGCTCTCCCCGAGGGCCGACCAATGAGTATGTCTTCCCGGAGGATGTTCAGAACCCCAAGAAAATGGAGAAGTTGTTTTCCCTCTTCTCGCGATTATGTTTTCAGGGGCACACTCACATCCCCGGTGTCTTCTGTGCAGATCACCGTTTCATGCGGCCCACCGAGTTGCCAGCACCCTTGACGTTTATTCCCGATCAACAGAGCTACATGATTAATGTCGGTAGTGTCGGGCAACCCAGAGATGGCGATTGGCGCAGCTGTTACGTGATTCACGATGGCGAATCCATTTCATTCCGACGCGTAGAATATGACGTCGAGCGCACCGTACAGCAGATCGAAGCAGTTGAAGAATTGGATGATTTCCTTGGGCATCGTCTTCGTGAAGGAAAATGACGCGCACAAAAGATCCGGTCTTGGTCGAGTCTCAAGGTAGGTAGAAAGTGCGACTTCCAGCCTCGCACGGTTTGAGTGGGAAGCCTCGGTCTAAACGTCGCTGCATCCATGCAATTAGAAAGAGCGAGCGAGGCCTTGAGGATGCCTGTTTGATAACCCTTAACGCAGTGAAATCGCCTGCTGTAACGGTCGAAGCACACTGGGGATCAGGTAGCTATCAACGAGTTCCCTACCGAGAGCTGATAGACGGGTCAATTCATCTGCGTAGTTTTCGTTCATGTCGAGACTATCGTACCTTCGGACGGTGAGGTAGACGCTCAGCTGATCCTCACCGAAATCTCCCGTGCGGATCTGATACGCAGTCGTTCGGGTTTCAAAGCTTATGCGACATTGGGTTCGGCAGTCTTCATCCAAGGCAAATTGTAATGAAGGTTCTGCGGAGAGAACCTTGGTGTTGGGCGCGTTCATGAGCGGCTCAAGACCGGGAGCGATACCGATTGCTTCGGTCAGCAATTCGTTATGGTTACCGCGAAAGGCAAAGTCAAAGCCAAACATCAGGCTGAGAGCTTCGCAGTCCAGTGGGGTAATGGACAGCTCAAATGGGACCAGTTCCAGCACGGAACGATGTTGTTCTATCGCGGTTTCATAGGACTCGGGGTTAACAACACCACTGTTGACTTTTTTGTTTTCTAACGAGACCCATCGATACGCGCCCGCTTCTTTTTCCTCTTCCAGCACAAATTCAGATTTCTCACGGGAGTAAAAATTCTGCATCTTAGGAAAACGGCGACGAATCTGTTCGAAATAATGCAGGACCGATTCGCGTCCCTGAGGCAGATCCATTTCGGTGGAAAGGCTCATGTTGATGTAGAAGTCATCGCTGAACACACCGTATTCACTCATGAAGTCAATTTCCTGTTGGGAATGGGAGATGGCGATGGGAAAAGCGGCTCAGTTCGCGGCATCAAAACTCGGTGTTCCTCCAAGAATAGACGCGTGCGTCGAACCATTACAGTATAGCGGTGAAGGCTAATGTTGAGGTGTGTCGAGCCGCGTTTCTGCAAAATTAGATGTGCAAACTGAGGAGGTTAGACGTTTTACCAGCCGAGCAAACAGGAGTTTCAACCCGAGGTCTCCTGGCCAAGTGTGAGTCATTCTGAGGAGCAGTGGCGCGGCGAGGTGAGGAATTGTTCACTTCAATCGAATGAATTTACGGTGTGGCAGCGTCCTGAGGAGGATTATCGCTAGATCGATCTAGATCACCCGGGGAATGGGAACTCGCAACAGAGCGCATTGTTTGGGCCTGAAACATCGCCCCCTTGTTGTTGAGGTAACGGCCAAGTGCTGTGTATTCCTTCGTGAGAATTCGCATCATGGATTCTCTCAATCTACAGTGGATTGTCGAATGCTGTGATGTGATTTCAATAGCGATTTTAAATAACGACTTCGCAATTGCTTTGCTTCGCTGAGGCTTATCTGGATGGCATCAAAGGAGTCGTCGCTGTAAGGGGTTTTGGCTTTAACAACCTGACAGGGGATTTTCTGTTTTGTGATTAAATCGGGCTCTAGTTTGTCGACGCAATCAAGCAGGAAAAGCTTCAATGAATCTGGGTGTTTGGTTTCGATCGTTAACCAAGGTATTTTGGATTCGTGCGCTTCAGTCTCGAGCCCATTGAAGTGTACGGATAGTGACTGTGAGTTCTCACAAATCACTGATTCGCGTGCAACAAATTTTTCCAATTCGTTTAGTAGGTTCTCCAGTACCTCAAAACTCCAGGTCGGTTTCTGATTCTGTGCAAAACCCTTTGGTAAAAAGTGCCATTTGATACCAAGGGCTCTCCAGGGTTCAAACGGAGCGGCTCGCTTCGCTTGAGAGACGCCCTTGCTGGATTCTCCGGCGCTCTTTGTTGATTTTCCAGCACCAAGGCGTTCAGAGGAGATTGACTCTGATGGTGGTTTCCGACCAGTACCAGATTTCTTTGTTGGTTTTTTTTGCGTGGTCTTGGAAGACGCCACCCTAAGCTTGGTTCGCGGGTTGTTTGCAGTGGAGGTTGATTTGTTTGTCGTCTTGTCCAATTTCGTTTTGGATGATCCCTTTGCGATCTCTGTTTTTCCTGACATTGAGGCTGCACGAAGCGCCTTGGCAAGAAATGGAGCGGTTTGGCTTCCAGCGTCTTGCTTTTGTCTTTTGGTCCCTTTTGCAGCAAGGGATTCCGGAGTGCCGGCGAAAACAATCTGCCCACCCTCAGATCCTGCCTCCGGTCCCATATCGATCAGCCAATCCGCCGTTTTGATGACATCCAGATTATGTTCAATCAAGACGACGGTATTCCC